>JARBTX010000037.1 GCA_029239975.1 Anaerocolumna sp.
GATTCAATTATTCAATTACTTTAATTGGACACCAATATGGTTTTATATCTGGATTGCTATTTAGCATTGATGCCATTGTTGCCACACAATACGGTTCATCGTCTATAAATAAATCACTATCAATTGCAATCTGACGAAAACGGCAAGTTCCACAACTTTCAGGAACATTTAATTCAATAAATCCTTTTTTCATAAAATTTCCCCTTTCAAATTCAATAACAACAATTATCTTAAATTGTATTCTTTTTCATATTGTTTTTTAATGTTTAGTGCTTCTGGTTTCGAGTAAACATAATTTGCACCAGATGTAATTTGGTTCCCGTATTTATCCATGAGTTGTACAACCCAGTTTCTTGAATGTCTATCATACCAAATATCTACATGATGAGGAACAAATTGACTATCTGGTAATGGTTGTTGATTTTTAATCTCAATTTTCATTTCTTATTCCCTCCATATTATGATAAAATGTTAGTTTGATAATGATATTATAAATACTTGCTTATATCAATAGTATCGGATATATCGGATAATTTTGAATTAAGTACATTTTCAATTTCTTCTTGGATGTTTACTGAATAAGCTAAGGATTTGAATACTTCTGTACATTCTGCTATAATTTCGTTTTGTGTTTCGTCTGGTAACTGACAAACATATTTACTCATGTGATAACCTCCTGATTGATTATTATTTTAATGGTTAATAGTTACAATGTAAATATCTATACTAGCAATCTTTCATAATGCATTCAATTATAATAATTATTGCAATCCATAATATAAACTTTATTATTACAAAGTCCCTCACGTTTTACGGATTAGGCAAGTTATAATTTTTATTAATATATCGTATTTGCTTATTATAATGTATACTGCTTTGCTAGTTATATATGATGATGCTATATAACAATTCCTAGTATAGGATTAACATTGTATTACTACGTGAATTGTTTCACGTGAAACATTGTTTAATATAATATGTTATTACAATAAAAAAAGCAATCTTGAATGATTGCTAGAGTAGAATAGATATATGAGATTGAATTAGAATGACTGGATAATATCGGTTAGTTGGATAATACTGCTTCTATTGTATCCATTGTAAGCATATGGAATAGTCTTATATTTTTATGGATTGGTTACCATTCGGAAAAACTATTAAAACGACAAGCATTTGACAAGTGGTATGCTCAAACCGTGGAATTGTGAAGTTGTCAATGTGCTAGTGCCTAGTTGCTAGTTAGGACTTATTGCAGTAGGTTACTTATTACTAATGGACTGTTTAGGAGTTGCACCTATTATGTGAGGCTATGCAGTCCGTGTTATGTTTAATATGTTCTGTTTATAACTGTTTGCTAATCTCTTTTACAAGTTTGTCAAAGTTTCTAATTACTGCATAATGTAAATCGGCAGTTCCGATATAGGAGATACAATCATCATAATTTACTGCCATTCCATTGAGTAAAGCATATTCTGGAAAACTGATTTCATATACCTGATTGCTTGAATCTGTGAAACATTCGTGTTTTGCATCATATTCCATTGTGTCACAGTAACGGTTAACGATTGCATCATATAGGCTTACAAGTACCATTTCATAACCTTTACAATATCTATAGTTTTCTGATTTTCTCATTGCTTCGATTTTCTTAATGGTTGCTATTGTCATGATGTGACCTCTCTTTCATTTCTTATCTTGAATTCATTATAACATACTATATGAAACATTAATATTGACATAATGACGAAAATATATGAGTATTATATACAACATGCACAAAGATTTAGCAGCAATTAGGTACTAGATGTAGTATGATTGATCCATATTAAGTGATAATATATACTATATATAGTATGCTTGTATGACCTCGTATAAGGCGATTCTAGGCAGTTTTGGTGTAGATGATGAATAGTAAGGCTTATTGATTATGAAAGGATTCGACATATTTTGGAAAGACAAAGTGATAGAATTGTACGTCACGGAAAGACTTGATTGAATGGGATAGACTTGCGGAATTTATATCCTAGTTGATTAGTATGAATTAAATTGATTTATATCCTACTATTTTAGTGTGAATAAGATTGTACCAGTAAAACCGGATTTTAATTCCTAGTAAATTAGTATGAATTATATTCTGATCAGAAGTTATATCCTAGTAAGTTGATAGGAATTAACCAATAAGTACAATCCATATAATTCCTACTATTATAGTATGATATAGAGTCTGGTGTATATTATATTTCCTAGTAACTAAGTATGAATTAATAGTGTGATAGTCAGAATTTATATTTATACATGACATCGTATATTATGCATATTGATTTATTTATACAATACAATTCCTACTAATTTAGTATGGATTAAAACTTATCAGTCCGAACCTTTGTAGCCATAGCTACATTGTATCATCAGCTACAATACTTCACTATAATAAAGTATAACATCATTCTGCCTTAATCCACTGTCAAGTAAATAACTTTACAAATAAGATAAAAGCACATAATGACTAATTGAAGCCTTAAAGCCTATAATACTATACTATTCTATGATATTCATATATGCCTATAGTGGGGGTATCTTTACATTTATGGATCAATCGGCAGCCACCGGAAAGAGCCTATCTGATGTTTATCCATCTGGCAATCAGAATCCAGCTCCGAAGTACCCATAATCCACCCAATTTATCTTCGGTACTCACTTCGGTAGAATCCCCAATAATCAACCACTCCAGCCATTTTAACTATGTATAATTATTCAATATTATCCCCAATTATCCCACTCGAATCCCTCAACCTGTTGATTCTCCTACATCCAGTCGAAGTTTACCCATTTTCACCAGAATCACCATAATAGTCATCCAAATCTCCATCAACCAATCCATCTCAAATTACCCTCAATCCCTTATATATCAACCACTTTAGCTAATAACCAATCATCCACTATCGAAGTTGATCATAATCAGCACATAAATTTATATCTATCGTACCCGTACGGGGTTATATTTTACATCCTAAATTAATCATCGCTCTCCCATCTCCCATCCCCACCTAAACTCCAAAATTATTAATCTTAATTTGCCTTATATTAATCTTATATAGCCACTAAACTACCTCAGACGATAATTAATATACCTAACCACTAAAGTAGCCTTAAAACGTTCACTACAAAATATAATTTTACTTTATCAATATTCCATCCTGATCAACTCAAAAAAATTTAATTAACTCAGCCTCTTAACCAACAATATTAAACTTACTATTACAATCAACTCCAAAAATTATAATTACCAATATCACTACGCTTTCTACAAGCTCTCTACAGCCATTTAAACTATCAATAGGATAACTAATATACCTAGCATACTAAACTCGCTCCTAGAGGCTCAAATATTTAATAAATTCAAATCACTTCCATTAAATAAAAATTTATCCATATCTACCATCAAAACTCACATCTTATAACTCAATCCTTAATCCTCACCTAAATCAATCTAATATCAAACCTACTACGCTCTCTAATCAACTGCTACAGCCTCAATAACCACTCAGACGTAATAATCCTTACCTAACATATTAAACTGCCTTAAAATGACCTCTACAGAATACTTTTTTAATTTCCATAATTTACATACATAATTACATCTCAATCTACACACACTATCTATATACAGAAGTGAAATAAATTATAATTATCTCTCAGCTTTATTACACTCGTCGTCGGGGTAATAGATAGATAAATACAAAAAAATAGAGAGAGATGAGGGGAAGGGAAATAAATGACCTTTAAGGATACTAACTATATAAATATTTCATACATATACTAGGTTTCAGCAGTTAAGACAACCAATCTGTTTATAATCCTATTTTACCGCTATTAGATACATTTCTGGAAGTCCTATAAATATACTCTACTAGTCCACTTACTCGGACAACACTTCTTCCACTTATACCATTGTCCCTGACGAAAACTATAATACTATGCACACTATAACCCCCGTAATATCTCCTTACAACTTTACAGTGGTAGTTATTCTGCTTAAATGGATTCCTTACATACTTCCCACTTTCTAGTTGCCAATAATCATTTTCCTTATTACAGTCCAGAATCCTACCCCACAGCTTAGTTTCAATCACAAACACAATCTTCAGCTCATGATTAATCACAAGATGATCAATCTGTACTTGTCCAAAGTGAACATCATGTTCTACTACGTAACTATCATCTAATTCAGCCAATCTCTTAGCAACTATACTTTCCCCTTTATCTCCCACCTTCTTACTAGCCTTATATTTTTTATTTTCCTCACTATAAATAACCACAGCCAATATAATAAGCATTACTGCATACCATCCCATAGAATTCACCTCAGTATTAGAATAACCACCGGAGCTTAATATAATACAAGTAGCCACAATATTTTCATGTAAATTACCGTAAATACAGGTAACTTTTTCGATTTATCCGCATAACTTATAGTAATTAACCATAAATTTACCTGTAATTACAAGGAGGATAATATGAGCGCAATAAAAGGTTTGGATCATGGATACCTTTACACCAAGGATGATGAGAAGCGAATATTCCGGTCAGCCTATACTAAGTCTGGAGTTGCAATGGGTAGTTCCGCATTTATTACGATTGATGGAATGGATTATTCGGTTGGAGCAGGTGACAGAAATATTCAATTTGACAAGAGTGATAGCGAAATGAATAAAGTAACAACACTGACTAACTTAGCATTAACCGGATCGGACGATTATTATCTTGTAGTAGGATTACCAATTGGTCAATATAAAACACAGAAGGATAAATTCAAGAAGATGATACTTGCCTATAATGAAAGTGAGGTCATATTTAAAGGTCAGGAATTCAAGTTTCAAATTAATGATGTATTAGTTATGCCACAGGGAATAGGTGCCTTACTTAGCCTACCAGACATCTCAGGCAATGTAATCATCTTCGACTTTGGTGGACTTACAATTGACTTAGCTTACTTGGAAATCCTATACGGTAATCCAATCCTGCATAAGTATGATACTTGGACGCAAGGTGTACAAAAAATCTATTCTAAGATTATCAATCAAGTCAACGAGAAATATAATCTCACACTTGATATTCAGTATGCAGAAAATATACTGGTCAACGGACTTGCCATTAATGGTGAAAAAGTATCTACCGACTTTCTACTAACTACACTTAAGCAATACTTAGAGCCTATACTCAAAGAATTTCAACTTAATTATCCAGCACTAACAACACAGATATATTTATGTGGTGGCAGCGCAATAGTCTTCTACGATTTATTTAAACTCTACTATCCTTCCGTTAAGTTAATGCCTAATGCACAATTTGCGAATGCAATAGGATATGGGAAAATTGGTATACAAAAGTTTGGTTCATTACTTCAGCATAACAATTACAGGAGGTAGTTATGAGTGACAAAAATAGATTACCATCTGATGAAGTAACTTTTGGTAAAGATGAGTTGGACTTATACTATAAAATACAAAAGAGATGCAAAGACAATTATGAATCCAAAGCTAAATTTTACAAGAAAGCAGTATTAGAAAAGCTAGAACGTGAAAGTAATCCGTTATCTCATAACACTTATCCGCAACCAATGAAGACAGAAAGCTATTTACCGATTAATCAGGATGGCTTAAATAATATGTTGGATGGATTTATATCATGAAGGAAGTTAAAGACTCTCGTATGTTATTAGTGGAAACAAGTATCTACTCATTTATTACTGGATTTGGTACAGAGTTAATTGATCCATCACTCTCACCATTATGCAAATTACTAAAAATAGTCGGAGTACTCGGAATAACATACTATGCTTATACTTGGAGCAAATTTGACCTACTATTCAAAAATCTGAAGTTAGGAGTAAGCACAGCATATCCCATTATCAAAGGTAAGGAGAAAACTGAGTATAGTGATATATACCGATTTACTTTACCAAAGGGAATATGTCTGCAAGACTTTCTTGACAAACAAGAAGCAATTGAAAACTCATTAGGTCGGGAAGTCGATATTAAATACACCTATAAGACAATACAGATTGAGGTATATAAGGAGAATCAGAAAACACATTATGATTATGAGCCAACAAAAATATCTGGTGATGTTCCAATTATTATAGGATATAGCAGACGTGGCGAGTTAGTTTCATGTGATTTATCAAGTGGAGAACCTCATGTGTTAATAGCCGGAGAAACAGGTAGCGGTAAATCAACCACACTTAGATCAATCATCTGCAATTTAATATTAATGTCTAAGGTTAGATTACATCTAGTAGATTTGAAGAATGGTGCAGAATTAGGTTTATTCAGAAAGTGTAGTAACGTTGATAGTTTCTGTAGAAATATGAAACAGGCAAAAGATTTATTGATGCAACTAAGTATCGAAACAGACAGACGATATGATATGTTTTATGAAAAAGATGTTAAGGATATCAAAGACTACAACAAGAAATATAAGACAAAAATGTTAGATTATCAGATACTTATTATAGATGAGTTTGCAGATTTGCATAGTGATAAGGAATGCATGTCGATATTAAAAGAATTAGCAAGAAAATCAAGAGCATGTGGAATACATCTTATTATTAGTACTCAACGTCCTTCGGCAACCGTAATAGACGGTGATATCAAAGCAAATATAACAAACTCATTGGGATTAAAAACTATTAACGGTACTAATAGTAGCATTGTTATTGATGAAACAGGATTAGAAAAACTAAGAGGTGATGGACATGGTAAATTTAAACGTGGAGGTAAAATAATAGAAATACAGTGTCCATATTTGGATGTTAATCGTTGCAGAGAATTAATTAAGCAAACTTATGTTGAAAAGGATGTTCAAAAATCTAAGCAACCAACACAAGAAGATTTACTAAATGCAATCGAGAATATGTAGTTTAGATGGTGAATAGAATGCTATTAGAACCCTATTAGAAGGTGGTGATTATGTAACGATGATGACAACCAGAGATTATCAGATAGTAAACTTCATTACAGATTTCAAAGTTGCAACTACATCTACTATAGCTGAAGTATTCTTCCCTAGTATATATGCTTGCTATAAGCGACTAGCAGTAATGTACGATGAGAATGTAATTAAACGCACTAGAGACTTTGTATCACAAGAATATATCTACCACGTTAAGAAGACTCCACCTAAACAATTAAAACACAGCTTACTGGTAACAGATTTTTATCGTGAGCTGCACAAAAAAGCTGAAATACTCAACTTCAAGATAGAGCCTGTATATGGAGACATACGTCCTGATGCAATATTCGGATATAAGTCACATGGAATGATATATATGGGATTATTAGAGGTGGAAATAAGTCATAAAGGATTTAACTCAAATAAGTATGAGAAGTTTTATATAAGCGACAATTATAAGAACCACTACCCTATTATGCCGACAGTATTTATAGTGGGGGATAATGTTAAGCTGCCGGATAAGTGTAATGTAAAGTATAAGGTGATCAAGACTGACTTTAGCAATTTCAAATTGTAATATGAATGTACGAGTGGGTGTAGGGAAACTTACATCCATTTTACATTGTTGAAATATTTATTAAATAATATATTAAACATCACTTGACAAGCAAATTATATTATGGTAGTATTTACTTGTAGGGGTCGATGAGGTGTGAGTTAGTATTACGTACAATATAAAACAATACACTACGAAAACAAATTATACTAGAACGATAAATGTGAAATAAACAGAAAATTAAATTATAAGCAGAATGTGTAAGGGAGAAAAAGTAGATGAAAACGATACGATTTAGATTTATATATTATTTATATGATTCTATATTATTATAATAATGATTCTATCTTATTACGTTCATATTTGGACGTGAAAACTGTACCTGACTTTGCCATTTTGTTAGTTTAGGTACATAAAAAGTGTACCTAAAATGCGTAATGTGTTCGTTTAGGTACACAAAAACTGTACCTGCCCTACATATTCAAAAAAGGAGGTGATTATAATCAGCAAAGAAAATAAAGATAACACAATTAATCAACCAGAATCTTTTATTATGTTTGATAAAAGTTTTGTTAAATCAAAAGATATTAATACTAAGCTGCCTTTGATAATGGCATATCTAAAGATTAATAGTCCGTTAAATGGTAATGTTGGAGTAAGTTTAGATTTACTGTGCAGGAAAATCGGTTATATTCCTAATCAACGTGAAAGCAAAATCAATCAGCAAATTATTGATGCTCTAAAATTATTAGAAAAACAGGATGCTATATACATATATGCAAAATTTAAAGACAAGAAAGAAGCTATAAACATTGTGCAAGATGAAGCCGATGAGATTAAATTTGTAAAAAAGAATGATTGTTTTATCGTGCAAATCAACAACCAGAGTGAGATTTTTAATCCTGACGGTAGCTTTGTAACTTTATATGACAGAGAATTCAGTGCTATAATTAAGTCAGTGGCACCATATAGCAAACAAGATTTACTTAACGTATATCTTAATATTAAGAAGTTTATTAATTTTGACGGTCATTCAACACCACATTGTTACCCATCTCACACTACTCTATCTAATGATTGTGGTTTGTCAAGAGGGGCTATCAATAACATTATTGTAGAATTGGTCAAGTTGGAAATATTATATACATATAATTCTGGAGAGTATAAGGATACTAATGGCAAAATCAGATATGCAAATAATTTTTATGCAATTACGGATGAAGTACTAAAACCAGATATCTGTGACGAGGTAATAAAAAGATATTATTTAGACCAAGGAATAATCATTGAGAAATTCATAAAACCAAAAAATAAAGGAGAATAACAAACATATGAATACTATATTAAACAACTACCCACGTACCAATACTACTCAGCAACGTCCTAGAGATTTAGAAGATATCTGCGGTAATTTCATGGGATACTACATACATCCTTCTGGACGTGTAATTTCTAAGAATAGGCACAAGTTCATAGAACCTACATATCGTGCCAACGTGCCTTATATTAGCCTCAGCGAGGTTGGTGTATCACATACATATCGACTAGATCAAGTCGTATTTAAATCGTTCAATTGTTTTTATGTTATGGGTAGCAAGACTATTATACATAAAGATGGCGATCAGACTAATTGCCGGAATAAGAATTTGAGTGTTTAGGTAACATATAAAACATTGGATAGATGTAATGTTTTATAGGGAAAATAGAGAGGAGAAATTAACATGAAGAAAGACAAAGGTGAATTTATCACTAGTTGGACTACTTGTAAATTAGATATTGATAACAATAATTATGAAAACTGTAAACATTGTAGGTTGTATTTTGAATGTTTGTTAGATGCTGAAGATAGTAGAGATGGATATGATTCTTTTGAAGACATGATTCTTAGTGGTGGATATGATTCTATGGATGACTTTTGGGAGTGTAATGGAATTTAGATTGGGGGAAAATTAATTGGCGTTGAACAAACAAATACACATATATAGTATTGATACAGGATCTTTTTATACACTAGATGAAAGTAAATTACATCAGAGTATGATTCGGTACGGAAGACATAAAAATGAATTAAAAAAAATTGACACAGATAAATTTTCTAAAGATAAAAAGAAGAAATATAAAAGAATTCGCTCATTTATTAATAAAAAAATTAAAAGTAAGAAAGATTTATTAAAGTTGGAATTTAAGAAAAATATTAATATTAGGGAATTAAACGCAACACATCTTAATGAAAAGAATGTAATATCTGTTTTTGAATCTACTCTCACAAGAACCGTAGGAATGGAAGTTAATAAACTTTCAACAGACATTATGGTTGTTCAGACATTTTTTTATGAGGTTGTTGAGCAACTTATAAAAAATGGGTTTATTTATAATGGGGAAAAATACAAATATCTTACTTCGAGTGCCGGACAAATAAGACTAAAGAAAACTGTCTTCATTAAACAAATACTATGGGATAAATATGAAAAAACATTAATGTGCGGGTTAACCATATCTTCTATTAATGAAAAAGGTGGCATAAATGTAAATAAATTTTTAGCATATCTAGCATTATCTAATAGTGCAACCGATTTATGGGAGTCTTTTGATATTGATAAATGTATTGTTGTAAAAGACTTTGAAACGGACGTTATTGGAGAAGTAGATTATATTAATGACAAGACTTATACAATTGAAAGACGCACAATGCCTGTACCTATTTCTCACACAGATGGATGTGGTATGATTTTACCAAAACTAAGCAAAAAGAATTTTATGATAAGAATGCCCTGGGTTAAGGGTTTGTTAGCATCCTTTGATTTCGTTAAATTTATCAAAGAGAATAACTGTTCTCCCGTAATTAAAGATATTTATAACCATGAATGGAATATTATTAGTGATAATATTCAGGTAATCTTTACTGAGAGTCAATTTAAAATGTATAAGTATTATTCTGACTGGAATGAATACAAAAGATGTTTTAAAGAGTTTAATTGTCAGGCTGGAATTTGTAATTTAGAAGAAGATTATTTTTCAAAGGCAACAATTAATTATCAAATGGTGCAAACACTTATTGATATTGAAGAAGATGAAATTGAAAAGATTATACAACCATCAAGGCAGAGACTTTATAATTTATCCCGTGATAAATTAACGATGTTAAATGCATTCGGTGTTACAAAGCACAATAAGAACAAAACATATCTTCAGCAAGCATTAGAAATATATCCAGAGTTGTTACAAGACGAATATTGTAAATTCACATTACGTCAAATAAAAAATAGCTTAATTAAAAAATATAAATCAGCCAAATTAGATGTTTATGGCAAATATACTTTTTTAATTCCAGATTTATATGCATTTTGTGAATACTTATTTCAAAATAATCAAAATCCAAATGGATTATTAAATAATGGTGATGTTTATTGTAAATTATTTGCAGAATCTGAAAAACTAGACTGTTTAAGATCACCTCATTTATTTATCGAGCATGCAATAAGAAACAATGCTGTGGATAATGAAAAGTCAAAATGGTTTAAGACTGATGCGATATACACAAGCTGCCACGATTTAATATCAAAAATATTACAATTTGACGTAGATGGTGATAAATCGCTAGTAGTTGCAGATAGTGATTTTATATTAATAGCAGAAAGAACAATAAATAGATATAATATTGTTCCTTTATATTATGCTATGGGGAAATCAAAACCTGTTATTTTAAACTCTGATAATATATGGAGTGGTTTAAATGCAGCGTTTAGTGGTGGTAATATTGGGGTATATAGTAACGATATATCTAAAATTTGGAATAGTAATGTATTTGTTAACGGACTAGAAGAAGAAAAACTAAATGCAATAAATACTGTAAAGTTATTATGTATGGAGAATAATTTTGTTATTGATTATGCCAAAACACTCTATAAACCTGAAAGACTAGATGAAATCAATAATGAGATTAATAAACATACAAAAGGCAAATTACCGTACTTCTTTATATATGCAAAAGATAAGGAAATCAAACAGGTGGAGAAAAATAACAATAGCTTGGTTAATAGTTTAGATAAAAGATTTAAAAATAAGCCACTATTATTTAATATTAAAAACTTTGGCAAACTAAATTACAGGAATTTAATGAATGATAAGTTTATGCAGATTGATGATAATATTATTAATATATATAATAAATTAAACAGAACGTATCATTTTAAAATTGATCAAAAAAATCAAGATAATGTAAATTACATAATTGAAATCATTAAACAGAATTTATTATCATTTGAATATAGCGAGACCAATATTTCTGACATGCTTGTAAAACATTTATATTCTAAAAAGAAAACATCACACAAAGAATTATTGTGGAAATGCTTCGGAAATATAATACTTGAAAATATAAAACATAATATACCGGAAAATAGTATTCAATGTGAAAAGTGTGGTGAAAGATTTATTCAAAACGCACCTAATCAAGCATATTGTGAAGAGTGCCAAAATGATATTAATAAAGAAAAAACAAAACTAAGGGTTCAAAGGTATCGTGAGCGTAAAAGGTGTAACGATTCTAAAAACTAACTCAAACTACTATATTTAGTGGGGTTTTACGTATTTATATACATAACATTTTAACACAACAACGTCTACAATCCTTATATATCAGTGGTTACAGCCATTTTCTCTCGTTTGCCTACTATGGAAACAATACCTAATATACAAAGTTAGAGGTATCTTGTTATAAGGGCATATGGAAACTTATGCCCTTTCTTTTTTATTTATGTAATATATTAAACACTAGGGTGATGACCGATACATCAAGGAGGAATTACAATGAAACAAGAAAGTATTAAATTACTGCAAAACAATTTGGATAACCTAGTAACCAAATATGATTTATTAATCAAAAACAATAATTATAATGAGGCATTAAACGTAATGAAAAATATTGAAATCATATTGAGACAGTTAAAGGAATTAGGGGTATCAGCTTTTACTAATGAAGAAAGTGACGTAAAAGGTAAATTATTAGATTGGTATGCTGTGTTAAAGTTTTTTATTGATACAAAACAACCACAACTAATTGATCTAAAATACTCTCCGGTTGATATACAAGACAAACATCGTGGAACAGGTAAAACTACAACACTACTTAGATTATCAAACGACTATAATATACCTATTTTTACAGATAATTATAAATTATATGAGCCAGAATTAAAAAGAAAAGCAAGCAACTTAAATTTACATATAACAGTATTAGACTATAGAATGCTAAATATGAAACAATATGAAAATATTGAGATATTGTTAGTTGATGAAAATACTAATATTAACAATAGTTCACTTAGAGGAAACAACATATTAAAAATATTTATAGGGTTTAAAAACAATATAGAATAAGCTTTCTATATGCAAATTTTTGAATTTGGGTAGATGGTGACTCTATCTCCGACCTGCGGACGTTAATATCTAGGAATGCCTTTTGTGGCTTTAGGGCTAATAAAGTGATCACCCCACAAAATTTTTACAAGCTTTCTATCTAAACTTTCTCATATACTCTTCTCTCTGGTAGGACAGCACATTATTGTTAACAATGGATGGTGTGCTGTCCGGTGTTATGAAATTATTTACTAAATTTAAAAGTTCTCACAAGCCTCTCAACGATGCGCAATACTGTGAGCCATTTGTAATATGATTATCGAAGTTGAACAGGCAGCAACGCTATTTATAATGTGAGATGTGGAAGTGCCACTCCACCGATAATCAACAAATCGTAGACCGTCTGATAATGACGGTCTTTTTATTATGCCATTATAGCTCAATTGGCAGAGCAACTGACCTGTAATCAGTAGGTTATCCGTTCAATTCGGATTAATGGCTCTCTTCTATTAAGGAGAAAATTTATAATGAAAGAAGGATTGTTTACGAAACCAATAACAAAGCAAGAAGCCAAATATTTACGTAAAAACGGATATGGATGGGCAGTAATTTGTGGACATGGTACTTATAACCAGTACTTAGTAGTTGAGGATGATAGGTATGGTACGTTAAAGCTTTTAAAAAAGTATCACGACGATATTAGGACTAAAACAGTTACAAAGTAAAACAAAATATACTATAGAAAGGCGTGAGTATTATTGCCAGTAAGCAAAAAGTTAATGTTAGATTTTTAGGTAGGTCATCAACTGAAGTAACTGGTTCTATTATATTGGTTGAATGTCCAACTGGAGAAAAAATACTTTTGGATTGCGGATTATATCAGAATGCTAATTTATTAGAAAGTTACAAAGTTAATACAAGTAAGTTTGATTTTAAGCCGTCAGAAATTACATTTGCTGCAATATCGCACTTAAATATTGATCATTTGGGTTTAATACCAAAATTGTTTGCAGATGGTGCGGATTTCCCCGTATATATGTACTATCATAACATTGAATTTGTTCCTATTATGTTAGAAGATTCAGCTAAAATAATGGAAAGAGATTCAGTTACGTTGACACGTAGATATAAAAAGGAATATTTACCTATATATAGTCAATCAAATGTAGATAAAGCTGTTTCTCACTTATTAGGTTGTGCAAAAAATGAAATAATTCAAGTTACACCTAATGTCGGATTAAAATTTGTTCCGGCAGGTCATATCTTTGGATCAACCCAAATCATGCTATATATAAAGTCTCCTAGCGGTCATATAGACGTTGTAAGTTATTCAGGTGACATAGGTAACATTATATTTGAACAGCCGTTTGTAGAGGATTTTGAGCCTATTATAAAGAGTAATATTTTTATTGGTGAGTGTACATATAATGATCCTTTACGTTCCGCTAAAAAAGAAAACAGAAGTAAAGATTTAGAAATTATAGAGTCTGTTATAAGACAAACGATTGAAAATAAAGGTAGTGTATTAATACCGTGTTTTGCACTACAACGTATGGAGACAATGCTATATACATTATGGTCAGTTTTCCATAATGACGAATCATTTACTACTCAAATTATAGTAGATTCTCCATTAGCGGTTAAATTGCTTGACGCTTTTGAAGAAAATCTTGAAGATGGTGACGCTAAGTTATTTGAAATGATACTTGGATGGAAAAATATTAAGATTATTCGTACTATAGAAGAAAGTCAATCATGTGTTGAGGATACCAGACCTAAAATAATTTGCTCTTCTTCTGGTATGCTGACTCAAGGAAGATCAATTTTGTATCTAAAAAAGATATTACCAAATCCAAAGAGTGCTATTATAACTTGTGGATATATGGCTGAAGGTTCACTTGGATGGAAGATAAAAAATATGTCAAATCAAAAGACAATTACTATTGATAACAAGCCATATGCAAATAGATGTTCCATACATTCGCTTAAGTCATTTTCTAGTCATATGCAGTTTGAACAGTTGATAAATTACTATACTAATTTATCCAATAATGGTTGCCAGACTATATGTTTGGTACATAGTGATAATGGAAAGTTAAACTTTAAGAAAGCACTTGAAGATAATATAAGAAAAATAGGAAAAACAACAAAAGTTGTGGCTGTAAATAAAGACACAGTTACAAGAATATAGGAGGTACACTCCATGAAAAGCTTAAAATATTTTATTGGTGGAATTTTGTTCTACATAATTGCAATACCTATTGTAGAATCTATAGCAGAGACATTTACTACTCTGCTTGAAATACCAAAGGGAAAAGTATCTGTTAAAGTATTAAAGTTAAGTAAAACATTACAAGAATTACAAGTGGATTTAGAGAAGCACGACGAATCAGTATGTATGGGCTTCGATATAACTTCATCTGAAGATTATGATGAAGATGATCTTGATGATAAAAAGAAATCAAAGAAATCTAAGTATAAATAGAACTTGGATTTTATGTTATTATTTTTTATTATTACACTAATGCATATTTATCCAAATATACTATATCACAGAAATGTATACTTATGCAAGTAAATTATGAACAAATATTATAGACGATACTATACAATTTAAACAAATTAGAGTAGGTAGTACTACTCTTCTATTAGAGAGGATGAGTGAATTATAACAGATTTAATTAAAAGAGGTAAAAATGAGGACTACACTGATTATTTTGTAAGATTATTTGAGAATATGAAATCTTATGGATTAAATACAAATATGATTGCTGATTTATTAAATTTTGAGAATGGAAACAATTTTGGAGAAAGTTCATACCGGAAAGATTATGCTTCATTTAATAGAGGTCGTATTTATGAACGCACTAAGGGACAAAGCGGAATTCATAATAGAATTTTAAGCGTTTCTGATTTGCATGTTCCATATCAACTTCCAATTGAAACGTTTGGGAATTATGTGGGCAAGGTTGATATTCTTCAAATAAACGGCGACGTTGGTGACTGCCAAGCAATCAGTAAGTTTCCTAAGACATATAGAATTAGTCCTATGGAAGAACTTATTGAAACCAGACAATATCTTATTGATTTAATTGATTTTATTAAGCCTAAGAAAGTAACGATTACATATGGCAACCACGATCTCAGATTCCAGAGTTATTTTGCTAAGAATTTAGATTCTGATTTATTAGAACTAATGCCGAAAACTTCACTTGAATTAATCTTTGTCGATGGTTTCAAACACTATAATAAACGTGAACGTGCAAAAGTTGAATATAAACCCTTAATTAGTGTATTTGATGACGTAGAAATAGACTATACGGATAGTTGGTTCTGTCAGATTGGAGAGACAATCTTCTGCCATCCTACTGCATTCTCTAGTGGTATTTTAAAGACTGCTGAAAAGGCAATGAGTTGGTTTAGAAACGAAGGGTATCAATTTAAATCGTTAGTAATGGCTCACACTCACAGAGTTGGTCAGTATGCTATAGGTAATACAACTATTTTTGAACAGGGGTGCTGCTGTGACACAAAGAAGGTTCATTATTCTGATGGGTTACTAACTAATAGTCAAAAAGAAGGATTTATTTATATGTGTCAGGATATTGATGGTAATGTAATTAAAGATAAAACACAATTAGAAGTTTTAAACTAAAATATTAAACGAAGAAGGTTAATGAATGAAGAATATAAAAATTAGATATGAAGTAACTCCATTCTGCTGTGAAGGTAGCATAATGGAAGACGTTCTTGATACATTAGGTTATATCAGTAAGCAGAATGATGGTGACTACTCTTCTGTTGCTGTTATCTGTCAGGAGGAATTAGCTGAAGCAATATTAAAGCATATGTGTACATTATTTGCCGTTAATGAGTTAGATTTACACATTGATTATATTGATTTCGATAAGGCTGATTACGATGATGCATACGGCGTGGTTTTAGTTATTGAAGGTGGAGAATTACACATTAGCATTGAAAAGGCTACTGGTAATGATAAATATAAAACATTCGAGATGGATTATCTTTATGTAAGTAGCGATGTTGACAAGGAATTTGTTAGAGAACAATTAGCCTATGAGACAGAAATTGATATATTTAAGGTATTAAATGATTGTGAATAAGTGAATAAGTGAATAAAGTGAGAATTCTACTTGGATATTGGAATGAAAGGGTGAATTGTAAATGAAGATTGTAAAAATGTATTTAACACAAGAAGATTTACAGAAAATGATATTAGATAAAATTGATGAACGATATAAAAATAGTGAGATTTTATTAAAGTCAGTAAACAGTGATAATATTGATGGTTCAATTGAATTTACTTGTTATGTTGCTCCAAAATGGGATGATATTTGTTATTTAGAATCTGAATTTAATAAAGATGGATTTAACGCAAAAAGATATAATTTATTAAATAAAAATTAATTTTATTTAGGACTGATAGGTGTCATAGCTTATCAGTCTTTTTGCTACTCTTCTATTCTGGGTGGCTATTATTAGTTGAATGAAAGGGGTTGGACACTATAGGAAACAAAGGTGCAAATACTAAGCTTGAAACGGTATCTAAAAATATTAGTGCCAAAACTCAAGTAAACAATAATACAAACTTAAATATTAAAAAGGAAGATATTTCAAACAAACAACATATATGCTCATGTTGTGGAAATATTTATTCTAAACAGCAAGGCAACTTCATGCCAACTAATTTTGAAGCCTATAAAGGTAACGGAAATTTTATTACTACTTGTAAAAAATGCACAGATCAGTTATTTGAGCAATTAACATCTTTTTATATGGGCAACGAAGAAAAAGCAATTGATCATATTTGCATGATGTATGGTCTTTATTTTAACGAATCTCCTTTGGCTGCAAGCAAAAAAATAAGCGAAAACAGAAGTAGGCTATCTACTTATTCGAGTAAAATTCAAATTAAACCTTGGATAGGCAAAACATATTTAGATACAATTACAGAACGTATTCAAGAAGAAAAAGAAGATGTTATTGAGACTTACGAAGACGTAAAAGACTCAAAGAAAACAAAGCTTAAATCTGTTAAATTTTTTGGAACCGGATTTTCAGATGAAGATTATGCTTTTTTACAAGAACAATATGATGATTGGGTTACTAGACATGAATGTAAAACTAAAGCTCAAGAAGAAGTTTTTAAAAGAATATGTTTTAAACAATTAGAATTATTAAAAGCTAACAGAGCAAAAGAAAGTACAAAGGATTTGGACAGGACTTTGCAGGATTTATTAGATACCGCAAATCTAAAACCTAAACAGACAAATATGGATGCTCTAGCTGAAGATAGAACGTTTGGACAGTTAATAAGGTTGTGGGAAAACGAAAAGCCAATTCCTGAACCAGATGATGAATTTAAAGATGTAGACGGGATAGGCAAATATATATCTGTATTCTTTTTGGGACACTTAGCAAAAATGGTTGGAATTAAAAACAAATTTGCTAGAATGTATGAAGCAGAAATGAACAAATACACCGTACAAAAACCAGAATACGAAGAAGATTCAGAAGCACTATTCGATGCAATTTTTGGTGGTCATTTAGATAATCATAATAAATATGGTGATGAAGATGGCTGAAACTAAAAAAATGACAGCAAAAGAAGTTGCCAATAGCAAAGCAGATAGATTGATGAACACCATTGCTTTTAGAGCTGGATATTATCGTTCAAACCCACATAGGTTTGTTAAAGATTATCTTGGAATTAACTTAAAGATATTTCAGAAAATTCTATTATATATGTTCATGTTAAATAACTATGCAATTTATTTGGCTTCAAGAGGACAGGGAAAAACTTTTTTAGTTGCTTTATTTTGTGTTGTAAGGTGTATTCTTTTTCCTTCGTCAAAAATATGTATTGCAAGTTCTACACGATCTCAGGGTAATGAGGTACTTTTAAAAATTCAAGACGAATTAATGAAAATGTCGGCTAATCTTTGTAATGAGATTAAAGAATGTAATATTGGGCAAAACAATGCAAAAATAACATTTAAAAATGGTTCTTGGATAAAAGTTGTTACGAGTAGCGACTCCGGACGTGGATCGAGGGCAAATATTTTGTGTGTTGACGAATTTGTAAAAGTTGATTTAAACATTATTACAATGGTATTACGTAAGTTTCTAACCGCACCAAGGCATCCAAAATTTATGGATAAACCAGAATATAAAGACTATCCACAAGAGAGAAATAAAGAGTTTTATATGTCATCAGCATGGATGAAATCTCATTGGAGTTTTAATAAATTAAAATCTTACGTGGCACAATTACTAGATGAAAACAAAAAGTACTTTGTTTGTGGACTACCATATCAATTATCTATAAAAGAAGGTTTGTTATCAAGAGAACAGGTTGAAGATGAAATGTCAGAATCTGATTTTAACGAAATGATATGGGAAATGGAAATGGGATGTTTATGGTTTGGTGATACAGATGGAGCATTTTTTTCATATGAAGATATATCTAAACAAAGAACACTTAGAAGTGCTGTCTATCCACCATTATCTTCCACCGATAAACGTTTTAAAATACCTGATCTAGCAAATAGAGAACGTAGAATATTATCTGTAGACGTTGCGTTACTAGCGTCTAAAAAGCAAAACAATGATGCTGCTTCAATATTTATAAATAGTGCTTTACCGACTCAAAACAATAAATATATTGGCAATTTAATATACACCGAAAATCACGAAGGACTACATACAAGTGAATTAGCTTTAATTGTAAGAAGACTTTTTGATCAGTTTAAGTGTACAGATATAGCACTTGATGTAAAAGGTATTGGACTTGGTATATATGACGCACTGTGCCGTGATATACCAGATCCCACATATGGAATTGTATATCCTCCATTAAGTTGTTGTAATGATCAAGTATATGCCGATAGATGTACCGATAAAAAAGCTCCAAAAGTCATATGGGCAATTCAAGCTACCGCACAATTCAATAACGATATGTATATTAATCTACGTGAAGGTTTTAGACAGGGAAATATTAGTATACTCATCAATGAATTTGAGGCTGAAGAAATACTGAAAGGTATCCGTGGATATAATTCGATGAGTCCAACCGATAAAACTAAATTACAGTTACCATATATACATACTACACTACTGGTTAACGAGTTAATTAATCTTGAGTATGAAACGAAAGGTGTAAACATTAAAGTATTTGAAAAATCTGGTATGCGAAAAGACCGTGTTTCGAGTGTTGGTTACAATTACTGGGTGCAATGCCAGCTTGAACGAAAATTAAATAAACCACAAAACACATCTTTCGATCCAACAACTATGCTTCAATTCCGTCAACCAAAATTAACATCATACTAAATAAATAAGAAAGGAGGTTATCATGGAACAAATAAATAAAGAAAACATAAAAACAGAAGAACAAATTCTGTTAGAGCGATTTGCACAGTTATCATTTGCCAATCTAAAGAAAACTATGATACAAGACTTACAGAATCAACGTAAAGAAAGTGTAATATTTGTTAAATACCCTATAGATAAAGTAGTTAAAATGCTTGAAAATCCACAAAAATATGAAAAAGAACTGAGACAAATGAGTACGTTCTTATTTATAACAAGTTCTCACTATAGGCGATTAACTACACATTATGCAAAACTTCCTACATATAACCATATAGTTGTTCCTGCTAATCTTCCAAAAAAGATTAATAAGAAGAATTATAAAGATAATTACAGTAAAGTAATATATCAATTGGAAAAGTATAATTTAAAACACGAAATACCGAAGATGATACTTACAGCCATTGTTGAAGGTGTATTCTATGGGTTAACATATGAAACAACTGAATCATTCTATATTAAACAATTTGATGGAAAATTTGCAGATGTCTCTTACATTGAAGATGGTGTTTATACATTCTCAATGGATTTGAATTATTTTATTACAAGAGAATATCTTTTACCGGAATATGGCGACGAGATAGAAATGGCTTATCTGAAATATAAGGGTGATCCTAAGAAAAACATTAAAGGTAATGTTGATTTACGTTGGTTTGAGCCAAGTAACGGAGTGTGTATTAAAGCAGATGAAAGCAATCCTTTATTTAGTGTACCTATCTTCTGTTCTATTTTCTTAGACATATTAAGACTCGAAGACTATAAATTGCTGAAAAAGATGAAAACAACTTTAGATAACTACAAGGTACTCTCTTTAAAAATGGAAGTTGATGAAGAAGGTGTCCCTAAAATGGACTTTGAAATGGCAACCAGATATTACAATCAGATATTAAATAATGTACCTGATGGTATTGGTGTAATACTTTCGCCTTTTGGAATTACTGATTTTTCATTTCAGAAGTCGGCAGTAGCAGATCAAGACGCAGTAAGTCAGGCAGAAGAAGAACTATGGGCAAGTAGTGGTACTAGTAGTTTATTATTTGGTAGTGCTAAAGCGGTTAGCTCTTCTAGTTTGGGGTTATCAACAAAAACAGATGAACAAATATCCTTTGGATTGTTAACTCAGGTTGCAAGATATTTCAATAAGCAGATTAAGATGATGAATTTACCGTATTTGTTTGAAGTCAAATTCTTAGACCAGAGTATTTTTAACTCTACTGAAGTACAGAATCAGTACAATAAAGCTGCAACCTATGGCGTTAGTGGAGCAAAACTTCTTTATGCATCTTCGTTAGGTATGACTCCTAGCGATGTTGTAAATTTGAGTTATCTTGAAAACGATATTCTTGAAGTAACAGAAACCATGTTTAAGAGTCCATTGATTAGTTCTAATACTTTGTCTCCAGACGCCAACGATAAAGGTGGCAAGCCTACAAACGTCAGTAAAGGCGAAGGACTTAGTGAATCAGGAGAGCAAACTCTCGAAAATGACGAAAACGCAAATAAGTAAATAATGGAGGTGTAATATGCAACTAATAAATGTAACAGATGAAAAAGTTAAAGACACTCTCCTATCCAAAAAGTTTAATTTGATTAATACAATTGAAGATATTCACAAAAATAAGATTTGGATATTTGATTATAATCCAAGTCTTTTTTGTTTGGATATAAATGATGAAAACTATAAGGGCAAATGTTATTTTAGTAATTCATCAAAAATGACTTTTGTGGAAAGGAGGTAAAAATGAGCGAAAATCAAAAATCATTATCTCTAAATTTCAATGCAAAATTTACTCCTATTGAAAAATTAAATGAGCAGTTCACACTATGCAAGTGTTATGTTATGGCTTTGGGTAAAAATAGAAATTTCTCACATTTTAGCAAAGAAAACGTATTAAGAAATATTGATTCGTTAAATTATATTCCGGTGGTTGGACATTTAATTGAAAAAGAAGATGGTTCATTATATGTTGGCTCCCACGACGTTGAATTTCTAATTGAAAATAATGAATTAAAGATTAAGTCATTAACTGTTCCATTTGGTGTTGTCGTTGAGAATTCTTACGGATTTGAAGATATAACAGAAAGCGATGGAACTACGGCTACATATTTAATTGCAAATGTAATCTTATGGACTGAACGATATCCAGATTTAATGTCTGCAATATACAATGAAAGTATTTATTTCGGACAATCAATGGAAATTGACTTTAATAAATGGAAACAACTCGACGAAGATAAAAACTATACTGATATTATTGATTTTGTATTCTCGGCATTAACATTATTGGGTAAATCAGACAACTTAGAATTTCACACAGAGCCGTGTTTCCCTAGTTCCAGATTAGAGCCATACACAAATAATTTTAATCAAACTGAATTTTCAAAAGTAATGGGTGAGCTGAAAGAACAGCTCTCTTTTTATTTTAATAAAGAAGGAATCAAGGAAGGAGGAAATGCATTGAAAGATGAAATTAGAGATGCAATTCTTCAAGAATTTAACTTAGCTTTAGGCGATTTAAATTTTGAAATAACCGAGGAGTTAACAGAGGAAACTTTCAGAAGCAAACTTGAAGAATTTAAGAGTAACAACGAAAAACCCATCACACTTTTCTCAGCAACTTACAGACAAAAAAGAGACGCTTTATCAAACGCACTTGTAAACGACACTGTTTATGATGCAAGCGGAAATGTTGTAGAAGAGACTTATTATTGGGTTGAAGATTTTGACGATTCTTTTGTATATGTTGAAAAAAGTCACTGGACTGAAAATGACTACAACACAAATTACGGAAGATACATTTATGTTTTTGATGAAACAAATTTAACTGCAACTATTTCTGGTGAATTCGAAGAGATGGTTAAAGTTTGGTTGACAGTAGAAGAAAATCAGGCACTACAAGTAGAAAGAGCTTCTTATGAATTAGCAAAAAATGAGTTTGATCAGTATAAGCTTGATTACTCCACCCCAAACACAGAAGTTGAAAGACTTGTTAAATTTGAAAGAGATAGTCTTGATAATCAAAGAAATTTAGATGAAATTACTGTCTTTGAAAAATTTGAAGAAAGAATTGGTAACACAACAGAGTTTTCAGAATTAAAGACTAATGCTAAGAACTTTTCAATTGAAGCATTGGAAAAAGAATGTATTTACATTGTAGGATTACATACCGAATACACAAAAGAACCAAAGAAACAGGAAAATTTAAAGTTTTCTGTTGAAAAGAAAACAGATGAACAAAAAGATGCTTATGGTGATTTATTTAAGAAATTTAAGAAAGATTAAGGAGGATATTTATTATGGCAAAATGTATTGTTAGATTAGACAATGTGGCTTTTACAAAGAATCCTGCACTCATTAAGAGCGCAAAGTATTATGTTAGTACAACTGCTACTGCAATTCAGAACGGTATGATGGTAGCAATTGGTGATTTAGTTACTGGTGAAAGAGAAATTCATAAGGTAGCTACACCTGCTGTTGATACTACATATTTCGGTATTGTTTGCACACCAGAAGTAATGTATGACGAAAAGAAACACATGGACGAATTTGAAAATGCAGCTGATGCAGTACTGAGAGTTGGCGTTTTCCAGAATGGTGACATTTTTTCAGCTACTGTTGAAGCGTTTGATGCAACTCCTACAGTAGGTAAAATCGTAGAATTAGCAGCTGCAAACACTATGAAGGTTGTTGCTACTTTGACAAGTGGATCTACAAAAGTTGGTAAGGTTGTTGCTGTTGAAACTGTTGGTGCTAAGACTTTCTACGTAGTAGAAGTACAGTAATATATTAAACAATAAGAAAGTGAGGTACATATAATGAACGAAGTTGTAAAATTAGCAGTAGATTCTTACAAGGGTAAGATCGCTGGAAATTATTCTGTTTCCGATTCTATGGAAGTTTTAAGACAGGCATTGGTTGAAGCTAATAATGGTTCCACCACATTAGATTATAGAGCAATTAGAGATGGTAAGTGCAATGGATTATTTGCAATTCTTGAAGAAATCGTTACTAAGACAGTTTTAGAAGGGCTTCCTGCTTCTTCTCCTCTGTTTAGGTTTGTAGATTTTAGAAATAAGGCTCTTGGTGATCAGGATTCTTTTATTGTACAAGATGCATCTTTATTTACAGTTGCTGACATTGCAGAGGGTACACAGGGCGTTAGAAGACAGCGTTTAGTTGGTGGAGAGACTGTTTACGTAACTCCTCAGTTAAAAGGTATTAAGATTTATGAAGAACTCAACAGAGTATTATCTGGACGTATTGATTTTAACGAATTGATTGACAGAGTTTCTAAATCCTTCTTACTTAAGATTAATCAGGATATCTATACAGCATTCGCTGCTACATATGCTAAGTTAGTTGCTCCTTATCAGGTAACAGGCTCCTTTGCAGCAACAGATCTCGTTACATTGATCGACCATGTTGAAGCTGCAACTGGCAAGACCGCTTACGTGTTAGGTTCTAAGCAAGCAGTTAGAAAAATCACTGGTGTTACTGGTGCTTCTGCCGATTCCGCTTTAGAAGATTTATACAATGTAGGTTACTTTGGTAAGATTGGTACAACCCCGATTATCGCTATGAATAATGGTCATAAAGCAGGTGGTACTACATTTATCTTAAATGACACTGATCTTCATGTAGTTGCTGGCGATGACAAGTTTATCAAGATGGTAACTGAAGGTGATACATTAATTATTCCGGGCAATCCTACTGATAACGCTGATTTATCTCAGGAATTTATGATGGCACAGAGATACAACACCGGTATCGTTATGAGTGAAGTATTTGGTTGCTACAGAATTAGTTAATAAATAATATATAAAACATTATATAGGTGGATTGTGAATAACTCTCCACCTATATTGAATAAAAGGAGGAAATAAAATGGCTTATACTGCTGAACAAAGAGAAGCTAAAAGACTCGAAGAAGAAGGAAAGCTTAAAGCTGAACTTGAAGCTAAAATTCGTAAAGAACTTGAGGCTGAATATAAAGCAAGAAGTAAAGCAGAAACAAAGGAAAATGTAAAGGTTGACCTACCTGTTAAAAACGTAAAGAAAAAGATACCTTTAGATACAATGATACCTTGTAGGAGTGGTGTGCAAGGAAAGTTAGTATATGTATCTACTAGAATTAATGGATATCGTGTAGATTGGGAAGATTATGGCTCAATCGAATATATTGAGTTATCTGAATTAATTTCTATGAGAAATACGGGCAAGAGTTTTTATGTCAATAATTGGGTTTTCTTTGAAGACACTGACGAATACACCGCTACTGATGTTTATAACTTCTTAGAAGTTTCAAAATACTACGAAAACGCCATTGTTGGTGAGGACTTAGATAAAATCTTTACTATGACACCGGAAGAAATAATTAAACTTGTTTCAAAGTTGTCAAGAGGTGTAAAAGATAATATTGCAGCAAAGGCACGAATTCTTATTGATAACAAAGAATTTGACTCCGGAAATAGAATTGATGCATTACAAAAAGCACTTGATGTTGAATTACGACCTTCGTATTAGGAGGTAATAGATGACTGAATATAAAGTTATGTTTGACAAATTTAAAGATAAGATTACTGATCCTGATTTATTGTTATATTTAGAAGGTGTGCAACAGGAAATTCTAATTAGTTTATTAACCAGTGCATGTACAAAGTTTAAAAGATTATGTAAACAAAACTTAGCAGACAGAGATGATACAGCAAAAAAGTTTAATTTTGTAGTAGATGATGAGGTAATTGATATTCTTAGTGATATTATGGTTGAATATTGGCTTAAACCATCACTTAATAATATTGAGAATTTAAGAAATCAATTAAGCACAAAAGATTTTAAAGTATTCTCTCCTGCCGATTTATTACGTGCTATACAGAATACATATAATCTTAGTCGTCAACATGCGAAATCTGCAATGAATGAGTACTCTTTTATTAATGGAGATTGGGAGAATTTAAAATCATGATAGAAGTAAAATATGGTTTATTGCCAAACGAAAGCTTTTGTCGTTATTTTGATTTTCTGATTGATAAAACTTATAAAATATTACCATTAAAAGAAGAAAACTCATCTACGTTAAAATCTTATCTTGAAAGCTACCAAAGAGAACTAATAGGGAATAAAGAACTAATAAACTTACTAAAAAATGAACCACAATTTATATCAGTATTAAATACGATGCAATATCTTATTGATGAAGAATACTCTACTTCGGTTTGTAGAAAAGAGGTATTTAAATGCATCCGTATTTTAAAAGATATAAATGAAAAATATTTTACAGAAAGGAAGTGATTTTGTGGATAGATATGCAGAACGAATTAATCTAATGGGTACCACTCAAAGAGAACGTCAGCTTAATAGATTAAAACAAACAATATCAAGCAATGCTCCACAATCGCTTTCTTGCAAAGATGTAAAAATAGGTGGAGTTGACAGAAAGTTAATTATTAACGACACAAAAACCACAACTATAAAAGATTTTACTACCCTTCCAAACGAAACAGTGTCGGCAAGCGATAGTATTTTGTGGAATACCAAAAATTGGTTGATTACTGAAGCAGATTCGGATAGTGAAGTTTATGTAAAAGGTAAAATAAAGGAGTGTAACTACACTCTTAAATTCCAACATCCAACAACCGGAGCAATACTCTCCTACCCATGTATAACGTCGTCAACTCGATTAGGTCAAGAAGAAAATTCATATATGACATTAGGGAATAACGAGAAGTCAATTTTACTAGCTTACAATCAATCTACTATTCTATGTGGTTCTGGTAAACGTTTTTTTGTGGATAACAATACAGAGAATCCCATACCTTATATCGTAATTGGGGTAGACAATACATCTCATAATGGATTAATTGAATTAATTGTTAAAGAAGACAGATTGCAATCCACTGATAATATTGAGCTAGGAATATGTAATTATTTTACACCTATAGAAGAACCAGAACCAGTTGATCCAGAAGTGCCGACACGAATTGTTACTATTACAAGCGACACTACTAACTACGAAGTAAAACTAGGACTTACATACACTTTTAGCGTTACAGTTACCAATGAATTAGGAGTAGTGATTACTAACACCAGTCCGATTTATTCAATTAATAACACATACATCGGAAAAGTTGTATTAACAGATAACGGCAACGGTACTGCTACAATTAAAGTTGAAGGTAAGGCTACTAATTTGTTGGGTAGTCAGTTTACATTACAGTGCATGGATATGGTTAGCGGATTTTCATCTTCTATTCTATTCACTATTGTTGGATTGTGGTAGGAGGTGGATGAATGGGAAAAAATAATTTTGAATCACTTGCTGATAATCGTATGGAATTTATGAATCGTTTAGCTATGGATGATGAATTAGCTAAATGTATGTTAAATAAAGCTGACTACTTCAAAGATACTACTATTACAGAGTTAGAAAAAGCTAATTTAATGTTTAAGCAGATTTATCCGTTTCAAAAAACAACTGGTAAACTATCAACTGATAAATCTTATATAACTATGAGATTTAAATATAAGAAATTACCTAGTGGCAATGTATATAAGGCATCTTACGTAACTTTATATATATTTTGTCCAGATAGTTTATTTGTTACAAAATATAACCAACTCAGAACCGACTATATGCTTCAGTGTGTAGATAGGTTGCTTAACGACACTAGGGGCGAAGGATGGATAGGCAAACTTGCATTAGAAACCATGGACGATATTGTAATGGATAATGATGGTGAATATGTAGGTATCGCTGTGACATATAAAAATACGGAGTTTCAGTGATGGGTGGTGTATAACTAAAATGTTTGATAAAAAATATTACTTAGATTTAGTAACACAAGATCCTATTAATTATAACGGTTTGATAATATATCAACCATCATTTATGGATATAAAACAGTATGGACTAGAAAATTACGATGTATTAATGTACGTACATAAACTAACTTTAGATTGCTTTGGTGGAGTCGTAAGTGGCGACACAAACCTATTTGAAGATATAATTTTAAAAGATAAGGGACTGACAAATTGTCTAACAGAATCTTTATATATGTTTACAAAGCCAGAAATTATATATCTTTCAAGTGATAATAAATATTTAAAACTAGTTTTTAATAAAAATGATCATTTTATAATTAATGCCGATAATTTTAACGACATTAGCGATATATTATTAAAAATAAATGCAACTCAAAAAATAAAAATAGAGAAACCACCGGAAAACATGTCTGATAGGCAAAAGGATGTGTGGAAAAAACTTCAAGAAGGTAGACAGAGAGACGAAAATAAAAACGAGTTACATCTTTATGATATGTTAAACATATGTGAATTCGGTGGAGATTATCATATTCCTATTTCTGTAATTAAAGATTGGTCTCTTTGGAGAATAATGAACTGTTATAAGACAAGAGTTGGATGGAAGGGATATTGTGACAACCTCCAAATAGCATTAATAAGTCATGATGATAAAAATATTTCTGGTAAAAATCATTGGTATCAACAATTAATGATTCGTGAATAGCGAGTCATTTTTTATTGCAATAAAACAAAAAAGAAAGGTTAAATGGTGATTATACATGTTATATGCATTGAAAGATTGTGCGAATTTAAGAATTGATTCCGCTACAACCAGTAAAACAGTATTATATGTAAATTATGCAAAGACATCTTCGCTTGAATTTACAAGTGATTCAGTATTTGCAATGAACAAAAACGTTAAAGCTGTTCGATTCGACTCAAATCGTGAGGGGCAATTTACCACCACTATGGAAGTATTTCCAATGGAAGTAATTCCTTTGTTATTTGGTACTAACTTCTCAAGTGCTACTGTGCCGTTTGCGAAAAGAGAAATTTTAAAGGTTACAAGTGGTTCTGCTACATTAGTTGGAACTCCAAAAGTTGGAACATTGCAAGTATACAAAGTTAAAGAGGATGATAAAATAACACATATTGCTGAGCAGACAGTCGGTACTACTACTTCTGAAAACAAATATTCTATTGCAGGTCAGACTTTAACATTTAATACTACAACTACTTTTGCAACTGATGGATATGTTGTTTGTTATTACTTTGTGGACACAGCAGCAAAGAAATTTGTTGTAGATAATATTTCATTCCCTGGCGGTTATGTTATTTATGGTGACACAAACCTTAGAGGTACTGATCAAGGTGATGACTTTGTACAGTTTAAATTACATAACGTTAAACCTCAAAGTAACGCTTCTCTTACAATGGATGTTGATAATATTGCAACATTACAAATAGTTTGGGATGTTATGGGAGATAGTGAGGGTAACATGATGACTTGGAGTGCAATTGAATAAGGAGGATTTATATGAAGAAAATCACATATAGTTGTCCTGCTGTTCCACCGGAAGGAATTTTTGTTGGAAAGATTTACGAAACTGGCAAAGATGAAAAAGGATTTTATTATACTGATGGTAAAATAAAGGTACATGAAGAAGAAGCATTTATTAATATGCTATTTTCTCCTATTGAAGCAGAAAAAGTTATTATAAAGAAATAAAATTATTGAAGGCTAGGTGAAACATCCTAGCCTTATTTAAAGTGAATTGTATTGATTATAGGGAACATACAATTCACTTTTTGTGATTTTTGTATGTTCCCTATTTTTTACGTTGTGCCAAATTCAATATAGAGAGGATGTTTATCATAGATAATCAAGATAAAAAAATGAAACTTGCACCAGAAGACGAGGTTCGTCTGATAAATCCAAGACAAGTGTACTATTATATTTCTGAAGGAATTCAACCATTAAGGCTTGAATGTGGATATGATGAGAAAATTGTTTTTGTTTTTCAAAAAGAACCTACGTTAAAATTATTTTCAAAGTGGAGAAGTTACGATACTGGATGGATTAAAAAGTAATAATTAATATGAAAGGAATTGAATTAATATGGGAACGAATAATAGAAGCTTTATACCGTTTGGAGAATTCAATAAACAAGAATATGGAAGTGATTTCTTAGATAAATATTGGGATTATGAAATAAATAAAATTAATCCAAATGATATCGGTAAAGGATCAAGACAATTAATATGGATTAAGTGTCAAGAACATGATTATCATGGTAGTTATGAATTGAAAGCATATTCATTTAATCAAGGTTGTAGATGTCCATATTGTAGTGGTAAAAGAGTACATAAAAATGATTCGTTAGGATATATGTATCCGCAGGTAATTGAAATGTGGTCTTATAAAAACGAATTATCTCCATATGAAATTACTTATGGTAGCGGTCGTGATATTTGGTTAAAGTGTCAAGAAGGTATTCATGATGACTATAAAACTAAACCATATAGAGCAAAAGAACACGAATTCAGATGTCCAAATTGTTCGCAAGAACAAGATAAAAGCAGAATACAAACTAAGGTAGAAAATTTTATAAAAGAAGAATTTGGATTTACATTACTACATGAATATGATTGCAACATAATTGCACAAAACCCGAAGAAAATTAAAAATAGCATGATGCCTTATGATATTGAAATAGCAGAATTAAAACTTATCTGTGAGGTTCAAGGGCAACAACATTTTGAAATAACTGGTTGGAGTAGATCACACGCTAAACGAAATAATACTACACCAGAATTCGAATTAAAAAAGCGTAAATTATATGATAGATATAAAAAGTACATAGCTTTTAAAAAGGGGTATAGCTATTTAGCTGTTCCTTATTGGTTTGAAACTAATGATAATTATAAGGACTTATTAAGAAATAAAATATGGAACATTATATTAACAACATAAATTATAACTTTGATTTGGAGGTGAGGATTTATTCCTAAATATATTTATAAATGTAGTTGTGGTGAAGAAATTGAAGTAAATTGTAGCATGAAGGAATATTCTTCTGTTGTTGACTGCCCTGTTTGTAATAACAAAGCAGAAAGAAAAGTATCAGATATATTACCGCAAAATTATATTGTAAACTGTTCCGGCTTTTACGGAAAATCTAGTTAAGGAAGTGAATAATGTCAAATGAATTAAAATTAGTAAGCTCTATTCCGGTTTCTGTTAATCATTACATAAAACCACGAACATTTATTACATGGAAAGGCAACACACCTATCGCCAATGTAACGATGTATGAAACAGTAGAAGCAAAGGCTTATAAAAAACAATTTAAAAGGTATGTAGAAGAACAAGTTAAACTACAAGGATACTCTTCTATTCCAAATAAAACACAACATTTCTATATTGACTGTGTTTTTTATTTTGAAAGAACAGATCAAGATCCAAATAATTATTTTAAATTACCATTGGATGCAATAACAGAAACACAACTATTATGGCTTGATGACAATACGACATGCGAGAGGGTTAAGGCAATCTATTATGATTCTGAAAATCCTCGAATTGAAATAACAATAAAGCCAGTTGATTACATAGGGATATTTCCTACTATCAGCCATCTTAATGAATTCCGAGAAAAGTGTGTAACTTGCACTAGAAGTAAACGTAATTGTTCTATATTAAATAAAGCAATTGAAGGAAGAATTCAAGAAGAAATTAGTGAAGGAGTATGTGGAAAGTATAAAGAGGTTAAATAAGTGAATAATTATATAGTTTATTGTCATGAAAATAAAATTAATAATAAAAAATATTTTGGAATAACATTTCAAAAGATTAATCAAAGATGGAAAAATGGTAAAGGTTATAAGGGGTGTACATCATTAAATGGAGCAATACAAAAATACGGGTGGAATAATTTTAATCACATAATTCTATTAGAAAATATATCTAAAGAAATCGCAGAAGAAAGCGAAAGATTTTTAATTAATAAATTTAAATCAAACGATAAAAAGTATGGATATAATATTGCAAATGGTGGAAACAGCAACGGAAAACATAGTAAAGACACTCTATTAAAATTAAGTAAATCTCATTCTGGAAGTGGAAACGCTATGTATGGTAAATCAGGAAAAGATAGCCCTATATCTAAAAAAGTAATTTGTCTAACTACAAACAAAATTTTTGATTCAATAAATGAAGCCGCAGAATTTTATAATATACAACACGCTCATATTAGCGCTTGTTGTAAAGGTAGACTATTTTCTACGGGTAGGTATAATAATATATGTTTACAATGGGCTTATTATGATGATTCTAATGAATATGTGTTAAAAGATTATAAGAGAGATACTAATATTAAATCTGTGATTTGTATTACAACTGGAATAATATTTAAGTCTATGAAAGATGCTGAACAACACTATAAAATCAGAGGTGTTTCTGGGTGTTGTTTAAATAATAGAAATTATGCTGGAATGTTAACGGATGGAACTAAGTTAAAGTGGATGTACTATGATGAATATTTAAAATTAATTAGTAAAACTAATTAAGTAAAGGTGGCAAATAGCCATCTATTTTTATACCCAAAATCAAAATAATGGAGGAAAAGAATATATGATTAAGACAACATTTCGTGACAAGGAAGTAAACGTAAAGGAGCAGTTAACTATTGTTGAAAGTTTATCTTTTATAAATAGTGTAGCAGATACCGTAGTGGATTTAGAGGACAACACATTTTCACCGTTATTCTTTGATATTGCATTAATATCAAACTTCATAATTTCATATACAGATATTGAACAGCCGGACTTAGAGGATGTATATGCAAATCTAAACGAATATCAGACTTTTGTAGAAAATACTTGTTATGCTGATAATTTTAATCGTAGTCAGTACAACTATGTGATGGATAGTATTAACAGCACAATTGAATTTAATAAGCAGCAGATTATACATAAGCAAACTTCAGCATTAGATGAGATTGCTGTTCAGTTATCTAATTTACTATCCACTCTCAATTCCAAAGCACAGGAATTAGATGTCAAGAAGTTAGATAAAGTAATTAAGAAGCTTAATCCAGAAGCTATTCTAAAAGCTTATCAGAAGTCGGGTATTGGTGATGATGTAAGAGATAAAGCCATCGAGGAATTAAGGAACGAGAATATTAAGCTAAAGAATGATATTTCAGCTAGAAACGTAAAGGCATAGGTGGAGTATGGCTAAGACATTTAGCACTATGTTGCAACTTCAAGCTATGATTGAACCATTGATTAAAAAGGCACTTATGGCTGCTTCAGTTAGAATAACCAAACAACTAAGAGAAATTGTTGATGAGCAATATTATAAAGATCCCGAATTCTATCCAAATGTTTATCGTAGAGTAAATATGTTTTTGGATTCTGCATCGTATGAACTCATAGGAAAAAATATGGCTCAAATAGGAATTGATACCGATTCTATGCATTACTATAATGGGTTTGATCCAGACCAAGTTGTAGAATATGCAGCTCAGAGTATGCATGGATCACCTCTTTATCAGACTAGTGCTGAGGATTTCTGGACAGTATTTACAAATTGGGCTGAAGAAAATGTCCCGAGAATATTAAAAGAGGAATTATTAAATCAAAGATTGAAATTAAGTAAATAGACGAATTAATCATGAGTGGCTTGAAATACAGTCACTCTTTCCATGTGCAGAAAAGGTGGTGAAATTAAAACGAAAGTAAATAGAGTTGAAATACAAGTTATACGAAGGTCTCACCCATTATGGGAAGTAATTGATGAAATGTGTTTTCACTCAAAAAATCTTTATAATGAAGCTAATTATATTGTAAGGCAGGAGTTTATAAATAATGGAAAATATATTAATTACTATGATATGAATAGAGAATTTAAAACACATGAAAATTATAAACTTACCATGAGTCAACAGGCTAATTGTACGTTGCGATTGTTAGATAAGAATTGGAAATCATATTTTGCAGGTATAAAAGATTGGAAAAATAATAAGGAGAAGTATTTAGGTATGCCTAAGTTGCCAAAATATTTAAAGAAAGATGGTAGATATATATGGTGTATACCAAATAATACTTGTTATTTTGAAGGAAATGAACTTCATTTTAGGATTAGAAAATTACAAACTGTAAAATGGTTTACGCAAGCAAAAGGGAGACTTATTCAAGTAAGATTTGTACCTATAGGAACTAATTATAAAATGGAAATTGTTACAGAACTTGAAATATCAGATATACCAAAAGGTTTTTCATCTGAATTGGTAGCCAGTATTGACTTAGGTGTAGATAACTTTGTAACTTTAACAAATAATATTGGATTACAACCAATTATTATTAATGGCAAAGGAATCAAATCAATAAACCAATATTATAATAAACAAAGAGCAAAATTGCAATCTGATTTAGCAAAAAGAAATGATAATCATTGGAGTAAGAAACTTGAAGGAATTACTTTTAAAAGAAATAACAGGGTTAAAAATTTCTTACATAATTCTAGTAAATATATTATTGACTATTGTTTATTAAATAACATTGATACGTTAGTATGCGGTTACAACAAAGGCTGGAAACAAAATAGTTTAATGAGCAAAAAAGTTAATCAGCATTTTGTTGAGATACCATATGAGCAATTTATACAACAATTAACTTATAAATGTATAGATGTAGGAATTAAATTTATTACACACGAGGAATCATATACTTCTGGAACTTCTTTCTTGGATGGAGAAATCCCATGTAAAGAAAACTATGATAAGTCAAGACGTATACAAAGAGGTTTGTTTCAGAATACGAATAGTTTAATTAATTCTGACGTAAATGGATCATTGCAAATAATGAGAAAAGCATTCTCAAATGCGATAAGCTATGAGATAGAGGGTGTTCTAAACCCTATAGTTATAAATGTAGTGAAGTTTACTACATGATTTGCTATAAATCGATTTAAAAAGCGAATAGAATCACCGATTGATTTGGTCAATTATTCTACAGTGGTAGATAATTAATTAGGATATATTTGTCTCTAGTAAATTTTTACACAATACTAAAATCATATTTATATTTAATATTTGCGTTTATGTACATATTGACTCTGAGTTAAGCAACTATTTTTATACAATTTACCCAATATATTTCTATATAATGTAAATTCACATATAAAATATTGCTAAAGTTATTGATACTCTCTTTACATTATCTAATCCTTCGGATATATTTGATATATGAAAACACAACAACTACTTATAAATAAAAGATATACACATTATCAACGCTTCCACTTTATGAGGAAGTTATAAATAGTGGTTTAATAGCCATTGAAAATTTAACGATTTTGTGATAATATATTATTTATAAACAGAAAGATAGAGAGGATAGTTTTCCCACCGCCAAGTAAGTAAACTATTCTCTCCACAAGATGTATTAATAAAGTATTTACGTTATTACCTATTATAACGCTTTCTTGATACGTTTTGCAAGTGTTTTTCTACATTTCGTAAAAAATAATTGACAAAATCGGAGGAAAGTGTATGAAGCAAAGGGATTTAATGTGCAGAAGATTGGTTAAAAAGTTTGAAAATGCTTACGAAGAAAAGAAACATATTATTATAATATGCGAGAATAATGACTACTCTTCTACCGTTGAAACGGACGAATTAGTTGTCATTGAAGATGGTGGAAACATTGTGTTTGATAATATGGAAGGTTTAAATTTTACAATCAAGCGAAATAATATTAACATGATTTCATTGTCTGATATATCAGATAGCGAAGAAGTAAATATTGATTTTGGAAAATCAAATATAAAATTATTAATATGTAATTAAATACTGGCGACACTAAGCTTCCTTTATGGGAGCTTTTTTGTTGTTCAAAAATAGATGTATTTGGTGGTTCTGGTGGATTGTTTATAGAAGCGATCAACCGAATAAATGCAGTAATTGTTATGGACTTA
>JARBTX010000038.1 GCA_029239975.1 Anaerocolumna sp.
GAACGTGGTGATAAAATCATTTTAAAAGGTGCTAATGGTATAGGAAAAACTACTCTTCTAAAGAGTATTATTGGACTAATCCCTTCTATAGAAGGTAAAGTTACTCTTGGTGATTATTTATACCAAGGATACTTTGAACAAGAAATGACTGGCGCAAAGAATAATACTTGTATCGAAGAAATATGGCGAGAATTCCCAGGATATACTCAATATGAAGTACGTTCCGCACTTGCGAAATGTGGTTTAACTACAAAACACATTGAAAGTCAAGTTAGAGTATTAAGTGGTGGTGAGCAAGCAAAAGTACGTCTTTGTAAGTTAATCAACCGTGAAACCAATATATTATTACTAGACGAACCAACCAACCACTTAGACGTGGATGCAAAAACAGAATTAAAGCGTGCTCTTACTGAATATAAAGGAAGTATTCTTTTAATCTGCCATGAACCAGACTTTTATGAAGATTTTGCAACAAAAGTTTGGGATTGTTCCAACTGGTCAACTAGAATATAGCAAAAAAACTCTTTTAGGTTTTCCTAAAAGAGTTTTTTTTACGGTTAAAATATTATATTATTCTATTTCTAAGCCAACTTTTTTTCATTAAAGATAAATACTTTACTAAAAAAGTAATTCAGAATGATTACGATTACAGCAAGGCTAGCTTTTACAATTAGATTATTCCAATTTAAGATATTTACGAATACATATAATCCAAGTTCTTCAACACCTAAAGAAAATAATCTAGCACCAAAAAATTTACTTACCTTTTCTAATTCTTGTTTTTTCTCACCCTTTTTTGACCTAAAAACCCATACATAATTAATAACATATGCAAATATTACTGCTATAATCCAAGCTATAACATTGGCAAAAAGATTTTCTATTCCTAATAGATTACAGAAGACATAATATGAAATAAAGTTAACTATCGTAGTGAGTACTCCTGCAATAATATAAGTAATCGTCTCACGATTAACAAGTTTTGACCAAATTAGGTTAAATTTATCTTTATTCATATATGTCTCCTTAAATCATAAGTATTTAAATATTAATATTTAATCTAAGTCAAATAAACTAAGACCAACTAATTCTACTTTAGCACCACCACGTAAATTATCATCATTTCGTACTGATATAAACACTTTTTCAGTGCCGCTAACAGCAAAATTATCAAGTGGTAAATCAAAATAATATTCTTTACCTGGCGTCAAATAAAAGGTTTTCGTTTCTCCTGCTACTGGTATTACATTGCTACCATTTACTGCTTTTATATCAAGATTTGCTAAAACTAAATTACCCACCGAGTCATAGTAATATACAGTTGCTTTTAATGTGCTTGGTGGTAAGTTTGAGTCTTCTGCTATAAACGTAATTCTTTTCTTTTCAGTTGAAACAACCGGTAAATCAGAATCTTGATAAATATAATATTCTGTTGCACTTTTCTTAACTGCTTCTTCATTTAGAACTTCAACAGTTGGTGCAGTTACACCTGAACTATAAGATGCAATCATGGTATTTATAAATAATTTTACTTCATTTTCTTTATAAGGTGAAGTAGCACTCTTATCTATTAGCCCATCAATTGCAGAATGACCTACACCAGTATACATTACATTCCCTTTGCTGTAAATATAATAATTATTTCTTACATCATTTGGAGATGCTGCATAAGGTCCTGTCGTATTGTTATTATCTAGACAATACCATACTACAATTTCTGGATCTTCCATGTTTAATTGATAGTATTGAACATGGGTATTGGATATATTAAAATCATCCGGTATGTCATATGGATACGTCGTAATTTGACCTTTATTTACTTTACTTACATAACTAGTATGATAATTATTTATACTATTTCCATCCGTGATTGTATTTCCTGTGTTAAAAGGTGGATATGTTTTATTTGCATTGTAAATACCATCAATACCTTTTGAGTTACCAAATGCAACTAACACTCCGTAAGAAAGGCCTTGAATCTCAGGATAGGTTGTACCATTATTGGTTAATTTACCATTTGCATAAAGATTTGAACTTTTTACTTTTGAAGGCATAGATGCAACATCATAAACTGTAGTATCTCCTGCTTTTGCTACGGCACCAAATCGGTCCATACCTACTTTGCTTCTTAGGTATTGATTAAATCCGTATCCCCAGTTGGTTAAACCAGTTTGTAGATTATTAAACTCAGTAGTATCTAAGTTAACAAAGGATGTGGTATCGTGCGTAAATAGTACGCTTCTACCACTATCAATAAATGCTTGAATGTTATTTAATGCCCCATAATCATTATTAATATTAGTATAACAGTCACCAAATCCAAATATCAACATATCATATGACTTCTTTTCAGTACCATCCATATAAAAAAACTTATCGGTAGCTTCTGGTTTTGTTATATCATAAGCATTGCCACTACCTTTATATAGATTTAAAAATGCAGTTACATTTATCGTTTTGATATCTACATCAAAATCATCCAAGTCTTTTGTATATTTATAGAATAAACTAGTTTTACCTGTTGGAGGATTCATTAAACTTTGTAAATTCAAAGTTGAACTATCTGAAGTAACCTGTAAAATATGAATGGTTGTTTTTTGACTTTCCAGTATCTTAAATGCAGTATATCCAATTTTGCTCGTTCTAATGCTGTTTTTTGTTGTGCTTTTAATTTCTAATTTCCAAGGAATTACACCAGCATACTTTTTCGATAACGTTTTTGTTAACCGGATTGTTTCATTTGCTCTTGCTACGTCATTTGCAATCATTTCCTTATCAACAAATCTTCCATCCGCATTTACATCCACATAAATCTTCCAACTATAAGTATCACTTGTAGCAGCGCCACTTGGTGGATTAATAGAGAACTCATAATGCAATGTTCTATCTTCGATTAACGTATCTGGATTATTTACATCATATTCAATTGGTGCTGTTACTATGGATGCAGATAGTTTGTTCTTACTAAAACTCTCGGATAGTTTAGTCACGGATGAATAATAATTTGTAGGAATTTTACCACCTGACATAACAGTAAGGTCATTTATATTAATTAATTCACTTTTTCCACTGTTTCCAGATAAAAATTGATATAAATAGGATGAGTCATCAATTATATTGGTATTTCGATTATACAAATCACTTTGTAATAGAACAGGGTACCCTGCATCAATATATTCTTTTAACTCTTCTTTCTTTTTATTTGTTATATCATTACCTGGATATCGATAAAAATCAGTTGTTCCTGTAATACTACTGATATAATTATATCCTTTAAATATATTAGCTTGATTATATGCTGTAGTATTGGATGAGAAATTTTTAATAAATTGATATGCTTTTACAATCGAACCAGTATCATTTTTTAAGATTCCTTTAAATGTATCAAATGCAACAACACGGTCACCAACATGCAGATATACTAAACCATCTAACTTTGGATCATTGTATACGGTTTTACCGCTTACTGTATTGAATTTACCAATATTGGCTCCTATGTAAATTAGATCATAAGTATCATTTAAATCATCTATTTTACCAATAAATTCTGTTGTAATCTGCTGATCAATGGTTATAAGTCCTGCAAAGGATGGAACCATTTTTCTAATATCATCTACGGTTAATGTAAAATCATTACATGGCTCAATGTTTAATATTCGTATGGATTTCGTTATGTTTCCATTTGGTTTCTGATGTAATATATAATCTACTGCTTCGCACGGAGTTGCAGTAGTTTTTGTTACCCCAGTTGTATTTTTCCCATTCAAGTAGCTAAAAAAGTCATTCATATTATCATAATTAGTAGCTCTGTTTTTATATACTTTTGTTGAAAAGAATACTTGAACAATACTGCTATCACCATTGTAAGAATAAGTATTTCTTTTCACAGTAGTATTATCCATTCCAGAAATCCAGGATACATCATAGCCTACTTTACTTAAATAGGCCTTATATTCATCGGTAAACCACGTTGGAAATGTTCCATCTGGAAAAGCTGGTACAAAGGTATACTCAGACCAATATAATCTTGCATCCTCATTAAACTTATCAAAATTAAAATATCCAGTTGTTTTTGATCCAATGGTTTTAGTCTGTATCCTTGCAGTAGCTGTTCCACCATTGGTATTCATGTAAAGGTTATATAGTTCCACTGGATTTCTCTGTCTTAACAATAAACACAACTTGTAAACATTATTTAAATAGCTAGTTGAACTAGATGCTAATAGAGTTGTTACATTTTTTTTATCACCACTTGCTCCCTGCAAAAGTGTTATATCATATATAAAAGCTGCTGAATCATCAACCACTCCGACTTTCATAAAAAGTTCCATTGTAGTTTGCCAGGTTAAGTCGTGGTCTCCAAAATTCCATTGCTTTCTATTTGGATCTGTTGATACACCAGATTTATCTCTACTGTATAGTTCCCATAGGGTAACAACTGCGTCACCAGCTTGCGCTTTCGGACTTATACTGATAAGGTCTGCATTGCCTATTAAGTCAATCTCACCTTGGTTATTTGGCCCTGAAAGTACTTTATTATTTTTGCCGTTATCAGAAAGATCATAAAACTTGGAAAATTTATCTACATTATTATTTAGCTCTTCCGGTGTTATAGTAACAACTCGAACATGAAAATCATCTACTTGGTTGTCTGGTATTTCAAGAACTTTACGTTTAAAAGAATCAAGATTTAAAAATGCCCAATTATTGGATGGTTTCCAATACGATATCTCTAAGGTGTAGTTAGTAAACCATACTTGTTTTGCAGTATAATCTGTTATTTTACCCTGTGTATTAGAAGCACTAACCCAATTATAATATCCAGTACCCGTTTTGTTTTTTGTAAAGGTTTTTGATGCTTGTACTAAATCATATAATCCAGTTGGAGTGTCAAGCTTTTGAAAGTATCCAGTCTGCCCACTTTGAGTTGCATAATTCCAAGACCATCTGTTAGACCAATTGGAGTAAGCTAAATCAGTGGCTGATAGAACGTCTTTTTTAACAATATCAAACGAACCTTGTGCGAAAGCATTTACTTCACCCCAGAATGGCTTTTCATATGTAGATAAACTAATATCTACTGGTTCTTGTCCTTTTACTATGTAACCAATTTGTCCCATACCTCTGTATGGTACAATTTCTAAAATGATAAAGGGATTTTCTTCTGTTCCTGTTTCAGCATTTGGGTTAAAATTATAAAACTTAAGGTATTCATTTTCAGCGCCTTGAGCACCTACCCAATTTTTATATAACCCACTAAATAAAACTATCATGCTTACAATGATAACTGTGGATATGCAAGCAATTATCATTTTTTTTCGTTTTATCCTCATATTATTCCCCCTATCGTAATTAATCTAGGCAATTGCAAAACTTTGAAGTTAACTTAATCTTCTGGATTTATAACTTCATTTCTAAGTACTACCTTACTAGACATTGCATAAGTACTTTTTCCTTGTTCCAAGCTTAATTTTACAAGAATCGTATTATCTGTAGTTAAATTAGATGTATCAACATAAAAATCACTAACATATTCACCTAAGATACTTTTAGTACCAACATCTGTTAATGTTTGCTTTCTAAAATACAATTTATCAATTTCATACGTAATTTCATATGTGATTCCAGATTGGTAGATAATTAATTTTTTATCTACCTGATTAAACTTCACATAATTGGCTTCAATTAATAGATCATCAAGCTGATTTAGGATAAACTGTGCTTCTGTTTGAAGGTTTACAGCTTCTTTTTCTTTTTTATAACTGTTAGAACCAGTAATCATAAAAGACAAGATTGCACCTAAAACAATTGTTATTATAGTAATTGATACAATTAATTCAATTAATGTTAAACCATCATCATTTTTTATCACACGTATCTCCCTACTTGCATGAAACAAAATTTCATCATTCTTTAAATATTTAGTCGTAATATATTTTTCCAGTTTCTTTTATCATCCGAATGGTTTTCTCATTATATGCAGTATTACGTACTGTAATAGTTGAATAATCGGATTCAAAAGCTCCTGTACTTCGGTTAAAATATATTAAGATATAATTGGTATTATCTAAAATTGTTTCCAAATCACTAGGTAAATCCGTATTTTTTTTATATGATATCACAATACCTCTATTACCTATCTTCGTTGATTTCGTTAAAGCATCTAACTGTAATTTATTTAAGCTGTTACTGCTACTGCTATATAAATAATAATTTCTATCACTTGTATTTTTATAAATATATAAATAGGTTTTATCAACTTTACTCATCGTTTCAATTCGAGTGTTTATTATCTCGTTATATATAAGGCTGGAAGTTTTTGATACATTAACACCTTGTAAGGAATTCATTGTTAGATAAGCTCCAGTTCCTATAATACATATTAATGCTATCACTATAATCAGTTCAACGAGAGTGATTCCATTATTATCCTTCATATTTTGTCCCCCTGAACAGTCATCAATTCATTAATACTCATTCTTCTTCCAGTTTTCATAAGTGATTAATGCTGGTATATCTACATTACCTGTAGAATCTGTAGTTCCACCTGCATCCCCTAAAGTCAGTTTATAATCTCTGAAATACTTATTAATTCCATCTATATTAAGATTAAAAATATCAGTTAAATTACTTCTAGAATTAATTTTAACATCAGTTCCATATATCGTAATGATACCTCCTGAAAGAATCATACCAGAGTAATCAGCACTTACCGTTACATCCCCGGTTGCTACTACGATACCCGATTGGTCAACCGTAATATCATATGTATTTTTGTCTTTGTTATCTACAAATACAACCTTATCTTCTCCCACTGTTATAGTTTTTTCTTTGTAATCTTTGCCTTCTGCTCTAGTAAAAGATGGATCATTTAATGCATCGGCTTTTAGCTTGTCTATATCAATAATTGAGTTAAATAGCGAGTTTTCATCTGCAACGTCTATGTCTACTAATGAGTCGACTAATTTTTGTTGCATAGCTAGATACTTTTCTTTTAACATCTGAGATTGATTTATTACAGATGGATCAAGTGCATCTGGATTTTGTGTATTAGTTTTAATCTTAGCACCATCAGCTGCATTATATGTTACAAGGTTTCCAACGAGCCTTAAACTTGCATCAGATAGTGTAATACTATCTACATAGGAGCCAATTCGGCGATTCATATCATAATTTGATTCACTTGTATTATGTGTTTCAAAATACTTTTTAAAATACTCATTTGCTTTTTGTTCAGACTTAAAGTCTAAATAATAATATACCATGTTTTGTGATGTGATTGGATTTTGATAGAATATCTTACTATACCCTTTTTCGGTTTCACTTGTATTTACATAGTCTCTTATATTTATTTCTGATGTAGTTGGTAACGAATAATCAACCTCCGTACCTGACCTCATTATTTCATATTCTTCCCAGGTTACAGGATTATGCCCAACACTCATATACTCCTTAGGAACCAGATAAGCTACTTGATTTCCTTTTACTGCTAAAGATTCACCTGTTAAAATGTTTTCCCCGTTGGTATAGGATGTCCCAGAAGCACTAAAACCTAAACCTTTTGTTGCAACGTATGCCCTACCTGCTAACATAAGTTTACTTAACCCGCTAAAATCAAGAACCGCATTGGCAGCATTAACGATAACTGCACTGCTATTATCAGATATATCACCATTTCCAAAACCGTAATATTCACCTTGTAAAGTAATGGTACTTTTTTTAGCATTTAAATTTAAATCATCTGCAATATAACAGATTCCATTTATCATAATTTTAGTCTCATTGGTTGAAACAGCTACATTTGTGGTAGCAATATTCTGAGCCCATAGTTTGGCATTTTCAATCTTTATACTTGCAGCATTTCCCACATCCAGATTTCCTCGTGTTACAACATTATCTGCATAAATTTCTATATAAGTTCCACTATTACTAAGGACAATACCATCTTTACCCGCATAAATATTACCATTTATTAATTTACCAGCAGCACTATCTTGTACTAATAACTTGTTATCAGCAATTAATGCATATTCAGCATAAGCTGGGTAAATACCAAGTAATGATGTATTAAAGTTCATATCAGGAGTCGTAATTTTTATATCCGTTTTAATAGAACTAGTAAAGGTTCCATCACCATCTGTATAATCAACTACTACATTTTTTAAGATCAAGTAGTTATTTGCTGTGTCTTTTTCTATGGTTGAAATTCCTGGTTTATATATTATCTGAGCATTCGCTGATCTGATTAATGAGTCCAATAATTTATATTGATAATTAACGCCTTGTGTTGCATCTGCTAATAACTTATCATTTAAATTATTGTATAATCCAGTAATAAATGTTTCTTTAAATAATTCGTCTCTCTCTCCATCATTAAGACTTGTGTATTTCATTAATACAGTCTCATATGCTATTTCAAGATGTTTGGCAGTAATCTCTGATAATCCTACCTTTATTTCATCTAACGCGGATTCAGCAGAGTAAAAACTATTTTTGGCATATCGATCTACCTTTTTCATAGTTGCATTTTTAGCAGTGACTGTCAGAATTAACGTTCCAAGAAGCGCAACAAAAGCTAGAGAAATCAATACAAGTACTAAAGTAAATCCTTGGTTATTCGAAGACAAACTTTTTTTCATATTATTCTCCTTTCGTTGCATTCATAATTGCTAATCTATCTTGGTAGCGATCTGTTTCATCTACTTCTGATTCAAATATTTCAACGGTAACTTTATATAAACGGTTTTCAGAAGCATCTTTTGTGATAATATCACCTGCATTTATTGGAATTGCACCAGCTACTCCATCATGAATGGATGTATCAATCTGACTTAAGATTAAATTACTATATAATGAAATATCCGGTGATGTATTTACAATACGTGTTAGGTAACCAGCATCTGCCATATAACCATCTTGTTTAATAACATATACTTTAGAATCTATAGTAGCATAGTTATTGATGGTAATTTTATCACTATTTAGTGATAGGGGATGATAAAATAAATATATTTCATTCATTGGTTTTACAATGGTTTTCTTATAAACAACATATGAAACACTATTTCCATTAATCGCTGTGGTATTACATTTGTAATCATAAACCGCTTCCACAATAACAGAATTCGTGTCTTCTGGATTAGAGTTGATATTTATTTTAATATCTCTAGTTATTTTACTTTTTAAAGATTCTATAGTATCAGGAGTAATCGTTGCTCTAGGTGGCTCTTCTTCAAGTGCCGCAGCATTGTAATCTGCACAAAAAGCTACATGCCTTTCATATAGTGTATCAACGGCCCAATTATCCTCGAAACCTTGAGTGACTAAAGCATTTTCTTCTTTGTTTATATTCTTAATTTCCGGCATCTGAAACTGATTATAATAAAGCGTTGTACCAGGTTCAACTGACACCGAAGTATCATATGGAACGGCGTCAAGGGTGATTAATGCATCGAATTTGTGGGATTCATCTTTAATTCCATATATTCCAAAATATAATTTCTCTCTGTCTAGATTTATTTCTGGTTCTGTTTGAAAAAGATAAGGAGTCCCTACTAATGTTAATTCTTCCATTCCTGATATTTCATTTATTAATAAGTCAAACGAATTTAGACCATGAGACGTATTAACCAGCTCTTTTATATCTTCTGCTTTTATACTTTCAATGAGGTTCTGAGCAACCGTGGTAGCTTTATGAGTTAACTTTGAAGTTGCATTTAATTTGGCTGCTACTACAAAATTATTTAATAATGGAACTAGGATAATAGCGAGTATAGCTATACTTATTAACAATTCAAGTAATGTAAAGCCTTTATTGTTCCTTCTCATATAAATTCTCCATTCTGTCAAAACACTGCAAATTTGGGGATTAATACAAACCTGCGGTGTGAAAAATCTTTATATTTCACACTACCCCACTTTTCTATCGAAATTCTTTAAGTTTAGACTTAATTACTATTGTGCTGGTATCTCAATTGTACTAAATATGTTGTTTGTTCCAGTTTTGATATGATCTAAATCAGGAGCTGTATAACCTTTTGGTGAACCAATTAATGCATACATAGCAATGGTCATACTCCCAGTAAGATTACCAGTACTCATATCATAAGCTGCTGTTAAATCATTTAATACCATTCTATTTTCATTTTCTTTAATGTAAGATAAACATTGTTTTAAACCATTATAAGTTGTTTGATAAGATAATGTTACAGTACTACGTATGCCTTGTATACCTAGATTAAATTGGTTTGTATTCTCATTTGCTTCATTATCAGTACTTATTTCACTTGTTGTATCTGTTAGAGTTTCATTCTCTACTGAATTCTCATCCATTGTTTCACTTTGTTCTGCCTGCCCTGAGCTTGAATAAAAAACTTCCTTTTCTGAAAAAGCAACACTAGATATTGATATATCTGTAAAATCTTCTAATTCTTTTGCAAACATAATTCCTTTTTCAGTCGTTATATCAGATGGGAATACATTAATAAGTTCTTTCATTTCAGATTCCATAGAAGTAATTTCATCTTTTAATTTCTCTGCATTTGATTGTTTAATCATTAACTCATTCACTTGAACTTGTAGGGCATTGTTTTCGACAGTTAAAGTATCTGTTTTATCATTGGTTTTAATATAGATAAATTGGTACACGCCTACAAATATTAAAAGTGAAAATAAAATGATTAGCAGTCTCATTTCTTTTTCAGTTATTCCCTTTAGCTTCATTTATTTCCTCCAAATCCGTATTAAGATGATAATTACTTTGAACCGTAAAGCTTACTGTTGAAAAACCGTTCTCATTTTTTGTATCACTAATAGATGCAACCCAAACATTATCTAAATATGAGATTTCCTTTAATTGCATTATTAGCTTAGCCGCCTCTTCTTTTGTCCTCACACTAACATTAAAAGCGATCGTGTCAGCAGAAAAACTAAATGATTGAAGCGTTGCATTAGATGGTAGTTTTTCTTCTAATTGTAATATCAAATTATCCATTTCTTCGCCAGAAGTTTCGGTACTTTCATACAAATCAAGAACTTGATCTCTTTCCGTTTTTACTTTATCATGTTCTTGATAGATATCATTGATATACGCTAAATCTTTTAATTGTGATTTATATAATTTGTTATCACTAAGTACGGAATAGTAATTTAGGCGACTGCTAGCTATCATTCCAATAGATCCAGCCAACGATACAAATAATAAAATTCTAGCAAATTGCAGAGAACTTTTTCTTTTTTCTCTTAATTCATCTTCCTTTGGAACAAAGTCAACTGGATTAAAAGCTGCTCCAAGACATGCTATCATATCGCTTTGATTGATTGAGTTAAGATCTAACTTACGATCAAATACAACGGAATCAATAGAATCAATTGTTTTTGTATTTAAACCCGTTTCATTTTGTAATAGCCTGATGATTCCATTCAGTTTAGCACCTTGTCCGATGATATACATATTATCAATCTTTTTATCTGTATTTTTAGTAGTGTAATAATCTAAAACTCTTAAAATGTTATTTACTAAATAACGAAGTGATTCTGTAATAATCTCTTTTTCTTTTCTTTTTCTTAATGCTACCTCATCAAATTCTACAACCGTTGCTGCGACTTCTTCATATGCAGTTGAAAATCTTTCATTGATTAGTGTAGCATCTTTACTTTCAAGAACTTTTTGAGCTTCATAATCATTATTTGTTCCTAGTAACTGTTGTTCAATAATCGTATCGATTACTGCTGTAGTCCCATAAGGAACTGTTCTTTGAAGCATTAATATACCATTTTCAAGGATATAAATAAGTGTAGTCTGCTCATTAATCTGAACTACAATATTAACAGTATTGTTTACTTGATGTTTTAAAACTTGAAGAGTACTATTACCAATATAATCAATTGCAACGATTTCAAAGTTCATTGATTTTGCAAAGCTATAATAATTCTTGATTAGATTAGCTGGAGCTGCAAGTACTAAAACTCTTATTTTCTTCTCATCGTTTACAGTGAATCTTTGTAATACAAAATAGGAAATTATGTATTCTGTTATATCAACAGGAAAATAATCAGATGCATTGGTCATGATAAGGTTCTTAATCTTATCTTCTTTCATGTCCGGTATTATAATTTCACGATTCGCAATTTTTGTTGATGCAATAGAAAATACCACTTTATTATTTTTGATGTTTGCTTTATTTAACTCATCCAGTAATCGAATACGAAAATTTTCTTTGTCACGAATATAACCGTCTTCTATGGTATTATCTGGTGTATCAAATTGAATACAATGATATACATGTGGTTTTTTCTTTTTGTAATCAATCTCACATACTTTTGTAGTACGAAGACCAATCTCTATGCTTACTACCTTATTTGCCATACTAATCCTCCATTTTTAAACCTGCGAATTTAGGTCTATGCAAAAAATCGCAAAGCAAATGAAATCACTTTGTGAAGATCTGCATTTTCTCACTCTTTTCTTATCCTCAGCTTATCATAAGTAAATTCCAATACCAACTTATTAGCTGGTTTCCAAATAATAATGCAAGAAACATACCAAAACATAGATATGGTCCAAATGCTAATCTATTATCTTGGTTACTTATTCTCATTCGAATCAAGTGTATTACTGACCCAAATATACAACCAAGTATAAAGGATAAAATAATTAATTTAAACCCAAGCAAAAATCCACAAACAGCCATTAGTTTAATGTCTCCACCACCAATAGCTCTTCCTTTTGAACATAAATATATAATAAATAAAAATCCGCTGATAGCAAAAAAACCAATTACATGCGGAATCCAATTTTCAATGTTAATAACGAATATAATAATACTTAGTATAAATATAAAATAATTCAAGCCAATAGGAATCTCAAAAGTATTCCAATCAATTATACTAATAACGATTAAAGTTGAAACAAACAGACAGTAGATAATACTAGTTATGTGAAAACCTTTTATATAAAAAATCAAAAGATAGAAAATACCATTTAATAATTCAATCATTGGATATTGTAATGATATTTTATCATTACAATTTCGGCACTTACCTTTTAAGAACAAAAAACTTATTATAGGTATTAAATCATACCATTTTAGGATATAACCACATTTCATACAATGTGAGCGTTTTAATACTATGTCTTCTCCATTAGGAAGACGATATATTAAAACATTTAAAAAACTACCAATTACGATTCCATAAAGGAAAACGAATAAAAATAATACAAAAGTTATTGGGTTCATGTAAAGTCACTTTCGTTAGTTAGAATATGGTGATGTGGTAATTACGTGGTGTTTATTAGAGCATTAAAACATCAAACAGGCAGTGCCTGTTTGATGTTTAGTTATATTATTTATATGATGTACCAACCGTTGGATATAAAATTGAAGTAGTGGTAGCAGTTGTGCCAGCATAAATACTAAATGTTTTATCTGTAGTTGATGTAAAATCAATATAAAAAGTAGTTATTGAGTTATATTTTGGTTTTGGTTCAGTAGTTCCAAGTACATCCCTAACTGCTAATTTGAATTTATTAGTTGCATAATCAGCCAAAGCAGAATCATATATTTGAGCAATTGTCAAATCAGCTGTTGCAGCTGCATTTGCATCTTCATCAGCCAATGCCACACTTATAGCAGTAGCAATAGTTTGTGCTGTCTGAACATCAGCAGCTTTTCTTGATTTATCAAGATACTTAATTAACTGTGGTGATAATACACCTGCTAATATCGCCATAATTGCAATAACGATAATTAATTCTACTAAGGAAAATCCCTTATTATTTTGTTTTTTCTTCTTCTCTCTCATCCTTAATCTCCTTTGTCTTCTCTTTTTATTTATTAAACATTGTTATCCTTAATAACAATGCATTAATCGATTATAAATTATCGAAACCGTTATACATAGATAACATAGGCTGCATAATTGCCATGATTAATACCCCTACGACCAAAGCAAGTATAATAATAATCATTGGTTCCATTACTGCTGTTAGTGATTGCGTGGTTAATTCCACTTCTTCATCGTAATAATCAGCAAGCTTGTCCAACATGCTTTCCATATTACCGGTTTCTTCACCAATTTTGGTCATATGGCAAACCATCGGTGGAAATACGCCACTCTTTTTAATTGGTTCTGATAATGGTATTCCTCTTGCCACATCTTCTTTTGCACTTGCTAAAGTATCTCGAACGATTTCATTATCCATAGTTCTGGATGTAATCTCAAGCGCATCAATCATAGACACACCGGAAGCTAATAAAGTACTTAAGGTTCTAGCAAACCTTGCTGAACTGGATTTACGTGTAAGAGCTCCAAACAACGGCATACTTAATCCTAGTCTACCAAAAATTACTTTTCCAGATGGACTTTTTTTATAAGTTTTAATTCCAAACACGGCTAGGACTATAATCCCTATTAATACATACCAATACTTCTTAAAAAAATCACTCATATCAATAACGAACTGAGTCATGGCAGGCATTTCTAGATCCATGTCTGCAAACATTCCCATAAAGTTGGGAATAACAAAAATCATCATGATAAAGATAACACCAACTGCAACAGATCCAACCACTGCTGGATAAAGCATCGCTTTTTTTACTTGTGCTTTTAATTTTGTTTCTTTTTCAAAATGTATAGCCATTCTGCCAAAAGCAGTTTCTAGATTACCTGAAGTTTCTCCGGCTTCAACCATATTAATAAGAATGCTTGGGAAGATTTTACCCCTAGCTCGCATGGCAGTTGCCAATGTTTCTCCTTTTTCAACAGAAGCCATAACATCTTTAATTCCTTGAGACATTACTTTATTTTCGGTTTGCTCCATTAACATTTCAAGAGCATTTACAATGGGTACACCAGCTGATAATATACTGACAAACTGTCTGCAGAATAAACTCAAATCTCTTGATTTTATTGGATTGCCAAACGATATGTTAATATCTTTATTTAATGCATTTTGTGGAGCAATGGAAATTAAAAAGTTACCATTTGCTTTCAGATTAGCTCTCGCTTTATCCTCATTTACAGCCTCGATGGTACCTTTCTTTTCTTTTCCTTTATTGTCAATTACAACATAAGTAAAATTTGGCATAGTTCTCTCTTCCCTAAATTATTAAAAAAGTTTTCTCTCTAATGTTAATGGGTCCTGTGCGAAATTCATAGCTTTTTCTGCGTCAATTTCTCTACGTAAATATAAATTGTAAATAGCGTCATCCATAGTCTGCATCCCAAATTTTTTACTAGTTTGAATGATGGAAGGTATTTGAAATGTCTTTGCTTCACGAATTAAATTTCTTATCGCTGAATTAGCATGCATCACTTCAAAAGCAGCCACTCGTCCTTTTCCATCAGATGTTGGGATTAATTGCTGTGATATTACGGATTCGAGTACCGTTGCCAACTGAATACGTATTTGTTGTTGCTGATGCGGTGGAAATACATCAATAATACGATCTATTGTACTTGCTGCTCCAATTGTATGGAGTGTCGAAAATACCAAATGTCCGGTTTCTGCAGCAGTTATCGCGATTGATATCGTGTCTAAATCTCTCATCTCACCAACTAAAATAACATCTGGATCCTCACGTAGGGCAGAGCGTAATGCGTTGGAATAAGACTGTGTATCTAATCCGATTTCTCTTTGATTCACCACAGACTTTTTATGCTGATGAAGGTACTCAATAGGATCTTCTAGTGTTATAATATGTGTATTATAATTACTGTTAATTACATCTATTAAAGAAGCAAGGGTTGTAGATTTACCACTTCCAGTAGGTCCTGTAACAAGTACCAACCCCCTTTTTTTCTTAGTTAATTCAATAACGGAAGTAGGAATTGACAGCTTTTCAGGCGAAGGGATATCCGTACCTACAAGTCGAATAACTAACGCATAGGAGCCTCTTTGTTTAAATACATTCACCCTGTAACGCCCTAAACTTGGTATGGAATAAGAAAAATCAACTTCACCATTATTTTCTAAAATGGTTTTAAAATGTTCAGACAATATAGGCATAATGATCTGATTGGTGTCAGAAGGCATTAATCTATCATTTGACATATTAACAAGTTCACCATTGATACGGCATTTTGGTGGTATACCAACTGTTATATGTAAGTCAGATGCGCCTCTGTCATGTGCTGTTTTTAACAAATCTTCAATTGTTATCATATATCACCTCTTTTTACATTATACGCCTTCGAAAGCGATTCTCTTCATTTCGCTAATAGAAGTTATTCCATCAATAACATACCGATCGGCACTTATTTTCAGGGTTTTCATTCCTTCCTTAAGCGCTATAGTTTGCAATCGTTCCGCTGATTCCTTTTTATTAATGGCTTCTTTTAACGATGCTGTTATTGGCATTATTTCATAAACACCAATTCTGCCATAATATCCTGTATCATTACATAATTGGCAGCCACAGGGTTCATATATGGTAACTTGTTCGTGCTTGTCTATATTTAATAATTCTTTTTCTAAATCACTTGCCAGTTTTGGTTTTTTACAATCGTTACATAACTTACGTATTAAACGTTGTGCTATCACCCCAACTGTTGCATCTGCAATTAAGTATGGTTCAATTCCCATATCAACAAGTCTAGTTATTGTACTAGCTGCACTATTCGTGTGTAGTGTACTAACTACAAGATGTCCAGTAATGGATGCTTTTACGGCTATTTGTGCAGTCTCTGAATCTCTAATCTCACCAATCATAATGATATCAGGGTCTTGTCTTAGAATAGAACGTAATGCATTAGCAAAAGTTAGGTCCGTTTTTGTATTAACCTGTACTTGATTTATCCCTTCAATATTGGCTTCAACTGGATCTTCAACTGTAATAATATTTACTCCATCTCGGTTTAATTCACTTAATACGGTATATAAAGTTGTGGATTTACCACTTCCGGTAGGTCCTGTAACCAAGATAATTCCGTGTGGATTTAGTAGCAGACGATTAAATATTTCCATTTCGTCTTCTCGCAAACCAAGTTCCCTTTTATCCTTCGTAAGTGCTTTTTGAGATGTCAAACGTAGAACTGCTTTCTCACCAAATATAGTTGGCAATATAGATACACGGATATCGAATTCCTGCCTATCTACTGCCATTGTAAAACGTCCATCCTGTGGTTTACGTTTTTCCGATATATCCATTCCACCAATAATCTTAATTCTAGCTATAATAGCTGCTAACACGTTCATATCATACCGCATGGTTTCTTTTAATGTTCCATCTACACGATATCTTATTCTAATTTGATTTTCTAATGGCTCTATATGAATATCACTAGCACGTTGTCTTACTGCTTGCTCTATAATGGTTTTTACCAATAAAACAATAGGTGAATTTTCAATATCTTCATTATATTGCTGGTTATCTTCAATCTCTGTATAGATTAATTCTCTTTCTTTTGAATAGCGCTGTGCAACTGCCATTGCCTCGGAATTTCCATAATATCTGTCTATTGTTGCTGCAATTTCACTTTGCGTTGCAACTACAGGCTCTACTTGTAATCCTGTTACAATCGCTATGTCATCAATAGCAACAATATCTAGTGGATCTGCCATTGCAATTCTAAGTACATTGGGATTATTCTTATGGAATTCAAATGGAATTAACTTATATTTTCGTAGAATTGTATCATTCACTAAAGCAATAATTTCGTCATCAATTTTTTTACCGACTAATGAGATATAATCAAGCCCTAATTGTTCATGTAAAGCTTGAGCTATTTCGAATTCTGTTGTAATACCTGTATCTATTAAGGTTTCACCTAGTTTTTGGTTTCGCTTTTTTTGTTCTACTAATGCTATATCAAGTTGTTCCGTCGATATAACTCCTGCGTCAAGTAAGATATCGCCCAATCTTTTTTTCTTTTTACCAAAATCCATGATTATCTCCCTATATCATTACTTTTTACGTATATCTTTCTTGTATTCGATATAATATTTTGCTTCAATTTATTAAAATAGTTTTTCCGATTAACTTTGGCACGAAAAATACAGAACTAGGTCTAATTAACTATAAATTTTCTTGGTGAATTTAATTATACTATAACTTATTGTATTGTCAATAGCTTCAAATTTCTTTTATTACTATTTTTTTACAAAAAATTTCGTAAATATTCGACTTTATTTTTACAATTTAAAAAATTGTAATTTTTATTATAATATGAATACAGCAAATACAATATAAACAACCCACATAGCTATTAGCCATAATTTGACATTTCAAATTCTAAAACATAAAAAGGGCTTTTGCACTTACGACATCACGTATGCAAAAGCCCTTACTATAACTTATCATTATTGCTCTTTCATTGTTCTTTCATTTCTTTTTCAAAACTTTCTCTTAATTTTTTTAACGCTTTTTTTTCAATTCTTGAAACATAAGACCGAGAGATGCCTATCTTATTCGCAATTTCTCTCTGAGTTATTTCATCTTGCAGATTTAAGCCATATCTCATCTCAATGATTTGTCTTTCTCTCTTCGTTAATACCTTATTAACTAGTTGGTATAATTTTTTAACATTTCCTTGTAATTCTAATTCATCAACAATATCAACATCGGCACTTTCAATGATATCAAGCAGGTTTATTTCATGACCTTCTTTATCAGAACCGATTGGTTCATATAGATAAACTTCTTTCGCCTGTCTCTTCCCACTTCTTAGCATCATGAGCAGCTCATTATCAATGCATCTTGACGCATACGTAGCAAGACGAATTCCTTTATCCGCATCAAAGGTATCAATAGCTTTTATTAACCCTATAGTGCCAATTGATATAAGGTCATCTATGTCTTTGTCCGCCGTATTATACTTTTTCACAATATGTGCAACCAGACGGAGATTTCGTTCAATTAATGTGTCGCGAGCTTCCTTACTGCCTTCCATGCATTGGTTTAAGATTTCCGTTTCTTCCTTGGCGCTCAGTGGTTTGGGAAAGGATTTCACTTAAAAACACCTCAACGATTAGGGTTTATTATTAGTCTATGATGTTTGAGTACTTTAAGTGCCTTTCCTAATTTTTATTTATTTTATTTTTTTATTTCTTTTATTTATATTTTTCTACTAAATTTACACGTATAAATAAGGGATTCTTATAAGATATATATTAGCTTGTTATTTGATTAATAAATTCGTTCATTTATTTAATATATCTTATAATTTCCGCTTAGTGCTAAGAATGCAAAAAAATACAAGCAATTATCATAATACCTTCTATCTCCATCACGAAGAGGTGTATTCCAGAAGCGAACAACACAGTCTTTCGCATAATGACCTTTCGCAGCTAAAGAAGCACATGCATTGGTTGCTATTATTGCAATAGGATGTAGTGCCTTTTCTTCTATAATTGTTCCATCTATAAGATAAATCATATCGTCCTTATCCTTAACGGTATCGCAAAAAAATGTTTGTAACTTATCTGCTATTTCACTCTCCCATTCATCTGCTTCATACCAAGAATAATCTAAACCAATATTTGCAATGGTTCGATATGCATCACTATAATACCAGTCATGCCTTCCAAATGGTTCATTTTTATTATAATGTGGTGTACCATCATATTCCGAATATTCTGCACAAAGCCCAGTATTAGGATGACATGCTTTCTTTAAATAATTGCGACTAGCGTTTGCCGCTTCTTTCCAGAAAGACTTATCTTCTTCATTTGCCCATAAAGCAAATAATTCATAAAAATGTGGTAGATGATAAGAGGGGTCTGTAAAATCGCAATCAGGTATAAATTTTATTAATTTATTAGTAGGATCCCACATTGGTTCTCCATCTCTATTATTTTCGCCTTTATGTATACATTCTTTTAATATGTTTCTTGCTTCATGGGAGTAATCAAATATTCCTTCTCCATCCCCCCATCTATGTGACGCAAAAAATAAAGCCATTGCAAAGTACTCTTCTCCATCTGGTGCAGGACCATATGAATTCTTGGTTCCATCTGTTTTACAAGACCAAGCAAAGTAACCAGAATTCCTTCCTTCTGGCATCCACATATAAGTTTTAGTCCATTTCCAGATGCGATCGAATTCTTCTTTTTTATTCATCTGAACACACATCATCATTCCATAGGACATTCCTTCGGTTCTTGCATCAAAGTTACCTGTGTCCATAATATATCCCATGTCATCACCTACTGGGTAATAAATCCTTTGATCTTCACTACCATAAAACAATGTTTGAAAGGTATCTTCTAGCCTTTCATTAATTTCTTCCTGTGAATATCCTAATTCTGCAAATACATTTCTGTACTTTCCTGTATTAAAAGCTCCTGCCATATAAATCCTCCATTCTACTGACTTAGTAGTGGTAATATTGTTTTTTACAATAATCACCTCATAGTATTTTGTCTCTTGGATTAGTTTCATTATATCAATTCGTTTTCTCTAAAACTTCACATTCGTTGCTTTTTATATATCAAATATTGCGAAAATAATTAGTCTAATACATTTGTATCCAACCATACATCCTTTTCCATAAAAAATGAACCCAAAATGTTAAATTATTTCAACTAACATTTTGAGCTCATTTTACCAAAACAATCCCAGACCGTTTAGATATTATCTTAGGATTTTAATTTTATTATATTACGATAATCTCATCTTAAAATCTTCATAACCAAATTCTTTAATAACTCTAGTTCCTTTTTCTGGACTCCAGATAGCAATAGCTGGTAACCCCACACCATTAAAGGTATTATTTTTTACCATAGAATAATGGGCCATATCACAAAAGATAAGCGTATCCCCTGGATTTAATGGTTTATCAAAAGAATAATCTCCGATTACATCTCCAGCCAAACAAGTTGGTCCACCAAGACGATAGGTATATTCTTTCTCACCAGGAAGTCCTGAATCAATGATATGTGGTCGATATGGCATCTCTAATACATCTGGCATATGACATGCAGCGGATGTGTCAAGTATTGCAATATCCATGCCATTGTTTAAGGTGTCTAATACCTTACTTACTAAGTATCCTGTGTTAAGGGCAACTGCCTCACCAGGTTCAAGATAAACATCAATATTGTATTTATCTTTTATAAATTTTATGGAACGAATTAAAGTTTCAATGTCATAATCCGGTCTGGTGATATGATGACCACCACCAAAATTAATCCATTTCATTTTACTGATATACATACCGAATTCTTCGTCAACAATTTTCACGGTACGCTCTAATACGTCAGAATTTTGTTCACACATAGTGTGAAAATGTAATCCGTCAATTCCTTCTAATTCATCTGGTTCAAATTGATCTAAAGTAACTCCAAATCTAGAACCTGGGATACAAGGATTATATAGATCTGTTTCAATCTCTGAATATTCCGGGTTAATACGAAGTCCACATTCCAATTTTTTACCAGATGCTTTTACTTTACCTCTGTATTTTTTCCATTGTGAAAAGGAATTAAATACCATATGATCGCATAGTGAGATAATCTCATCAATCTCATCTTCTCGATAAGCTGGTGAGAAGATATGAACCTCCCCTTTCATCTCTTCTCTACCAAGCTTTGCTTCATATAAAGAGCTAGCTGTCGTTCCCTGCAAATACTCTCCAATGAGTGGATAAGTTTCAAACATAGAAAAAGCTTTTTGTGCTAACAGTATCTTACAACCAGTTTGATCTATTACATACTTTAGTGTCTCAAGATTTTTCTTAAGTAATGTCTCATCTACTACATAGGAAGGAGTCGGCAGGCTCTTAATATCTATATTCATTAAATCCTCCTAGTCTACTAATGCAGGAGCAAAATCTTCTTTCCAAGGAAGTCCCCATTTATTTAACGCGTCCATAAATGGATCTGGATCGAATTCTTCTACATTAAATACGCCTGGCTTTTTCCATTTCTTTGTAAGCACCATCATAGCACCAATCATAGCTGGTACACCTGTAGTGTAGGAAATTGCCTGTGAGCCAACTTCTTTGTAACATTCTTCGTGATCACAAACATTATAAACATAATAATTTACATGCTTACCATCTTTTGTTCCTTGATAAATACAACCAATGTTAGTTTTACCTTTTGTTCTTGGTCCTAAGGAAGCAGGATCTGGAAGAACTGCTTTTAAGAATTGAAGTGGAACTATTTTATGTCCTTCAAATTCAATTGGTTCTATGGATGTCATACCAACATTCTCAAGTACTCTAAGGTGTGTTAAATAACGCTCAGAGAAAGTCATCCAGAAACGAATTTTATTAATTCCTTTGATATTTAATGCAAGAGATTCTAATTCCTCATGGTGTAATAAGTACATATCTTTATCACCGATTTCAGGGAAATTGTATACTCTCTTAACGGAGATTGGTTCTGTTTCATGGAATTCACCATTTTCAAAGTAACTTCCGTTAGCAGTTATTTCACGAATATTGATTTCTGGGTTAAAGTTAGTTGCAAATGGATAACCATGATCACCAGCATTTGCATCTAAGATATCAATTTGATGAATTTCATCAAAGTAATGTTTCATTGCATATGCAGAGAATACTCCTGTTACACCTGGGTCAAATCCACATCCTAATACTGCTGTAATTCCAGCTTGTTCAAATTTTTCACGGTATGCCCATTGCCATTTGTATTCAAATTTTGCAGTATCAAGTGGTTCATAGTTTGCAGTATCTAAATAATCAACTTTTGTAGCAAGACATGCATCCATAATAGTTAAGTCTTGATATGGTAAGGCAACATTAATTACGATATCTGGTTTAAATTCATTAATTAATGCAACGATTTCATCTACATTATCAGCATCTAACTGTGCTGTAGAAATTTTAGTTTTTCCACCTTGTAACTTTTCTTTGAATGCATCACATTTTGATTTTGTTCTGCTCGCAATACAAATTTCTTCAAATACATCTGGATTTTGACAACATTTATTAATAACTACGCCAGCCACACCGCCAGCACCAATGATTAACGCTTTACCCATTTTATATTTTCTCCTTTACGGCTTTATGCTATAGTTAAAAGTATTTCTCTTAATAATTTACATGCCAATGCTGTGGACGCTCCACTTTGATCATAGATTGGTGATAATTCATTCATATCTAAACCTATAATGTTTAACCCACACATTTTTCTAACTGCTCCTAATAATTCAAGGAAACTTACGCCACCAGCTTCTGGGGTACCTGTTCCTGGAAATGCACTAGGATCTAATACATCTAAATCAATGGTTAAATAGACTGGTTTTCCTTTTAATCCTTCAATTACTTCATCTAACCCTTCAAAGTTAAATCTTCTTGTGAAAACATGGTCTCTTCCCCATGTAAATTCTTCTTTGTCTCCACTGCGTATTCCAAATTGAAAAATTTTATTATCTCCAACTAATTCCCAGCATCTTCTCATTACTGTTGCATGAGAAAGGGTCTCTCCAAGATAATCGCTTCGTAGATCTGCATGAGCATCAAAATGAATAATTGTAAGATCCTTATGTGCTTTTGCAGCTGCTCTAATCGCACCTAAAGTCACTAAGTGTTCTCCACCAATCATAAATGGTATTTTACCATCTGTTAAAACCTGAGCTACATATTCTTCTATATCATCTAAAGCTCTGCTTGGATTTCCAAAGGTAAGCTCTAAGTCACCACCATCAAAGATATTGTAATCGGTAATATCTTTATCTTGATATGGGCTATAGGTTTCAATACCAAAACTCTCATTTCGAATAGCAGAACTAGCAAATCTTGTTCCTGGGCGATAAGATGTAGTACTATCAAAAGGTGCCCCAAAAAGTACGATATCACTTTCTGCATATTCTTTATCGCATCCGATAAATGTATGAATATTTCTATTCTGAATATTGACTGCCATCGTTTAATTGCTCCTTTACATAATTGGGAATCGCAAATGACCCTTTGTGTAATTCTGTATTATAGTATTTCGTTTTTAATCCCAATTGATTCCACTTATTATCATCTAAATCCTTGATTGGATCATATTTTTTAGACGCAAATCCAAACAACCAATGTCCTGATGGATATGTTGGGATATGTGCTTGATAAATTCTTGCAATTGGAAAACTATCTTTGATTCTCTTATGAGCTCGTTTCATGGATTCTGCATAAGATGAGTAATACATACTTTCTTGTTGGTTAACCAAGATACCTTCATCGTTTAAGGCATTATAACAATTACCATAAAACTCTTTGGTAAATAATCCTTCTCCTGGACCAAATGGATCCGTTGAATCCACTATGATAAGATCATATTCCCCAGTTTTACGCCTAACATATCTTAAACCATCTTCAAAATGAATATGAACTCTCTCATCATCTAATCCACAAGCCGTAAATGGTAAATATTCCTTGCTAACTTTTACAACTTCTTCATCAATTTCAACCATGTCAATATGAGTAATATTTTTATAGCGAACTAATTCACGAATCGTTCCACCATCACCAGCACCAATTACTAATACTTTTTTTATATTTGGATTGGTTGCCATTGGTACATGAGTAATCATATCATGATAAATAAATTCATCTTTTTCAGTTACCATTAGATACCCATCTAACGTGAGAATTCTTCCAAATTCTTTGGATTCTAAAATATCAATTCTTTGAAAATCACTTTGAACACTGGCTAATTGACGATCAATCTTTATAGAAAATCTAGCATATTTCGTATGCTCTTCTGTATACCATAAATCCATATTAACCCTCCATGCCTTTCTTCACAACCTGCAAACTTTGGGCTGCAGGCACAAATTTGCAATTGTATTGCATTGCAATTCAATTTTCCTCCACCACATTAATATTTTCTACTGACATGTCTTCTGTACCTGTTAAAAGACAACCTTTTTCTTTCGCATAGAGAATATAATTAATGATATCTGTTGTGATTCTCTCTCCTGGTGCCAAAATTGGAATACCTGGTGGATAGCACATAACAAATTCACCACATATTTTCCCATTGCTCTCTTTAATCGGTAAAGATTTCTTTTCACTATAGAAAGCTTGTTGTGGTGCCATAGCTACATCTGGGTTAATATATTCATGGTCAAACATACTGGCAATATCGTCTGAACCGTATAAACGCTTTATTTCTGATAAAGACGCAATTAATCTTTCGATTTCTAGTGCACGGTCTCCTGCAGATATAATTGCTAAGAAATTACTAATGTCACCAAATTCTATTTGAATACCATATTCATCTCTTAATATATCGTAAACTTCTATACCTGCTAGTCCCACATCTCTTGTGTGAACAGATAATTTTGTAGGATCAAAATCATATACCGTATCACCATCTATGATTTCTTTGCCAAATGCATAATAACCAGTTAATTTATTAATCTCTGTTCTTGCATAATCGGCATATTCTACTGTTTTTTGAAACAATTCCTTACCATTTATACTAAGATTCTTTCTTGCTAAATCAAGGGAAACTAATAATAGATAAGATCCACTTGTAGTTTGAGTAAGATTAACAACTTGTCTTACATGATCCGCATTCATTCCTTCGCCACAGATTAAAAATGAACTCTGTGTAAGTGATCCACCTGTTTTATGCATACTTACTGCTGCCATATCAGCACCAGCTGCCATAGCAGAAATCGGCATGTTCTCACCAAAATAAAAATGAGTTCCATGAGCCTCATCCACTAATACTTTCATGTCATATTTATGAGCTAGCTTAACTATTTCTTTTAAATTAGAGCATATACCATAATATGTGGGATTATTCACTAAAATAGCTTTTGCATCTGGATTCTCTAAAATCGCTTTCTCGATTTCAGTTAATGACATACCAAGTGGTATACCAAGGTCTTTATTTACTCCAGGGTTAACGTAAACAGGAATTGCTCCACAAACAACCAACGCATTAATAGCACTTCGATGGACATTCCTTGGCATAATAATTTTATCTCCCGCTTTGCATACAGACATTATCATGCCTTGTACCGATGCAGTGGTTCCATTCACAATAAAAAAAGCTGCTTTCGCTCCAAATGCATCTGCAGCTATTTCTTCTGCTTCACGTATAACAGATGTAGGGTGACAAAGGTTGTCCAATGGTTTCATAGAATTTACATCAACTTTTAAGCATTTCTCGCCTAAAAATTCTGTTAATTCTTTGTTACCACGGCCACCTTTGTGTCCTGGTACATCAAATGGTACTACACGATTTGCTTTATGACGAACTAACGCCTCGTGTATAGGCGCTTTTTGTTGTAAGAGTTTATCCATTTAGCACCTCCACAACTAGTATATATTCATGCCGCTGAATATCTCTATCATCTCTTTGCGTAGATTGCTCGTTATTTCAAGTCTTTGCTTCGGTGGCAATTCATATACATCGAGATTGAATAAATAATTCTGCAACTCAATTTCTTTTATCAGCATCTTGGTATGAAAAATATTAGATTGATATACATTCACATCAATTGCGTCATATTTGGTTAGTGTGACATCATCTATATAATCTTGAATTGAAGTAATATCATGATCTATATAGTATTTTTTACCCTCAACATCTCTGGTAAATCCTCTAACTCTATAATCGATTGTAATAATATCTGAATCGAAACTTCCAATTAGATAATCCAGTGCATTCAGAGGTGATATTTCGCCACAGGTAGATACGTCAATATCTACACGAAAAGTGGAAATGGAGTTATCAGGATGATACTCCGGAAAAGTGTGAACCGTAACATGACTCTTATCTAGATGAGCATGAACTGTATCTCTTTCTTGTAATACAGAATATTTTCCTTGATTACATGATTCATCAATATGTTCTGAGGAAAGATTACCTTCTGCTATTAAAATGTTTACAGAAGCTCCCTGAGGATCATAATCCTGCTTAGAAATATTTAAGATATGTGCTCCAATCAATTCTGTTACGTCACATAAGATTTTTGTTAATCTTTCGGAATTATATTGTTCATCAATATATTCAATATAATCCTTTTGTTCTCTCTCACTTTTTGCATAGCAAACATCGTAGATGTTGAAGCTAAGTGTTTTTGTGAGGTTGTTAAAGCCATACAAGGTCAGCTTTTTTTCCAACCCTATCATCACAACCTTTCTAAATATAATAATCGGGTTACATTGTAGCACGTTTACTTAGAAAAATCAATGGATTATTGAATATTCTTCTAATGTTTTATTATACATAAAATTATGTGTTTATAAGGGCATTTTTAATCATTGCAAAAATCATAAATTACACTATATTAAACATTATTTTTAGTAATATTAAACTAGATATTCGTAATTTTTTCTATATTATATTGAGAATTAATCATCAACCAAAGTGCACTATAGTAATCCACTATATTCCATACACTAATACCATTATATCCAGCGGATTCAATCAAATTTAAAATAGAATCTATTATTCTAGCGTCTATGAACCAGACAATATGGGTTGTTGGTTTGTATCTATCTTCGGATATATATTCGAAAAATGGTGTCTGAGAATCTTCATCAAAGTGTATAATAACTTCTTCATTATATGCTAAATTAGTAGCTTGATTTACTGTTAATTCATTCGCCCTAGTAAAACCAACAACATAAGGTAATTCCCAATCGTATCCAAACGTTTGTAGTCCAACATTCATTTTACTCGGTGATATAAGCCCGTCGGCATAATCCAAAAATGCACTCAAGTTATTATAGGATATAACAGGAGATGGTGGTCCTAGATTAGATGCCCACACAAAGTTCATAAAGGTTACTTCTTCTACCGGTTCGGTAATTTTTGAATAATTAATTTTTTGAAACTCAATAATGTTTTTCTCAAAACTAATTCTTGGATTGATATTTAAAAATACTGTAAATCCAGCTTCATGAATACGATTCGACACTCTCTTAATAAATGCTTCATATAACGTTTCATTTATTATACTTAAATATTGAAGTGATAAATTTATCCCATAATACCCCATGGAGTTTAGTATCTCAATCATTTTGTTAATATGTTTGTCTTGTATGTCTTCATTCAGTAATATTTCATAACCAGTCTCAACATTAGCCTCACCTGTTGATGTAAGAGTTGTAATTAGCATCAAGGGTGCCACTCCATATTCCTTTGCTATTTGTATTAGTTCCGTTTCATCAAAATACGAAACAATCTCACCCTCTCTGGTAGCTCTATAATTATATAAAGTAAGGTAAGTTAGATAAGGTAACGTTTTACGTAATATTGATTTATTTATATTGGGTATGGCATAACCATTGGTTGCAATACGTCCATTTGTTTGATAACTAATCACTAATGTATCACCGATCGGCAGATACCCAAAATCAGTTATATACGGATTATTCCTAAGTAATTGCATAACTGGAATATTAAAAGAACCTGCTATACTCTCTAACGTATCACCTTCCTTAATTATATAGGTTTGTTCTGGATTTACTATAACTAATGTTTGACCGACTACAAGCGCATCTGGATTAGTTATATCATTATCCCTAATTAAGCTTGTAACAGAAATATTATACTCATCAGCTATTGATTGAACTGTTTCACCTGGCTGAACGACATGGATAGACATATAGAAACCTCGGTAAGATATATGTTTTATTATATGTAAAACGACTCGATAATTTACAGTTTTTAGGTTTAAGATGACTTTATATCGAAATCTATCATAGCAAAAAAGGCCCTTCAACTTAAAAACATCAAGCTGAATGACCTATATTAGTAATTTTATACTATTCTTTTCTTCTTAGTAAATCATAAACATCCATTTCTACACCAAAATCAACAAAGATTTTTTGCTGAGGATGTGGACAGCTTTCCATATCATTTCCATCTTCATCTGTAATCTTTTTTACAGTAACTAATAGATTTCTACCATCTGGTTTCATTACTTCTATTTCTTCTCCTACAGAGAATTTATTTCTTTGTTCTAATTCATAAAGACCAACTTCGTTTTTACCTCCAATAATACCTAAGAAAGTATACTCTTTAATATATGTGTTGTTATCATAGATTTGAGCTTCTTCATTCGGTTTACCAAAGAAAAATCCAGTAGTAAATTGTCTATAGGTACATTTTGATATTTCTTCTTTGTAATAAGGTATGTTCTTTTCATAAAGAAATGGAGATTCAAAAAAGTCATCAATTGCCTTACGGTAAGTTCTAGTAACAGAAGCCACATATAAAGCAGTTTTCATTCTACCTTCAATCTTAAAACTATCAATACCTGCATTAATAAGATCTGGAATATATTCAATCATACATAAATCCTTAGAATTGAAAATATAGGTTCCTCGTTCGTTTTCTTCGATTGGTAAATATTCTCCTGGGCGAGTTTCTTCAGTAATATGATACTTCCAACGGCAGGAGTGTGTACAAGCACCACGGTTTGCATCTCTACCAGTAAAATAGTTGCTTAGTAAGCATCTACCAGAATAAGCGATACACATTGCTCCATGAACAAAAGTTTCGATTTCTAATTCATCAGGAATATTATTACGTATATCTTTAATTTCATCTAAGGATAATTCTCTTGCAGATACAACTCTTTTTGCACCCATTCTATGCCAAAAACGATAGGTTCCATAGTTTACATTATTCGCTTGTGTGCTAATATGAATTTCTGTCTCAGGAAGTACTTCCATTGCAATCTCAAATACACCAGGATCAGATATAATTACTGCATCTGGACCAATTTCTTTTAATTCTTCAAAGTATTTTTTTACACCGGATAAATCTTCGTTATGAGCTGTAATATTAGCAGTTACAAATACTCTCTTGCCATAAGAATGAGCAAACTCAATACCTGCTTTCATATCTTCTAAGCTAAAATTCTTCGCTTTTGCTCTTAATCCATACATTTCACCACCAATATACACTGCATCTGCTCCATATATAATGGCTGTTTTTAAAACTTCTAAATTACTTGCTGGAATTAATAACTCCGGTTTTTTGTATTCTCTCATGATTTACACCATGCCTTTCTATGTGTTACTTCACTCGTGTACTAACGCAAACTCCATCACCAACTGGGATAACGGCAGATTCAAATTCTTCCATATGTGTTAAAGCATATAAATACTCTCTCATTCTTGTATGAATCGTTCTATCTCTTCTCGTAATTCCAAACCGAGATTCTGCAACCGTTCCATCCTGTAAAACGTTATCCGTTACTAATATACTACCAACTGGTAACATTTTCATAATCTCTGGTAGAAAATTCATATATTGTGCTTTCGCAGCATCCATAAAAACAAAGTCATAACTGTTATTATTCTGGGCCAATTGTTGTAATAAAACTAATGCATCACCCTCTAATAGAGTAATCTTTTTTCCACCAGGTAGTAAAGAAAAGTTTTTCTTGGCTTTTTCAAGTCTTAATGGCATCTTTTCGATTGTCGTAATAGTACTTTGTTCGGATATACATTCACTCATAAACAGTGCTGAAAACCCTACTGCTGCACCTACTTCTAGAATCCGTTTTGGATTCAGCGTCTTCAATAGGAATCTTAAAAAAGTTTGAGTTTCCTTTCTGATAATTGGTACCCCTTCTGCTAATGCTGTTTTCTCTAATTCCCTTAAATCATTTGATAACTCTTTTTCTAAGGAATTAATATATGCAGTTATTCTTTCGTCTACAATCATATAAACCTCCATGCCACCAAACACAATCCACATTAAAGTATAGTAAATTTTATTACTTTTAGAGATTGTATATCATGACTTATTATCAGAATAAAGGGCGAACCATCAGCGGATTACGCTACGGTTCGCCTCTATTGTATTCGTTATTTCTTCTTAAATCTGTATCAATTGTTACAATAAATCATTTAAAAAGTTATATGATAAATATTAATTCATGTTTTTATTCAACCGTAACAACAAGAATTTCAATACTATATTTATTCTAGTTATCAGCATCTTGCGTATCATTAGTTGATTCAGTCTCATCCGCTGATGTCTTATCTGATTGTGCCGAATCATCTGACTTACTCGTATTAGACTCTTGCTCTGAATCTTCTGGTTCTTTGTTTGGTACTGTTATAATGGTAAATATCTCATCATAAGTCATTGAAGTATTTACTGTGTAAGTACCTGGCATTATCGTATGCTTCATAAGCTTAGCTTTCACGTAGAAGGAATATTTATTCCCTATTACTCTATTTGTTTCCAGCTTACTTGCCACATTCATGGTAGATTCACCTTTTTTAATTTGAATCTCAACATCACGTCCAGGTGCTTCTTGTAATGTTACTTGTCCGAAGATTTCATAACAGAAGTCAAAGGTTAACTTACTAACTCTTGTTATTAGTATAATTACTATAACATAAAAGAAGGTATTTAACAATAGACGCAATATAAAGCTGGTTACCTTTAATACTAATTGTGCAGTAGTAGGCTTAGAAGTCATACTTACTTTCTCCTTTTTATAATCAATCTACTTCCATGATTATAGGTAGAATCATTGGATTTCTCTTTGTTTTCTTCCATAAATAATCACTTAAGGAATCTTTGATTTCAGTTTTCATTTTACCCCAATCAGTTGTATTTCTACTTAAGCATTTGTCTAGTGCATCACTAACAACAATTCTTGCTTCATCCATTAAATTCTCGGATTCTCTCACATATACAAAACCTCTTGATACAATATCTGGCCCTGCCATAATCTGATTGGTATATTTTTCTAATGTTACAACAACAATTAATAATCCATTCTCAGATAAATGTTGTCTGTCACGAAGAACGATATTACCTACATCACCAACACCAAGTCCATCTACTAATATTCCTTGTGCTGGAACTTTACCAATAATGCCGGCACGTTCTTCTGATAATTCTAAAACATCCCCAGAAGAGATTACAAATACGTTCTCTTTTGGTATCCCCATTGTCTGAGCTAACTCTCTATGTTTAATCAAATGCCTATATTCACCATGAACAGGAATAGCATATTTTGGTTTTGTTAACGCATAGATTAATTTTATTTCTTCTTGGCACGCATGACCAGATACGTGAGTATCTTGGAAAATAACTTTAGCGCCTTTCATAGATAGTTCATTTATTACTTTAAATACTGGTTTTTCATTGCCAGGAATCGGTGTTGAACTGAATATTACAGTATCTCCTGGTTTAATTGATATCTTTTTATGAATGGATGCAGCCATTCTTGGTAACGCAGCCATCGCTTCACCTTGACTTCCAGTTGTTATTAAAACAATTTGCTCGTCAGGATAATTTTTCATTTGTTCAATATCAATCATAATATTATTTGGTATTGTTAAATAACCTAATTCAGATGCAGTGGTAATAATATTTACCATACTTCTACCTTCGATTACAACTTTTCTACCATACTTATCTGCAGAATTTATAATTTGTTGAACACGATCAACATTGGAAGCAAATGTTGCAACTATGATACGATTCTTAGCATTTTCTGCAAATATATTGTCAAAGGTTTTACCTACTGTACGCTCTGACATTGTATAACCTGGTCTTTCAACATTAGTACTATCACATAAAAGTGCTAAAACACCTTTTTTACCAAGTTCACCAAACCGTGGTAAATCAATAACACTACCAAAAACAGGAGTATAATCTACTTTGAAGTCACCAGTGTGAACAATAATACCCGCTGGTGTAAATATAGCAAGGGATGCTGCGTCTGCTATACTATGGTTAGTTCGTATAAATTCTATTCGAAAACATCCAAGATTAATGGATTGACCATATTTTATTACTTTTCTTTTTGTAGATTTTAATAGATTATGCTCTTTTAATTTATTCTCAATGATTCCAATCGTTAATTTTGTTGCATAGATTGGAACATTAATATCCTTTAAAACATATGGTAGTGAACCTATGTGATCTTCATGACCATGTGTAATTATAAAACCTTTTACTTTATTAATATTTTCTTTTAAATAAGTTACATCAGGAATAACTAAATCAATTCCTAACATTTCATCTTCTGGAAAAGATAAACCACAGTCAACTACTATTATACTGTCTTCGTACTCAAATGCAGTTATATTCATTCCAATTTGTTCTAATCCGCCTAAAGGAATTATTTTAACTCCCTTATTTTCTACTTGATTTTCTTTCAAATAATGCACCTCCAATGGTTAGTTTATGTAATATATGTCCATTATATTAAAAGTGCACAAGATATTTTATTAGATACGATTTCAACAATTTGTATTATTATGTTTTTCAATTCTTGCTTCACGACATTCCTTGCAATACCCGAATAACTTAACTTCATGGTCCACTACTTCGAATTCCAAAGCATTTTGGATTCTTTCTTCCAAGGCTTCTAATAAATCACCTTGAAACGTTAATACACTTCCACAATTCAGGCATATTAAATGATGATGGTGGTGTGTACTATCTTCATTTGCACCACTATGGCCTATTTCATAACGTACATATCCATCACCTAAATTTAATTTGTCAATAAGGTTTAACTCTGCTAATAATTGAATTGTACGATAAACAGTTGCCAAACCTATGTCTGGACTGTTTTCTTTTACACATTCATATATTTCTTCAGCAGTCAAATGCTTATCTGGTCTGCTTTCCAACGCTTCAAGTATGCTGATTCTCTGCGTGGTAACTTTAAGTCCATTCTGTTTTAACACGTTTTTAAATCGTTCCTGATTGTCAGGCATGACATTCACCTTTCCACTATACAGCTAAGCTGTACTCTTTTGAAATCATTAATCTAATGAAATAATTCGCACTTATTATATACTTTTTTATACTTCATTTATTTTTTTTATGTTTGTTTTGTTATTTTGTTTTATTCAATTACAATACTATTAATATATCTTTTCTTACTTACGATTTCATAATTGATTATCTTTGGATTATCTATTTATAAATTTATATTTATCATTAAATTATTTTTTTTAAGAAATAATTATTTAAAATAATAAGCAATATGTTTTATAATACGCTTGTATGAAACGCTTTCTATAATACTCTTTTATCATAAGTTTTTATACTACATTTTCATAATACGTTTTTATACTACGTGTTTATACTACGTTTTTATAATACGTTTTTATAATACATTTATACTACATTTTTATACTACTCTTTTATTACCTTTAGTTTTCTAATATGCATTTTAATATGCTTAACTTTTACGATTTTAAAATATACTTTTTGATTACTTTGAATATTCTTTAATAATACTCTTATACAATATGATTTTATTAATATACTTTTATAATATTCATTTATAAAATGTTTTTTTATATGCTTTTTTAATATACTTATATAATATGCTCTTTATAATATACTTTTTATAATTATATTTATATAGTATTCATTTATAATATAACTTTTTATAAGATTTTTATATATGCATTATTAATATATTTTTATAATATACTTTTTAATATACTTTAGAATATACTCTTTTAATATACTTTTATAATATACTCTTTTAATCTACCTTTTTAATATACTCTTTTAATATACTCTTTTAATCTACCTTTTTAATATACTCTTTTAATATACTTTTATAATATCCTTTTAGTTATAAACTTCCTATAATATTTTTTTAAACACTTCTGAAAAATTCAATATACAACTCTAACAATTTACTATTCTGTTTCAAGCGCTACATCATCTAGCAATTCTTCAAATATCTTAGCAATTAAATCTAGTTCATTTTCATCTTCAACGATATCGTATAACGCGGCATCATCGTCTTCTGTAGAGAGATCTTTTAGTATATATGCAGTTCCTTCTTCATCTTCGTCTTCTGCATCGGTTACTAAAAGGTAAGTGAAGCCATTTAATTTTGTTTGTTCTAATACATAAAATTCTACCTGTTCATTATTGTCTGTGGTAAAAACAACTTTATTTTGTTTCTGTTCCATTACTCTTGGCTCCCATCATCATCCTGTATATTATTTAACTCTTCTTGTATTCGTTTTTGGTTACTTAAAAAATCTAAATATCCTTGTAATATTAAAACAGCGGCCAATTTATCTACTACTTTTTCTCTATCTTGTCTGCTTACGTCACCTAAGATTAAAGTCTGATGTGCAGCAACAGTTGTTAATCTTTCATCCCATAGTATTACTTCAAGTCCAGTTCTTCTTCTAAGAACATCTGCAAATTCTTCTGATTTTATGGGGATATCCTAGGACTATACGGTCTACATTATATTCTTTGATTAATTCTTCAATTCTAGCCAACGACTGCCTTAATTTTGTTTCATGCTTTCTACGGATAGTTTCAATACCTTGTGCTGTAATTAGTAATTCATCACTAATAGCCACACCTACTGTTACAGAACCGTAATCAAGTCCCATTATTCTCATATGTCCTCCTAGTAATATATAAAATAAATCCATTATTTTATATATTACTTAACTTGCCTGCCTAATAAATTTTGCTATAATATGTTTTGGGATATGTTTAAAACATATTTCGTTTTAATCTTATCAACTAATACTTTAAATTATGATTGATATAATCAGTCAATAATTCTTCTAAAATCTCATCACGCTCAACTTTCATAATCAAACTTCTAGCACCTTTATGGTTGGTTATGTAAGTTGGGTCTCCTGACATGACGTATCCAACAATTTGATTCACTGGATTATAACCTTTTTCTGTCATAGCATCATAAACAGCAGAAATAATTTCTTTTACTGATATTTCTTTTTCTTTTTGTACTCTAAAATATTGTGTATTATTAAATTCCTGCATAACATCACGTCCTTCTTTTATCTTTACATCTTGACTTATTACTAATATCTATTATAGACATGTAGGAATGAATCGACTCGCACTGTATTTAATATATATATATTAATATAAAACCTCAAAAATATCAATCCATTATTTCACAGAACATGATATCTTTATTCAAATATCCTAAAATCTTCCCTTTTATGATTTGATTTATTAAGTCATTTTCACATTTTATTGCCATTTTTAAATATCTTTCATTGTGTCCAATTTGGTAACTCACACCATCTATTTCAATTTTTTCTTCTATTAATACCCATTGAGTTTGACCGATAAACTGATCTTTATATTCTTTTTCCATAACTTCTTCTAAAGTGATTAATTCATTACTTCTGGTATGCTTTATTTCATCTTTCACTTGGTTAGGCATTGTTTCTGCCTTTGTTCCTTTTCGGACTGAATATTTAAAGACATGCATTTGTGCAAAAGATACTTTTCTTAAATAATCCTTAGTAATCTTAAACTCTTCGTCTGTTTCTCCAGGAAACCCTACAATTATATCAGTGGTGATTGCTGGATCTTGAAAATATTTTCTAAGTAATAAGCACTTCTCATAAAATTCTTCGGTATTATACCTTCGATTCATCCTTTTTAATGTTTCATCACAACCACTTTGCAATGAAAGGTGAAAATGTGGGCATATTTTATTACTGCTAGATAAAGTCTTAGCAAATTCTTCAGTAATTATTCTTGGTTCTAATGAGCCTAATCGAATTCTTTCTAATCCATCTATCTCATTTAAACTAATGATTAAACTAAGTAAACTTGTCTCTACTCCATTTTTGACTAAATCAATTCCATAGGATGATAAATGTATTCCAGTTAGTACTATCTCCTTATAACCTTTTTCTACAAGATTATGCACTTCCATAGTGATAGATTCCATTGATCTACTTCTTACTCTACCTCTTGTATAAGGAATGATACAGTAGGAACAAAATTGATTACAACCATCTTGAATTTTAATATAAGCTCTTGTTTTTTCAGCAACGGATTCAATACTAAGTGCTTCATATTCTGATTCTAAACTAATATCAATGACGGCATCTTCTTCTAATTGATAACCGTCCATATATTCATTTAATATTTGAATGATATCTTTCTTTTTATTATTTCCAATAACGATATCAATCGCATCATCCTGCTCTAATGTATCCTTTGCAGCTTGTACATAACAACCCACTGCAACTACAATAGCATTTTCATTCATCTTTCTTGCCTTATGTAACATTTGGCGTGATTTACGATCTGCGATATTTGTTACCGTGCACGTATTAACTACATATATATCAGCACGCTCTGCAAAATCTACAATATTATATCCTTCATTTTCAAATAACTTTTGCATAGCTTCTGTTTCATAAGAATTTACCTTGCATCCCAGCGTCAAAAAGGCAACTGATTTACAATTTAATTCCAAATTATTTATCATATTCATTTAATTCCTTTCTTTACATATCAACTTAGGTATAACGAAACATCAATACTATTATTTTCATACTATGAGTTGATTACTCTTAATTTTACCGTCTAAGAAGTGAATAAAATTCAAAAATATCTCGCATTTTCGTGAAAAGTGTCCTACCAAGATTTATTTTTTATTAACTTTGTATATTGACTTTTAAATTGCTAAAATGTAGTATATACTTGTAACAAAGATAGTAAATACTGTCTTAAAATTTTGGTAAAAGGAGGAGTTATTATGAAAACAGTGAAAATCTCTCTCAATTCAATTGATAAGGTAAAATCTTTTGTAAATGACGTAACTAAATTTGATTCCGATTTCGATTTAGTATCCGGCAGATACGTAATTGATGCAAAATCCATTATGGGTATCTTCAGTTTAGATTTATCAAAACCGATTGATTTAAACATCCATAGCGAAGATAGCGTTGATAGAATTCTTGGTATATTAAAACCTTATATCGTTGAATAAATAATATTAAGGTTACTTATTGGGGGATACGTATGTATCCTCTTTATTTTTGTACATCCTATCCTTAAGATAAAAAGCGGCACTTATATAAATGCCGCTTTTTTCATAGATTTTTACTAATAGTAAACGACTCTAACCTTGCGAGTTTTGAAGTATATAGCTTACTACATTACCATAACAACTTCTTTTGAATCTAGGGCAACTTGTACCATCTCTTCTATCTTTTCTTCAAGACTTCTTTCAGAATGTCTGATTACCTTTAAGTTTGGTTTTGTTACTGGATGTTTTGCAACGAAGATTGTACAACAATCCTCAAATGGTAATATAGATGTCTCATAAGTATTAATCTTTTCTGATATATCTACTATATCTTGCTTATCAAATGCAATCAAAGGACGATATACAGGTAACGTACATACTTCATTGGTTGATGCCAAGCTATGTAACGTTTGACTTGCAACTTGACCAATACTTTCTCCAGTTATCAATCCAAGACACCCTGAATCAAGAGCTATTTTCTCAGCAATTCTCATCATGTATCTTCGCATAATTATGGTTAATTCTTCATGTGGGCATTTTTCATAGATATATAATTGTATATCTGTAAAATTAATGATGTTTAAACGAATTGGTCCTGTGTATTTAGAAATTAACTTAGCCAAATCCACAACCTTTTGCTTTGCTCTCTCACTTGTATATGGTGGCGCGTGGAAATAAACCGCATCAATGGTAACACCTCTTTTTGCAATCATATAACCAGCAACTGGGCTATCAATACCACCGGATAATAATAACATTGCTTTACCGTTTGTACCTACTGGCATTCCACCTGGGCCTGGAATAATCTCAGAATATACATAAGATTTATTTCTTACCTCAACCATAATACGAACGGAAGGATTATGAACATCTACTTTTAACTCAGGAAAACGTTTCAATAAATAAGCACCCATCTCAACACATATTTCAGGTGAAGTCATTGGGTATTTTTTATCACTTCTTTTTGCTTCCATTTTAAAAGTAAAATTTCTGTCAGGATATTGTGCTTCTACATAATCCCCAACTGCCTTAGTAAGTGGTTCCCATTCAATTGTATCTATAATTTCAACAGGGCATATTTGAGCAACACCGAATACGCATTTTATCGCTTCAACTGTTTCTTCATAATCGTATCCATCTGGGCATTCAACATAGATTCTACCTTGTTCTTTTGTAACAAGATAATCTCCTAAATCTTTTAAATTATTTTTGATATGATCTTTTAGGGCATTTTCAAAGATATATCTATTCTTTCCTTTTGTTCCAATTTCAGCATATTTAATTAAAAACGCATTATACATTTATTATTCCTTTCTTATGATGAACTTGTCATTTGGTTCATCCGGTCATTTCAAAATTAAATTGTTTATATTATTGTCTTCTGAATCTTCTAAGTGTTGGTACTAAAGTCTTTAATGCATCAATTGTATATTCAATCTCTTCCATCGTAGTTAGCACTGAAAAGCTAAAACGTATTGTAGAATCTAACAAATTATCTTTGACTCCAATAGCTTTTAAAGTACCACTTAAACTAGGGTGGTTGGATGCACATGCAGAACCTGAAGAAACATAGATATTTTTTTCTTCTAAAGCATGAAGTAATACTTCACTACGCACACCAGAAAAACTAACACTGACAATATGTGGT
>JARBTX010000039.1 GCA_029239975.1 Anaerocolumna sp.
ATACAAGATATATTGAAAATAAAATCCGGGAAGCATTTGGTTTTGCTGGAACGTCATTGAAGTTTTTCATAAGGGAGCGAAAGGAAAAAGAATAGTATGTTATTAAAAATACTGATTTGTTTAATTGTGGGATATGGTTTTGGATGTTTTTCAACTAGTTATGTAATTGGAAAATTAAATCATATTGATATTCGTAATTATGGAAGTGGTAATGCAGGTACAACCAACGCACTTCGTACATTAGGTTGGAAAGCTGGGTTACTTACGTTCGTTGGAGATGCAATAAAAGCTATAATCCCAATATTATTAGTTCGTTATATTGTTAATACAGAGGATATGTTAGAACAACTTTTACTTCTTTATACTGGGCTAGGTGTAGTACTAGGCCATAACTTTCCTGTTTGGTTAAATTTTAAAGGTGGTAAAGGTATTGCCGCAACAGGTGGAGTAATGTTTGCATTTGATTGGAGATTAGGAATCGTAGCATTTGTAATTTTCTTAGTTGTTACCGCTGCGACAAGATATGTATCACTTGGATCATTAATTATATCCATTTTATTCCCGGTTTGGATGTTGATTCTCTATCCGGGCAACATACATATGCTTATTGTAAGTTTGGTATTTACCATATCAGCATTTTATAAGCATCGCTCTAATATAAAGAGATTACTAAATGGAACTGAAAATAAAATTGGACAAAAAGTACAAATTGAGAAGAAATAGGAGGGATTTGGGAATGTCAAAAGTTAGTATTTTAGGAGCAGGTGCCTGGGGAACTGCAATTGCAATTTTATTAGGTAACAATGGGCATGAAGTAACACTTTGGTCTGCTCTTGCTTCTGAAGTTGAAATCTTAAAAAATGAAAGAGAATTAAAAGATAAACTTCCAGGAGTAAAACTTCCTGATTCTGTGTCAATTACAGATGATTTAAAAAGCGCATGTGATGGTTTTGACTTAATCGTTTTTGCTGTAGCTTCTCCATTCGTTAGAAAAACAGCTCAAATAGCAAAACCATATATCAAAGATGGACAAATTATCGTAAATGTTGGTAAAGGTATTGAAGAAACTACACTAGAAACACTTACTGAGATTTTAAAAGAAGAAATTCCAGGTGCTGATATTGCAGTATTATCTGGTCCAAGCCATGCAGAAGAAGTTAGCAAAGGTATACCTACCACATGTGTAGTTGGAGCGGACTCCAAAGCAACTGCATCTATGATTCAAGATATATTTATGAGTGACCGTTTCCGTGTATATACAAGTCCGGACGTAATTGGCATTGAACTTGGTGGTTCGATTAAGAATGTTATAGCACTTGCAGCTGGTATCGCAGATGGTTTAGGATTTGGTGATAATACAAAAGCAGCTCTTATGACTAGAGGTATTGCTGAAATAAGCCGTCTAGGTATTGCCATGGGTGGTAAGATGGAAACGTTCGCAGGACTTTCTGGAGTAGGTGACTTATTCGTTACTTGTATGAGTAAACACAGCCGTAACCGTAATGCTGGTGTCTTAATTGGACAAGGACTTACGATGGAAGAAGCAATGAATGAAGTAAAACAAATTGTTGAGGGTGTTTTCTCAGCAAAAGCTGCTTTAGCACTTGCAAAAAAATATGAAATTGAAATGCCAATCGTAGAACAAATCAATCTTGTATTATTCGAGAATAAATCAGCAGAAGAAGCAGTATCTGATTTATTATTAAGAGATAAGAGAAGAGAATATTCTGAACTAAAATGGGATAAGTAGAATTAATCAAATACATTTAAGTGAATAGCCAAATACCCTAAAATATATTAAAATTTTAGGGTATTCTTTTTATGATTATCTATTTTAAAAACTAGTTTATTCTATTTTAATGAATATTGTAATTGATACGTATTTGAAACATTATGTGTATGAATGAACATGACATGAAAGGAGTCTCATTATGAATCAAAATTGGATCGCTGTAGTTGGTAGTCCAAGAATTGGAGAAAATACTGACTTAATTGTGGATTATCTTACTCAAACTTTAAAAAATAAGAATATAACCGTTACCAAATATATTTTAGATAGCAAAAATATTACGACTTGTTCTGGTTGTGAATGTTGCATTAAAACAGGAACTTGTATTATTAACGATGACATTTCCAATATAATTAATCACATGAAAATTGCAGATGGATTTATATTAGCGTCACCTACATACAATTATAATGTAACTGCACAAATGAAAGCATTACTTGATCGAACCTTTTGTTTAAATGATTATAGTGATGGTTGTAGAAGTCGGTTATTACCGAATAAAAAAGCAGTTGTAGTTGGAGTATGTAGAGGAAAATTAAAAAACTCGATGGGTTTTACAGTGGATAGTATGGTAAAAACACTAACAGATCTTGAGGTTGAAATAATAAACACCTTCGAGTATTATGATACTAAAAATCAGCCAGTTAACAATAATCCTAATATAAGAAATAGATTAGATGAAATGTTACTGGGTATATAACTATTCCTTGTAACAATTTATAATAGGATATAGTTTTTAAAATACGTTCAATTTCAATTTAAAAGTTTAAATTATGTGTCATCAAAATATAATTAATGAGATAAAATATAAAACCTAGTCATGAAAATTATTACTCTAGCATATGCTTAATTATAACCGAAAGGAGGATGGCATATGTTGGAGCAATTTTCGTCACTTGACTTATCTAATCAAATATACGATGTTTACAATGATATTAAGGCTAGGACAGGCGGTGACATATACATAGGTGTGGTGGGGCCGGTTAGAACGGGAAAATCAACCTTTATTAAACGATTTATGGATTTGTTAGTAATCCCTAATATCCAAGATGTTCACAACAAAGAAAGAGCCATTGATGAATTACCCCAAAGTGCAGCAGGAAAAACAATCATGACAACGGAACCAAAGTTCATCCCGAAAGAAGCAGCTGAAATTCAATTAGGTGATGATGTTAAGGTGAATATCCGTCTTATAGATTGTGTTGGCTACATGGTTGATGGGGCATCCGGACATATTGAAAATGAACAAGAACGTTTAGTAAAGACACCATGGTTCGATTATGAGATACCTTTTACCCAAGCAGCTGAAATAGGAACTCAAAAAGTAATTAATGACCACTCAACAATTGGAATTGTTGTAACTACCGATGGTAGTTTTGGCGATTTACCAAGAGATAATTACATACCAGCTGAAGAAAAAACAATTGCTGAATTAAAGAAATTAAAGAAACCATTCATTGTATTGTTAAATACAAACAAACCTTATTCTGAAAGTACACTTAATCTGGCAAATGATATAGCAGCTAAATATAATGTTACAGTTATGCCAGTTAATTGTGAACAATTGAAAAAAGATGATATTCATCGAATTATGTCCAATATATTATCTGTATTTCCAGTATCCGAAATTAACTTCTACATGCCAAAATGGGCAGAAATGTTACCGGATGATCATTGGTTAAAGCAGGATTTACTTGAATCTATCAAGCAATTAATGAAACGTATCTCTTTAATCCGTGATGCAAGAGCAGATAACTTACTAACAGACAGCAAATTTGTAAAGAAATTTAAAATTGATAAGATTGAAATGGAAAATGGTATGGTCAAAGTCAATGTAGAATTTGATGATACTTACTATTATAATATATTAAGTGATCTTATCGGAGTACCAATTACAGATGAATATCAATTAATCAGTACAATAAAAGAATTAGCTAATATGAAAAATGAATATCGTAAAGTTAGTGATGCCTGCGATGCCGTTCGTTCCAGAGGCTATGGTGTAGTTAATCCTACAAGGGATGAGATAACAGTAGAAGATCCTGAAATCATGAAACATGGTAATAAATATGGTGTTAAGATTAAGGCAAGTGCACCATCCATCCACATGATCAAAGCTAATATCGAAACTGAAATCGCACCAATTGTTGGTTCTGAGGATCAAGCAAACGATCTGATTAATTATATCAAGAAAAATGCTTCTGAGAATCCAGAAGGTATATGGGAAACTAATATCTATGGTAAATCCATCAAACAGTTAGTTGATGATGGAATTAATAATAAAATTAGTAAGATGACGGATGAAAGTCAGATGAAATTACAAGAAACGATGCAAAAGATAATAAATGACAGTAATGGCGGAATTATTTGTATCATTATTTAATGAAAGAACTGCAGATGGAACGTATAAATATAACCTATAGAAACCCATTGTTTGTTGCGATTAATGACAAACAATGGGTTTTTTTATGAAATCATTATAATAATGAATGGAAGCAATTGTATGAAGAAAAATGACAGGTAAAATTTTCTTTGGCAATTGGTAACAAAAAAAATAAAGTATTCTACAGATTGTGAATGAATTAAAAGCTTATTTTATAAGAATTACCTGATATTTCATATGGTTTTATGAATTTTTACTATTTTACAAATAATGTTTGACACATAGTTGACAAATTTATGAACTGTTGCTATAATAAGTTAGAAATAAATTTAATACATTTGTAACAACTTATCTTAATGTTGTAACAAGTACATATTAAATGAAAAACCGCAGGAGGAACCAAATGAAACAAGTAAACAAAAAGCTTCTCAAGATTTCATGCCTTTGTGTTGCTGGTACTGCTTTGTTAACATTTAATTCAGAATATTCAAGAGCTGCGACGGTAGCTGCTGAAGAACCAGTTGCAGGTATAACTGTTACTTTAGATAAATATTATAAGTCAGGTGATGTTGCAGCATCTTCAGAGATAACAATAGCTGCTTTAGAATCCAGTGTAGCTGCTTATGATTATAATAATTTAGGTATAGCAAACGTCGAAAATCATTTAAATATTAGAAAAGGTCCAGGCGAAGATCAATCAATTATTGGTAAGTTACCAAAAGATGCTGGATGTACTATATTAGATATTGATAAAAATGGATGGGCAAAAATTAAATCAGGAAAAGTAACTGGATATGTTATGAGTTCATACTTAATCACTGGTGATAAGGCTGTAAAAATGGCCAAAAAAGTTGGAAGTTTAGTGGCTACTGTTAATACAGATGCATTAAATATTCGAACTGAAGAAAGTCTTTTATCTGGCGTTGTAACCAGCGTCCCAAGAGATGAAGAAATGGAAGTTTTAGAAGTTGGTACCGATTGGGTTAAAGTTAGTATTGATGCTGATCAAGGTTATGTGGCAAGACAATATATTAAGTTATCCTATGAATTAAAGAAAGCTGTAACAAATGAAGAATTGACATCAGGCGTATCCGGTGTTAGAGCTAGCATGGTGGCTTTTGCAAAACAATATTTAGGTAACCCATATGTTTGGGGTGGTGATAGCTTAACGAATGGTGTTGACTGTTCCGGATTTACCAGAGCAATTTATTCTCATTTTGGATATTCAATACCACGTGTTTCCAGAAGCCAAGCAACTATTGGTACGACAATCAGTTCATCCAATGTAAGACCTGGTGATTTGGTATTCTACGGTAGCGGAAGTTATATTAATCATGTTGCAATGTATATTGGTAATGGTCAAGTAATTCATGCTAGTACTCCAAGAACAGGCATTAAGATTTCTAATATGTATTACAGAACTCCAATTAAGGCAGTTAGAATTATTAGTGATTAATCAATATAAAAAAGATAATAATAATACTTGAATAAAGAGATTGTCAATTTGATTGACAGTCTCTTTTTATTAAGATCAAATTAAATTATCCTTGATTTATTGACATATGTAAGTATTAAAATTATAATGTTTAAAACACTTGGAAATTGGTGGGATAAATGAAAGTCTTAGTAAGACGGTAAGGAGAGTTATGGAATTTGTAGTAATTATAGTTTTATTAATTTTAGCTTTTATTGTTAAGGCTATCTATGACAAGAAAAATAACCGAATTAAATTAATTCAAAAATTAAAAAGAGAATGGGGACAGATTCCAGAAGAAGAATATACTCCTGAAGAGTTAAAATCATTAACTAGCTATTATAGATCAATTAAGGACGAGTTACATGATGTTGATGATATTACTTGGAATGACATTGATATGGATCAAGTATTTATGCTTATTAATAATACTAGTAGTGCTATTGGTGAAGAATACTTATATTCCATTTTACGAAAATTACAATACGATGAAAAGGAATTATTAGAGAGAAATCGACTTATTGAATTTTTTCAGAATAATCCAGAAAAAAGATTGGAATTACAAATTGCCTTAAAAAGTATGGGTAAGTTGCGAAATGTGTCCGTTCATGAATACATCAATCGTCTAGATTTTCTTGGTGCAGAAAGCAGCCTATCACATTATATTATGGCAGGTGGTTTAATTTTTTCTATTTTATTAATTCCATTTAATCCAGCAATTGGTGGACTATTAACTTTTATTATGGTTGCTAATAATATTTTTAAATATTATAAACGCAAAGGACAGATTGAAGCATATTTTTCAGTATGTTCCTATCTTATTCGCTTATTAAATTGTATCAAAGAAGTTACAAAGTTAAATATTGATGAAATAAAACCTTATACTGATCAGCTCGAAAAAGCAAGCAAAGCTTTTGCAGGATTTAAAAAAGGCTCAAGAGTTGTAGCAGGCAAAAATCCAAATGGCGACATGGCTGATATAATTTTAGATTATGAAAGAATGTTATTTCATAGTGATTTAATTAAATTTAATTCAATGTTAATTAGTTTTAAAAAAAATCGCGAACTCTTAAATGAAATGTTTGTAAGCATAGGAAAACTTGATAGTATGATATCAATTGCGTCCTTTCGAACCATGTTAGATTATTATTGTATCCCTGAACTATCACGTGCAGCTAAACCATTTTTAAAAGTTGAAGAATTATATCATCCTATGATAGAAGAGCCTATAACTAATTCTATAGCTGAAGACAGATGTGTTTTAATAACTGGTTCTAATGCATCTGGTAAATCTACATTTATTAAGACATTGGCAATCAATGCGATTTTATCCCAAACTATATACACCTCACTATGTAAAAGTTACAAGGCATCTTTCTTCCAAGTTGCCTCATCTATGGCATTGCAAGATAATATCTTTAGCAAAGAAAGTTATTATATCGTTGAGATTAAATCACTAAAGCGTATATTAGACCGTCTAAACGACCAAAATCCTATTCTGTGTTTCGTAGATGAAGTATTACGTGGAACCAATACCTTAGAACGTATCGCGGCATCATCACAGATTTTATATAGTTTTTCTAAGGGAAATGCATTGTGTTTTGCAGCAACCCATGACATTGAATTAACTCATATTTTAGAGAAATATTATTCGAATTATCATTTCCAAGAGCAAATAGTAGATAATAATATATTATTTGATTATAAGCTTTTCAGTGGTAGAGCTATCTCTAGAAATGCAATTAAACTGTTAGGTGTAATGGGTTATTCAGATGATATCATTGAAAGTGCTACGAATAGTGCAAATCAATTTTTAGAAAAGGGAACTTGGAGCATTTTAGAATAAGAAAGATATAAATTGTCTATTTTTGCAGAATTATGTTATAATAGCACTAATAAACTGCAAGGGAGATATTATATGAATGTTAAGGTTTGTAAAAATTGTAAACGATTATTTAAATATATATATGGACCAGAAATTTGTCCAGACTGCATGAAATTAATCCCAAAAGAAGAGAAAGAGCTACAAAAAACAGAAACATCGAATTTATTACGTCCATTAGTTACTGAAGAAGAGATTAAATTTAGAGAAGTGAAAGATTATATAATGGCTCATCCTAAGGCTACTTTAGTACAAATAGCTGATGCTAATGATACAACTCCAATGAAACTACTTGAATGGATTAGGGAAGAAAGATTGGAATTTTCCGATGATTCGAAAACAGCATGGTTTGAATGCGAAAGTTGTGGGGCGAAAATAAAGAGTGGTAGGTTGTGTAATCGATGTAAGTTTAAATAAATTGGATATAAGGGTTGATGGGTAAGTATAATATTAAAACACTTAGATAACTCTCATATATTGGTGAGAGATTTGTATTAAAGAAAGCAAAACTAAGTAGATATCATACATACTGTGAAACATAACCTATGAGTGAAAGTGATTAATATTAAAAGGCATCTGTTAGACTATTGTCTATAGATGCTTTTTTTGATATAAGCAAATGTTTGCTTTAAATTGAAGTTCCTTGAATAATATGGTAGAATATTCCTAAACTTTACTTATTAATCAATTAAAGTGTAGGAGGCAACGTGCGAAAAGGTATAAGTATTCAAAAAAAATATTTTATTATTCTTATAAGTATTATAATATTGCTACTATGTTTTTTTTATTGGCAAAATAATAGTATAGAAGTAAATTACGTTAATTATCAAAATGTTAAAATACCAAAATCATTTCAGGGTTTTAAGATATTACACGTTTCTGATTTACACAATAAGAACTTTGGTAAAAATCAATCCAAACTTATAGCAAAAACAAAAAAAAGTAAACCTGATATAATTGTAATTACAGGGGATTTAGTAGATAGTCATAGATTAAATATTGAAGTAGCAATGGATTATGTCAAACAAGCTGTTACGATTGCACCTGTTTTTTATGTAACTGGAAATCACGAACGATGGAGTGAAGTGTATGCAGCCATAAAAGACAAGTTGTTACAACTTGGTGTAACTGTTCTTGATAATGAAAGTATTACTATAAAAAAAGGTGATGATAAAATAAGTATTGTTGGTATGATGGATCCTAATTTTATGACTACTAGCGAACGATCAACAGATAATGTAGATGAGACACTCTCAATGCTCGCTAATAATGTAACCACTGACTTTAGTATTCTTTTATCGCACCGTCCTGAACTTATTAGTAATTATGCAAATAAGAACTTTGATATTGTATTTAGTGGGCATGCACATGGAGGTCAGTTTCGATTACCTTTTATTGGTGGATTATATGCACCTAATCAAGGTTTTAACCCGACATATACAAGTGGTTTATATCGTGAACAAAACACAACAATGCTAGTAAGTCGTGGATTAGGTAATAGTGTTATTCCAATACGTATTTTTAATCGACCTGAATTAATAGTTGTAACGTTAACGAACGAATAAAGACTTATATATACAATTACGACACATCAAAGATTGATTTAATTTTATACAATATAAACGTATTTTTAGTTGAATTTTACCCATAAGGGCAATTGAAGCAAAAAAAGAAAATTGTATATTAAGTTTGACAAGTTATATTGATTCGCATTAATTAAAATATATATAACAAAGGAGAACGGTAAGAATGGAAATAAAGTATATAAAACAACCAACAGATTATCTGTGTGGACAAGCATGTGTTGCTATGTTAGCAGGAGTAACCGTAGATGAGGTTATAGAATTAATAAACAATGATAAGGGCACCTCAAAAAAAGAACTATCAACTGCTTTAAACCATTATGGAATTCAGCATACGAAGACAATGACTAAATATCAACCAGAGACAATATTACCTGATTTATGCTTATTAAAATTATTATTACCTGGTTATAGTCATTGGGCAGTTTATTACAAGGGAATTTTTTACGATCCTGAGTTTGGTGTATTAGAAAAATGTTATCCTAAAGCTAGGATAATGAATTATTTAGAGATTTTTGCTTCGTTAAATGTATAATAAATCAAGATTCGAAATGATTCTTAAAGCCATTAATAAAAAGGAAACAAGATAGGGGTATAACATGGACTTAACACTACTTATAATCGATCGCGCAAACGTGGCTGACAATAAGGCACTTGTACATATTTCAAAGAAAGCTTTTGACGACGATTCGAAGAGATTTATGGGAAAAGAGAATGGTGGACCAGGTGGTTATGCATCAGAAAAGGTAAATTCCATGATGATTCGTAATAATGATTATTATAAGATAAAGCTTCATGATTTTACCACGATTGGTGGAGTTATTATATCACAAAAAGAGAATTCAATCTATTTACAAAGAATGTTTATAGATCCAAAATATCAAAACTTTGGAATTGGTCAATATGTTTTAAATTATTTAGAGAAGTTGTATGAACCTATACATGAATGGCAATTGGATACACCACAACAAAATATAAGAACCAATACTTTTTATCAGAAATGTGGTTATTCTTTCATAAATTCCCAAAAAGGACTAAATTATTATAAAAAGATTATAATGTAATAAATGAAGTAAAATGTGGAATATGTAATACTGAACGAAGTATAAAAATTACTTTGTAAAACTATTGACAAAGTAAGTAATTGAACATATACTATCAACAAGAAAACATATAAATCATATTTGTTTAGTATGAAATGTGTATGAGAGGTGAAAGTTGATGGAAGAGAAAAAGGGGAATCCGGTAGTTAAACATCAGATAAATGAAAAAGATATACATAAAATAATGGAATTTATAAATTCCATCCAATACGGATCCATCGTAATTTCCATCCAAGATGGTAAAATTGTTCAGATAGAGAAAAATGAAAAAATAAGGTTAAAGTAAGAGTTGATTTGTTAAATTTTTAATTATTTACAATGATAAGATTTTAATTAGTTAAATTTATTTAGTTACAATGAAAAGTTTTAATTAGATAAATTCAATTAGTACAATGAAAAGTTTTAATTAGATAAATCCAATTAGTACAATGAGAAGATTTTAATTAGATAATTTCAATTAGTTACAATGAAAAGATTATCATTAGATAAATTCAATTAGTTAAAATGAAAAGATTTTAAATTAGATAAATTCAATTAGTTACAATGAAAAGTTTTAATTAGATAAATTCAATTAGTTATATGATATAATTTAATAATTAGTTTATAAGTTACATTGATAAATTTTTATTATGATTTTAAAATTAGATATTGACATAAGATAAAACAGGTAGTATAATGCAAATAAATTAAATACTAGTAAGTCGATACAATTACTATGAATTAAAATTGAATATGGAATTATTAAACTGACTATACAAATAGAGGTTTTAAATTACGTAATTATTTACGTTTTTTAAAGCCTCTTTTTGTTTTTTAATCCACAAAAAAGGAGTGGCAAAATGAATGACAAGAATTTAGTAAAAGAATTACACCCTTGTTTTGGCAGTGTTAAGAATAAAGGAAGAATCCATTTACCGGTTTGTCCAAATTGTAATATCCAATGTAATTTTTGTGATCGTAAAATAAATGATTATGAGAATCGACCAGGTGTCACTGCAATAATATTAGAACCAAGTGAAGCTTTAGATGTAATTGAAAAATCTTTAGAGCTTTGCCCAGATATAACCGTAGCAGGAATTGCAGGACCAGGAGATACTTTAGCATCAAATAAAGCAATTGAAACATTCCGATTAATAAAGGATAGATTTCCAAATCTCCTAAAATGTATGAGTACAAATGGATTGTTACTACATGAAAGAGCAGACGAACTAATTGAACTTGGTATTGATACCTTAACTGTAACGGTAAATGCAGTTGATTCGAATATACAATCAAAAATTGTATCTAAGATATTGTATCATGGTCAAATTTATGACGGTAAAGAAGCTGCTGAAATTTTAATACAAAATCAATTACAAGGTATAAAGAAAGTTTCAAAACAAGGTATCACGATAAAAGTTAATACGGTTTTAATTAAAGAAATAAATAAGGACCATATCAAAGACATTGCAAAAGCTATTCAAGAAGCAGGAGCCTCAATGTACAATATCATTCCATTAATTCCACAACATAAACTAATAAACTGTAAAGCTCCAGAGTGTATTGATATTGATAAAGCTAGAAGAGAGGCAGAAAAATATATTGATGTGTTTCGACATTGTAAGCGATGTCGTGCTGATGCAATAGGGATACCAGGAAAATTAGAAGTAAGTGATCAGGTGTATAAAGGTTTTACCTTAAAAGAAACATTCTCACACGGGTAAATTAATTGGATCAACTATTCTATTTTTAATATCACATTTTGTAATGAATGTTAGTAAGGAGGTTTTAAATGGCAAAACGTATAGCAATAGCAACAAAAGACGGTAAAGTAGTAACAGATCATTTTGGGCATTGCAGAAATTACAGTATTGTAGAAATAAAAAAAGATGACTTTTTCTTTGTTGGCAATCGGGAAGTGATACCCCCTTGTAATGGGAGAGAACATACGATGGAAGCGATTTTGGAAGTAATTGAATGTATTAAAGATTGTAATACCGTTATCGTTAATCAAATAGGTGGAGGTGCTAAAAAGATATTGGACGATAATCAGATTCATGTATATGAGTACAAGGGCTACATAAAGGATGCGTTAAATAATTTATTGAATAAAGGAGAAGTAGTAAATGGCTAAAAAAATAAAACAAATCGCTATCTATGGAAAAGGAGGAATTGGTAAATCTACAACTACATCAAATATCAGTGCTGCATTATCAAAATTAGGCTATAAAGTAATGCAATTCGGATGTGACCCAAAGAGTGATTCTACGAATACGTTAAGAAACGGTGAATATATACCCACTGTTCTTGATACGTTACGTGAAAAAAGTACGATTAAAGCAAGTGAAGTATTATTTGAAGGTTATAATGGTATCTACTGTGTGGAAGCAGGTGGGCCAGCTCCTGGTGTTGGATGTGCTGGTCGCGGTATTATAACAGCGGTTCAGTTATTTAAACAACAACATGTTTTTGAAGATTTAAATATCGATTTTGTAATTTATGATGTTCTTGGAGATGTTGTTTGTGGGGGATTTGCAGTACCAATACGGGAAGGAATTGCAGAGCATGTATTTACTGTTTCATCCGCAGATTTTATGAGTGTATATGCATCCAATAATTTGTTCCGGGGAATACAAAAATACTCCAATGCAGGTGGTGCTTTATTAGGTGGTGTAATTGCGAATTCTATAAACCAACCATATTCAAAAGATATTATAGATGATTTTGCAGCACGAACCAATACTCAGATTATGCAATATGTGCCACGGTCAGTTACTGTTACGCAAAGTGAGTTACAAGGTAAGACAACAATTGAAGCTGCGCCAGAGTCCGCACAAGCTAAAATTTATACAGAGCTAGCAATTCGTATTGCAGAACACGAGAAATCAGCTATACCATCTCCAATGGGAGTAACAGAACTAAGAGAATGGGCAGCTTCTTGGGGAAATCAATTATTACAATTAGAAAGTGGTGTTGTGCTTGGTGGAAATCAAGCAGGTATTTAAATTTAAAAGGTGGTGTTTCTTTTGAAAGAGAATAAAAGAAAGGAAGACATATTTGCGATTTCAGAAACAGAAGAATACTTAAGGCGCTTGTTATTTCTAGAACAGGGTTCCGTAAAGTTTGTAATACATGAGGGTAAGGTAGTTCAAATAGAAAGAAATGAGTTGTATCGAATAAAAAATATAACGAATTAGGTTATGATTATACATTTTTAGATAGAATGGAGGCGTTATTTTGGCAGAATTTATTGAACGGGCAAAATTTTCATGTGCTTTAGGAGGGGCATTAACCACGATCGCAGGTATTCCAAGAGTAATACCAATTGTGCATGCAGCAGGTGGTTGTTCGTCAGCTTTATCTGGTACTTATAATTTAGCAGCTGGATATCGTGGAACAGGTTATTGTGGTGGAACAATGATTCCAACATCTAATATAGCTGAGAATAACATAGTTTTTGGTGGTGAAGACAGACTTGACGAACAAATTGAACATTCCATTCGAATACTTGACGGAGATTTATATATTGTGGTCACGGGATGTCAGGTCGAAATAATAGGAGATGATGCGGTAGGTGTCGCAAAGAAATATAAAGATAAGAATGTGATTGGAGCAAATACACCAGGGTTTTTAGGTAATACCTTCAAAGGCTATGACGCTGTCTTAAATGCTATTATTTCAGAAGTCATAGAAAACTCAGAAAACAAAGATAAAAAAACAGTAAATATTCTTGGTGTTGTTCCGGGCCATGATGTGTTTTATCGTGGGAATTTGGATGAAATGAAACGCTTATTAGGTTTGATTGGTATTAAAGTAAATACTTTTTTTGGAACTGGGGAAAGCGTTTCAGCAATACGAACTTATGGAAATGCAGCTTTAAATATAGTATTTTCAGAACAAGCAGGTCTTGAACCTGCAAAATTATTTAAGCAGCTTCATCAGATACCATATATTTTAGCAGATATACCAATTGGTCCAACAGGGACAACTGAATTTTTACATCGGATAGGAAAAGAGCTTGGTATTGATCAAGAAATTATTAATGATGTTATAAAACAAGAGAAAAAAGTTTATTATTCTTTCCTTGAACGAATTGTAGATATCTATGCAGATACAGATTTTCAAAGGTATGGAATTGTGGTTGCAGATAGCTATTATGCGTATTCACTTACTAGATTTATTAGTGATGACATAGGCTGGATACCATATCTAACTTCAATTAATGATATCGAATCGGATATAGATCAAGATAGCTATCAAAATAAATTTAATTCCTTAACATCTGAGTCAAAACCATTTATACGATTTATACAAAATGCAGGAGATTTAATAAATGAAATAAGAGAAAGTTGGCCATATAACAGCAATCAAAAATATTATGATGCCTTAAGTCCTGCATTTGTGATTGGTAGTGGAATTGAAAGGGGCCTATCTGAAAAATTAGGAGCTGGTTTTTTGCAAATAGCGTTTCCAGTTAGTAATCGAGTTGTTTTAAATAAAGGGTATTCAGGTTTTCGTGGTGGTCTTACTTTAATTGAAGATTTGATTTCAGTATTAGTAGCTGCCAGATAATAAAAAGAAAGGTTGGATTTAGTATGGCGAATTATGCGGAAAGTTTATCCTATCATTTTGTATCTGCACAAGCTCCACCTACTAGAGAAGAAAGAATTGGTTCATGTTCTGCCTTCTGTGGTTCTTGCAGACAATTACAAGAGGGGATGAAAACAGGTTGTGCTCAACTGCAAAACAGGAAATTTTCACAAAGTGGCGGATGTCAATTAACACTTGCAGTAGGTATTGTTAGTAGTTTGACGAATGTTGTTATGATAATACACTCTCCATTAGGTTGTTGCTCAAATTTCGTAGGATCTGGTGGACTAAGAAAAACAATGCGAGCTTCCAAAGGAAAAGTAGATGAAGAATTCATATGGCTCCATACCAATATGGATGAGTTAGATGTAGTTCAAGGTGGAATCGATAAACTAAGAAAAGCAATTCTGTACGCTGAAAAAGAATATCATCCAGAAGCAATTGTTATCGCAAATGGATGTGTTCCTGGAATTATAGGCGATGATATTGATTCTTTAGTAACTGAATTATCGAATCAAATCTCTGCAAAAATTGTTCCGGTTCATTGTGAAGGATTTAAAAGTAAATATGTAGCCTCTGGGTATGATTCAGCTTACCATGGTGTCCTAAGACACTTAGTGGAACCACCGAAACGTTATGAGAGTGCTATACCAAAAGTTGAATTAGATGAGAAAGAAGAATATCGAATCAGTAAAACCGTTAATATCTTTAATGTTGGTTCTAACAGTAATGGAGATGAAGTTGAACTATCAAGATTAGTAAGTGCATTAGGTTTAATTCCAAAGGTATTACCATTGCATTCCTCTATTGATGATATTGCTCATATTGGAGAGGCTGCATTAAATGTTAGTATTTGTGCAACACATGATGACTATTTATTAGGACATTTAAAAGAGCGGTTTGGAACCGATTATATCATTGATACTCTACCAATTGGAATTAAAAATACGAATCAATGGATTAGACGTATTGCAAGTTATTTTCATTTAGAAGACGAAGCAGAAAAATTGATTGCATTTGAAAATAAAGAATTAAATTATGCTTTAGAACCCTTTAAAAAAGAGCTTAAGGGTAAAAGTATCTTTGTTGGTGGTGGTGAAACAAGAATACTTACTACTGCGGAATTTTATTATTCCCTTGGGATGAATTTATTAGGTGTAAAATCTCACAATGTAGATCGTTTTGTTGATGAGATATTAGAAAATATGGATGATCAAGAATTAATAATTGATGTGGCAGCTGGTCAACCAGCTGAAGAATTGAATCTCTTAAAGAGGTTAAAACCTGATCTTTACGTTGGTCACGCAGGTGCAAATGGTTGGGTAACTAAGCTGGGTATACCAAATTTACCGCTATTTGGTCAATCTTTTAATTATATGGGGTATTCGGGAGCTTTTGAATTAGCTAGAAAAGCTGTTAGAGTACTAAAGAATACGAATTTTTCGAAAAACATTTCTGCCAATGTTACATTACCGTTAAGTGATTCTTGGTATCATGAAGATATAAGTGACAATATAAAAGATGTTGAACTTTATTAATTTGTAGCGTCTTACAGCTACAAGTCAAATATGATAACTTGAAAAATTGTTCATATAAGGTACTGCAATAAATTTGCTACAAAACAAGTGCAGTATCAAGGGAGGGAAAAATGAATGTGATAGTAAATAATCTAACTGATTTAATTGGTAATACTCCGATTTTACATCCAACAAAATTTCTACAATTAGCTAAAATAGAGAACTCAGATTTACTTCTTAAATTAGAATATTTTAATCCATTAGGTAGTGTAAAAGATAGGATAGCGTTTTCTATGATAACAGATGCAGAAGATAATGGAATCCTGAAAAAAGATACCGTTATTATCGAACCATCTAGTGGCAATACGGGTGTTGGTCTTGCTTTTGTCGCAGCAGCAAAAGGATATAGGTTAATAATTACGATGCCGGATTCTATGAGCGTTGAAAGACGAAATCTTTTAACTGCTTTAGGTGCAGAAGTTGTGCTAACTCCAGGCACTCTTGGAATGAAAGGTGCGATACGAAGAGCAGAAGAATTGCAGATTCAGACACCAAATTCTATTATATTACAACAATTCAATAATCCATCAAATCCTGAGATACATAGAAAAACTACAGGACCAGAAATATGGGAGGCTACAAATGGTAAGATTGATATATTGGTTTCTGGAGTTGGTACAGGTGGAACCATTAGTGGAACAGGCGCTTATTTAAAAGAGAAAAATCCTGAGATTAAAGTGATAGCAGTAGAACCTACTGGGTCTCCAGTTCTTTCAGGTGGTAATCCAGGACCCCATAAAATTCAAGGAATCGGTGCAGGTTTTGTTCCCGTAGTCTTAAACCTAGGTATCGTTGATGAAATTTATAAAGTTCAAAATGAAGAGGCCTTAGATACATCTAGAGTTTTAGCTCGCGAAGAAGGTTTGCTGGTTGGGATATCATCTGGTGCAGCAGCATTCGCAGCATCCTATATCGCAAAAAGACCTGAGAATAAAGGCAAAGTGATTGTAGCTATTTTACCAGATACGGGAGAACGTTATTTATCTACAGAGCTATTTAATCAAACTCTTTTTGAAAAAAGTAGATATTGGTATTAGGAGGAGAATATGAAGTATCGAGTTGCCGTTGGAACGAAAGATCGAATCAATATAACGGAGCATTTCGGACAATGCAGCCAATTTTATATCTTAGATATAGATCAAGAAAGTGATTCGGTAACCTTTGTAGAAGAGAGAGTTACTAGCCATACCTTGCAATGTGGTAATCATAACGATTCTAGCATAAGAAGTAAAATCGACAATATACAAGATTGTCATATTGTACTGGTAAAACAAATTGGTGGTCAATCTGAAAAACTATTAATTCATAATAATATAATACCACTTACCTATCAAGGTTTTGTATCGGAAGCTTTAGATAAAGTAAGAAAATTTTATAAGAAACAAAATTTTATTAAAAAGGAGTGATTATATGTCTGATAGAAAGAAAAAGGATAAAAACTCCCCATTTGATTATCGTACTGTTATTCCTATTATAGCGATAGCCCTCACATTATTAACTGACACTCTAATACCCAATCATCTAGAAGCTAAATACCGAGAATTAACAGATTTTAGATTGGTATTAATAGTTGCTTTCCTGATTACCATAGCATTCTTTATTTTATCTCTTATCCGTAAGAGCTTTCGACTAAAGTATGCTTATAAAGGATGGTTTTTAGGTGGTTTAATAACATTTTTTAATATTCTAAATATTATTACAGTTAAGTTGTTACTATTACCACAGATATATTTTCCAAGTTTAAATCGAATTTTAAATGTTTATGTGGTAGATTATAAGTTTTTATTAACCTGTTTAGCGAGTTCATTTAGCTTATTAATCGAAGGACTTTTAATCGGTACAATAATAGGTATTATAACCGGAATATTAATAGGATGGAGTAAAAAGTGGAGTTATTGGATTTATCCAATTATCCGTATTTTAGGACCAATACCATCTAGCACCTGGATTCCACTTGCATTGATTGCATTTCCCACACCTAGATGGGCAGCAATCTTTTTAATTGCTTTTGGTGTTTGGTTTCAGATAACAATTTTAACAAGTTCCGGTATACAAAGTGTTAAGAAGTCTTATTTTGAAGTTTCTTCTACATTAGGAGCAAGTAATCTACAGAATTTATTCCGTATTGCGATACCAGATGCACTTCCATCTATGTTTTTAGGATTTTTTAATGCTACTTGTAGTTCCTTTGTAGCTTTGATGGCTGCCGAAATGTTAGGTTGTAAATCTGGAATCGGATGGTATATTAATTGGCAGAAAGAAATGTTATCTTACCCTAATGTTTATGCTGGTCTAATCATTATTGCTGGCTTTTGCTATTTGTTTATAACCATACAATTTAAAGTTAGAGATAAACTACTCGGTTGGCAGAAAGGGGTTATTAAATGGTAATTTCAGAAATAAAGGAGAATAGCAATATTGGTAATATATCTGCAAGAGATATAAGCAAAGAATTTATACTTGCCGAAGGTGATAAAACAATTGCATTAGAAAATCTCAATGTAGATATTAAAGCAGGAGAATTTATATGTTTAATTGGACCTTCTGGTTGTGGTAAATCTACCTTCTTAAGATTAATTGCAGGATTAATTAAACCAACCGATGGTGCCATTACCTTAGATAATCAAATCATACAAAATCCAGGTTATGACCGTGGCTTAGTCTTTCAAGATCCTACTTTATTTCCATGGTTAAACATTTATGAAAACATTGCTTATGGATTAAAGATTCGCCATGTATATAAAGAAAATAAAAAAGAAGTAGATGCCTTTGTCAAACTCGTTGGTCTAAGTGGCTTTGAAAAATCCTATCCACATCAGTTATCTGGTGGTATGGCACAAAGAGCAAGTTTAGCTAGAGCATTAGTAAATCATCCTAAGGTGTTGTTATTGGATGAACCTCTAGGAGCTTTAGATGCATTTACAAGAATGAATATGCAAGACGAAATATTACGAATATGGAAAGAACGTGGTACCACAATGATAATGGTAACTCATGATGTTGACGAGGCGATATACTTAAGTGATCGAGTTTTTGTAATGACTCCACGTCCAGCAAAGATTGAAGAGATTATTGATGTAAATATAGGACGAAATGAAAGTTACGGAAGGAAACGTGATAGTGCAGACTTTTTAAATTTACGATCTAAAATATTGCAAATCCTTGATTTTACTGGGAAGTCACAGGTTCCAGAGTATTATTTATAATTAAAATCATGAGAAAATGAATGATATGTAAACTGAACATGGTAAAAGAGAGTTAAATACGAGAAATGTAAGTAGAAGTAAACTATGAATCGATGGAAAAGTAAAATGCGAATAGATGTAAGTAGAAGTAAAATATGAGTCAATGGAAGAAGAAGTAAAGTATGAATCAATGGAAGAAGTAAAGTATAAGTTAGCGGAAGAAAAAGTAAAATTTGAATCAATGGAAGTAAAATTAAAGTATGAATCAATGGAAGTAAAAGTAAAGTATGAATCAATGGAAGAAGAAAAATGTTATTTATGGAATTAGAAATAAAAATAAATCAATGGAAGGAAAATGGATATGGTAAAATTAAAGAGATACGTACGATTATTGAGTTTATTAGTAATATTAACAATCGCTTTCACAGCTTGTGGTAAGAATCCAAAAGAAAATTCAGTAAAAACGACCACAGTAAATGAAGATGTAACACCAACGGTTACAGATGGAGCCAGTGCAACAGATGCTGCAAAAGAACCTACAGAGACAACAACGAAATCTACAGATTCATCCGATAATCCACCACCAATTAAGATTCTCTATAGTGCAGGTTTGTGTGGTATACCTTTACATCTTGCAAAACAATTGCAATTTTATGAGGCTGAAGGATTAGTAGAAGGTGTTGATTATGAATATCTAACATCTAGTACACCGGGCGTGGAAATGCTTACAACAGGTCAAGCGGATGTTACATTTGGACTTATTGCCGCTATGTTAGCTCCTTTAGATAATGGCTTAGAAGCAAAAACCGTATTAGGAATTCACACTGGTTGTATTCAGATTTTAGCTGGAAAAGATACAGGAATCACGGATGTTGCAGGACTTAAGGGTAAAAAAATTGGTGTAACACAACTTGCATCATCAGCACATATCGTAACACAACGTGCATTAGCAGACGTAGGCATAGGATCTACAGCAGAGAATATGGAAGTTGAATTTGTAGTTTATTCAAAAGATGATATCCCAATAGCATTAAAAAATGGTGCAGTCGATGCCATAGCAATTGGTGATCCACAAGCAACCATATTAATAAATGAAGGTGACGCAGTCTCTCTTTTTGATTCTGCAACATCTGACTTATTAAAAGATGAGTATTGCTGCTCCTTATGGGTTCGCAACGAAACGTTAGAAAAGTATCCAGAGCAAGTTGCCAAAGTAACTAGGGCAATACAAAAAACATCAGCCTGGATTGATCAAAACGTAGATTTGGCGGCTCAAATCCAATTAGATAATGAATGGCTAGTTGGTGACCTGGCAATTGATCAACAGATCCTAAAAAATTATAAATATTTACCATCTGTAAGTGGTGTAGAAGAAGCTTTAACTAGAAATATTTTAGATATGAAGGAATTAGGTTTAATAAAAGAAGATACCAACGCAGAAGAGTTAGCGAAAAACGGTTTTTATAGGCTTCCCGGTGTTCCTGATAACATAACTGAAACCATAGAAGCTCCAATCGATCCAACTACTCAGTTAAAAACAGAATAAAAATGGCCCATCATTTTTCGTTGCATTTATAATGAGATATGTTATAATATTTTGTAACAAAAAGTTTTATTAAGAATGAAGCGGCCTATAGTAATAGATAAAGGGTGTGCATAAGTGCATACCCTTATATTTCGTTATATTTGGTGTTTGATTATATTTATAGGTATTGAAAGAAAACGTATCAGCAGAATGGAGAATTAATATGAAAGTATCAATATATACGGATGGATCCGCAAGAGGAAATCCGGATGGTCCTGGTGGATACGGGACTATACTCGAATTTATAGATTCTAGTGGAAAAGAACATCTTAGAGAGTATTCTGGTGGATATAAAAAAACAACCAATAATCGTATGGAATTAATGGCTGCGATTGTAGGTTTAGAAGCATTAACAAAACCATGTGAAGTAGATCTTTATTCAGATTCGCAATACCTAGTGAAAGCATTTAATGATCATTGGTTAGACGGATGGATAAAAAAAGGTTGGAAACGTGGTAAAAATGAACCTGTTAAGAACGTGGATTTATGGAAACGATTATTAAAAGCAAAAGAACAACATAATGTGAATTTTATTTGGGTAAAAGGTCATGCTGGTCATCCACAAAATGAACGTTGTGATATATTAGCTACTACAGCAGCAGATAGTGATAATCTTGCAGATGATGTAGTTGTAGATTAGTGCATTTACTTAGGATACAAAGTTAGAAGGGAAGATACAAAAATGGCAGAACTAACACCAATGATGCAGCAGTACATGGAGATAAAAAACCAATATAAAGATTGCATTTTGTTTTATCGATTAGGTGATTTTTATGAAATGTTTTTTGAAGATGCAATCACCTGTTCAAAGGAACTTGAAATCACTCTAACAGGAAAAAACTGTGGACAAGATGAACGTGCACCAATGTGTGGTATTCCTTATCATGCAGTAGAAGGCTATTTAAGTAAAATGATTAGTCGTGGTTACCGAGTTGCAATCTGTGAACAAGTAGAAGACCCAAAAGCTGCAAAAGGTATTGTAAAACGTGAAGTGATTCGAATTGTTACACCGGGTACGAATCTAAACACACAAGCACTTGATGAAAGTAAAAACAATTATTTAATGGGTATCGTTCATACAGTAAATGCTTATGGGATTGCTACGGTTGATGTTACAACAGGAGATTTTTATGTTACAGAAGTTGATTCCGACCGTAAACTATTAGATGAAATAAATAAATTTAGCCCTTCTGAAATTATTTGTAATAGTACTTTTATGGTAAGTGGAGTTGATATCTCAGATTTAAAAAATCGTCTCATGATATCAGTATCTGATTTAGAACCTTGGTATTTTGATGATGATCTATGTGTAAAGGCTTTGCAGGATCATTTTATGGTTTCATCTTTAGCGGGGCTTGGTTTAAAGGATTATACCATTGGGGTAATTGCGGCTGGTGCTGTTATGCAGTACTTAACGGAAACACAAAAAAGCTCATTATCTCATTTAACAAGAATTACACCTTATATTACAAGTAAATATATGTTATTAGACAGTTCCACAAGAAGGAATTTAGAATTGGTTGAAACTTTACGAGAAAAACAAAAACGAGGCTCCTTGTTATGGGTACTTGATAAGACAAAGACGGCTATGGGTGCAAGGTTACTTCGTAATTTCGTTGAACAACCACTGATTGATAAAATAGAAATCAATGACAGACTTGATGCTATTGAAGAGTTAAATAACTCAGTGATAACTAGGGAAGAGATTAGAGAATATCTAAATCCTATCTATGATTTGGAACGATTAATCAGCCGTATAAGTTATAAAAGTGCTGGACCTAGAGATTTGATTGCATTTAAATCATCTTTATCCATGCTACCACCAATAAAATACCTTTTAGAAAGTTCTTCTTGTAATTTACTAAAAGATATACATACAAGCCTTGATACACTTTCAGATATACATACCTTAATTGAACAGTCCATAGTCGAAGAACCCCCTCTTGCAGTAAAAGAAGGTGGAATCATAAAAGATGGTTTTCATGAGGAAGTTGATAAGTTAAGAAAGGCTAAAACAGAAGGTAAAAATTGGCTTGCAGAATTAGAAACCAAAGAAAAAGAAAAAACCGGAATTAAGAACTTAAAAATTAAATTTAACCGTGTATTTGGTTATTACTTAGAAGTTACTAATTCATATCAAGATTTTGTTCCTACCGAGTGGATTAGAAAACAGACCTTAGCAAATGCAGAACGCTATACTACACCTGAATTAAAAGAATTAGAAGATGTTATTTTAGGTGCAGAAGATAAGTTATTTACATTAGAGTATAATTTGTTTTCAGATATTAGAGATCAAATTTCATCTGAAGTTAGTCGTATACAGCAAACAGCAAAAGCTATCGCTAAAATTGACGTTTTTGCATCTTTAGCATTAGTAGCAGAACGTAATAATTTCATTCGTCCGACTATGAATAAAGAAGGTATTATTGATATCAAAGAAGGAAGACATCCAGTTGTAGAACAAATGATTTCAAACAACATGTTTGTTGCCAATGATACATATTTAAACAATAAAGATAATCGTATCTCAATTATCACCGGCCCTAATATGGCTGGTAAATCTACTTATATGCGACAAACTGCGTTGATTGTATTAATGGCACAAGTAGGTTGTTTTGTTCCTGCCTCTTCAGCAGATATTGGAATCGTTGACCGAATCTTTACCAGAGTTGGGGCATCTGATGATTTAGCATCTGGACAAAGTACCTTTATGGTGGAGATGACAGAAGTAGCTAATATTTTACGAAATGCAACGAAGAATAGTTTACTTATTCTTGATGAAATTGGTAGAGGAACCAGTACGTTTGACGGTCTAAGTATCGCTTGGGCTGTCGTGGAACATATCAGTAATCCCAAATTACTTGGAGCAAAGACCTTATTTGCAACTCACTATCATGAGTTAACTGAATTAGAAGGTAAGTTGGATAGTGTAAATAATTATTGCATCGCAGTAAAAGAAAATGGAGAAGATATCATTTTCCTTCGTAAAATTGTAAAAGGTGGTGCTGATAAAAGCTACGGTATTCAAGTAGCAAAATTAGCAGGTGTTCCAGATAGCGTTTTAAGAAGAGCACATGAAATTGTAGATGAATTAAGTAAAAATGACATTGCTGAGAAAGCAAAAGCAATAAAAACAGATAAATCTTTACATACTTGTGAAGACCTTAACCAAAATGATACGAATGATTTAAATGATAAGCATCATAAAAATAAAAAATATTGCGATATACCTGACCAAATGTCACTATTTGATTATAATGCGAATGATGATGTAATTCTTGAGTTAAAAGAGATTGATTTAAATTCCATTACTCCAATGGATGCTTTAAACAAATTGTATCAATTGCAAAAAAAAGTAACGAACCGTTTCTAAAAACTAATGTACTAGTGTGAAAAATGAAGCTTTTTCATAAGGAACATGGAGGTTTAATATGTCTAAGATAACCGTATTGGATCAAAATACAATCAATCAAATTGCAGCAGGAGAAGTAATTGAACGTCCCGCTGCAGTTGTTAAAGAACTTGTTGAAAACGCAATAGATGCTGGTGCAAATGCAGTGACAGTAGAGATAAAAGAGGGTGGGATAAGCTTTATTAGAATTACAGACAATGGATCTGGGATTGATGAAGATGATATGCCACTGGTATTTTTACGTCATTCTACAAGTAAGATTAAAACGGCAGAAGATTTGTTAAGTGTTTCTAGTTTAGGATTTCGTGGTGAAGCATTATCCAGTATTGCAGCAGTTTCTCAAGTTGAATTAGTAACAAAAACAAACGAGGCATTTACAGGTATCAGATATCAAATTTCTGGTGGTGAAGAAAAAGGATTAGAACATATTGGTTGTCCAAATGGAACTACGTTTATAATTAGAAATCTATTTTTTAACACACCTGCAAGAAAAAAATTCTTAAAATCAGCTGTGACTGAAGCTGGATATATCAGTGATTTAATGGAGCGTTTAGCTGTATCTCATCCAAATATTTCGTTTAAATTTATTAACAATGGGCAGATTAAACTTCATACATCTGGCAATAACAATTTAAAGGATATTATTTATAATGTATACGGTAGAGAAGTGGCATCTCAATTGGAAGCCGTAGAAGGAAGTAATGAACGCGCTTCCGTCATTGGTTTTATTGCAAAACCAATTGTTTCTCGTGGTAATCGTAATTATGAGAATTACTTTATTAATGGGCGTTATATAAAAAGCCATATGATTAATAAAGCCATTGAAGAAGCATATAGACCATATATTATGGCACACAGATATCCTTTTACATCCTTGCATATACGAATTGACAGTGAACTTATTGATGTGAATGTTCATCCTGCAAAATTAGAAATACGTTTTAAAAATAGTGAAGAATTATATCAATTAATCTATCAATCCATTAAAAGAGCGATAGAAGGAAAAGAATTAATTCCAAATGTTTCACTAACAGAAGAAAAAGAAGTAACACAAACTATCAGTAAGGCACCTGAACCTTTTGAACAAAATCGCCGAAAGGAAGAAAGTAGTTCAAAACCATTAGGTAGTAGTAATTACAATAACGATTCAGAATATCATAGTAATAGATCTTTTAATAACAGTCAAAACAGGTCTTATGGAACTTCTAATGATTTTAGAAATAAATATAATTCTAATTATACTACAAATGTAGAATCAAACAGACAAGTAGAAATATCAAGCGAAAGTAAAGAATTAATTAAAGAGACTGAGATTGGCAAATTACAGGATGTTATCACTTCTGCAGCATCTTTAGTGAAGGAATCAGTTCAATCGTATGGAGATTATGTAGAAGAAATAATCGATGATATTTTTCATACTCCTGACAAAGATAAAGAGAAGGAACAAGCTAAGGAACAAGAAAAGGAACAAGTCGAAAAGCCGGAACAGTTATCCTTTATATCAGAAGAAGCGATAAAAAGTCATCGAATTATCGGACAAGTTTTTTCTACTTATTGGATTGTAGAATTCGGTGACAAAATGTTCATGATAGATCAACATGCTGCTCACGAAAAAGTACTTTATGAGAAAATTATGAAAACATTGCGTGAGAAGCACTTTAATTCCCAAATAATTAACCCACCTATCATTCTAACATTAAGTATTCGAGAAGAAGAAGCCTTAAAAACCCACATGGATGATTTAAGTCAATTAGGATTTGAAATCGAAGAGTTTGGTGGTAAAGAATATGCTGTGAGATCAATACCAAATGATTTATACGGCTTAGCACAAAGTGAAATTTTAATAGAACTTATTGACGGATTAGTCGATGAGATATATAATGATACGCCGGAAATGATATTAGAAAAAATTGCTTCCATGTCCTGTAAAGCAGCAGTAAAAGGAAATCAGCGGTTATCCTATGAAGAGGCACAAGCATTAATAGAACAGTTGTTAACTCTTGAAAATCCATATCATTGTCCGCATGGTAGACCAACAATTGTATCTATGAGTAAATATGAAATTGAGAAAAAATTCAAAAGAATTGTATAAGGTTGCCTAGGTGGGTAAAATTCAACTAAAACATGAAATAATTGTATGATAAATAATTATAAGTTTACTATTTCATAAAGTAACTACAAATAAGTTTATAAAGGATGGAATTATGAAGAAACCATTAATTATATTAACTGGCCCTACCGCAGTTGGCAAAACTGAATTATCAATTAAATTGGCTCAGGAAATTAACGGTGAAATTATATCTGCTGACTCTATGCAAGTGTATCAATATATGGATATAGGCACCGCTAAGATAAAGCCAGATGAAATGGGTGGTATTAAACATTATTTAATTGATGAATTACATCCGAGTGAAGATTTTAATGTTGTTAAATTTCAAGAATTGACCCTTAAGTATATGGACGAAATCTATCAAAAAGGGAAAATACCGATTATTGTAGGTGGCACTGGTTTTTATATTCAATCTGTTCTTTATGAGATTGATTTTAAGGAGAATGGTGAAGACAATTCATTCCGTAAGCAACTTGAAGAACTAGCAATAGAAAAAGGTAATTCATTTTTACATGAACAATTAGAGAAGGTAGATAAAGAATCAGCGTTAGCCATTCATCCTAACAATGTAAAAAAAGTAATCCGAGCATTGGAATATTATGAGCAAACAGGTAGTAAAATTTCGGAACATAATATGGAACAACGTGAAAATCAATCTCCATACAATTTCTGCTATTTTGTATTAAATAACGAAAGAGAGATACTATACGAACGAATTAATAAACGTGTCGATCTTATGCTAGAACAGGGATTGGTAAATGAAGTAAAGCATTTACTAGATATGGGTTGTACAAAAGATATGGTATCCATGCAAGGGTTAGGTTATAAAGAAATTGTAGCTTACCTAGATGGAGAAATCACATTAGAAGAAGCAATTTATATCTTAAAAAGAGATACCAGGCATTTTGCAAAACGACAGTTAACTTGGTTTAAACGAGAAAAAGATGTCACCTGGGTGAATAAAAAGGAATATAACAATGATGAAAATAAGATTTTAGATGATATGTTATCTGTATTAAAATTAAAAGAAATCATTTAAACTTCAAATTCTTAAATAAATCTTAAGTATTTTTATATTTATGTTTTAACTTTTGTGTAGTAAAATTTTAAAGATAATAAAGCCACTTGGAAATTAATACATCACTATACTATGATTCGGGTGTCAAAAGCCCATTTTAAAATTAAGATACGTCAATTTGCAAATTTAACTTATAGATGCGTGATCTAAATAAAAAATAATTCGCAACACGCTCTCACCCCAATGAGGTTCGTAATGGTACATAAGACCTTAGAATACAGGGTTTAAGTACTAACGACTTCATGACAGTTGCTCATTAACTTCATATTTATTTCACACTTGGTCAAGTGCGTATATGTGCATATTGACGAAGACAAGTTTATAGAAAGGCTTTTGACTCCCGAATCACACAATATAATTTATATAAGTTTCTATAGAACAATGTTCGTATATGCAATGTTACTATATATCAATATTTTTGCATAACAATATTCGTATATACATTGTTCCTGTATATTAATATATCTGTATAACAATGTTCGTATATACAATGTTCCTATATATTAATATATTTGTATAACAATGATCGTCTATAACACTGTTCTTATATAATAATATATAAGTTTAAATTAATCTTACGACTTCAACAAAAGATAATAATAATTTACGATGGAAGGAAACATATGAATACTCATTTGAATGATTTATATAAAGAGTTATCTATTAACGAGACCATTTTAGACTTTGGTAATACAATCGAGCAAAGTTTAAAATCTAGATTTGATGATATTGATCAAGTAGCTGAGTACAATCAGCTAAAAGTTCTAAAAGCAATGCAAGATAACCGTGTTAGCGATATTCATTTTGCTGCAACAACAGGTTATGGTTACAACGATCTTGGGCGTGATACTTTAGAAAGCGTGTATGCGTCTGTGTTTCATGCAGAATCAGCTTTGGTTAGGCCCCAGTTAATTAGTGGAACTCATGCTTTAAGTACTGCTTTATCTGGTAACTTAAGACCAGGTGATGAAATTCTTTCTCCAGTAGGAAAACCTTATGATACACTAGAAGGTGTTATTGGAATTAGGGAAACAAAAGGTTCTCTTGCAGAATATGGAATAACTTACTCTCAGGTAGAATTGCTACCTGATGGAAGCTTTGATTTTGATGGTATTAAAAATGCTATTCATGAACGCACAAAATTAATAACCATTCAAAGATCCAAAGGTTATGCAACAAGACCAACATTGTCTGTGACTCAAATTGGTGAATTAATCAAATTTATTAAAGGTATAAAACCAGATGTAATTTGTATGGTTGATAACTGTTATGGAGAATTTGTTGAAACTATAGAACCAACCGATGTAGGAGCTGATCTTTGTGTGGGTTCCTTGATTAAAAATCCTGGTGGTGGTTTAGCACCAATTGGTGGTTATATTGTTGGGAAAGAAGAGTATGTAGAAAATGCTGCTTTTCGTTTAACTGCACCTGGACTTGGTAAAGAAGTAGGGGCAACGCTTGGTATAACTGGTATGCTATATCAAGGATTGTTTATGGCACCCCAAGTTGTATCTGGTGCTTTAAAAGGAGCAATATTTGCAGCAAATATCTATGAAAAGTTAGGTTTTTCTGTAGTTCCAAATGGTAGTGAATCAAGACATGACATTATTCAAGCAGTTACTTTAGGAACACCAGAAGGTGTTATTGCATTTTGCAAAGGAATTCAAGCAGCAGCTCCTGTTGACAGCTATGTTGTTCCAGAACCATGGGCAATGCCAGGTTATCATTCTGATGTAATTATGGCAGCTGGAGCTTTTGTACAAGGTGCTTCCATTGAGTTAAGTGCGGATGCTCCGATTGCACCACCTTATGCTGTTTATTTCCAAGGCGGTCTTACCTGGTACCATGCAAAGTTTGGAATACTCATGTCGGTTCAAAAGTTGTTTGAGGAGAAATTAATACATTTTTAAAGATATTTACGTTTTTTAAGCTTACTACTAAAATACTTATAAAGTTATAATTATCTAGATATCTAGTTTGTAATAATGGGTATTTTATGCTATTTTTATATACAAAACTCATATATTATGTTATTATGTACGTTAGAAATTGTATATTTAGGGGGATAGCGAAATGTCAAGAGTTGGCACAACGAGTAAAAATTCATGGGCCTTATTTTTGTTAATATTGGCAGGTATCGTTTTAGGTGGATTTATTGGTTTTTTTGCACAAGATGTTCCTTTTTTAGCCTGGTTAAATTATGGACAAGAATTCGGTATAGGTGGTGCAGACAAATCTGGTCTAGTACGATTAAATCTTGGTATTATCGTTATTAGTTTAGGCTTAACTATTAAGATAACAATTGCTGGCATTATTGGAGTTATTTTAGCTATTATTATTTATCGTAGAATTTAATTATTATTTTCCTACTGATTTTCTTGGAGAGAGAAATATTAGGAGGAGATTATGAATAAAAGTTATTGTACTGTTAAAGAATTACCATTGACAGAAAGACCTTATGAAAAATGTGAGCATTCTGGCCCTGGAGCTTTGTCAGATGCTGAATTGCTGGCTGTTATCATACGTACAGGTTCAAAGAATGAAAGGTCTATTGATGTAGCATCAAGAATATTAAAACATAGTCATTCGTATCCTGGTTTACTTGGATTAAATTATTTGACTATGAAAGAACTCATGTCAATAAAAGGTATTGGACGAGTAAAGGCAATCCAATTATTATGTATTACTGAGTTAACAAAGCGCATGGCAAAAGCAACCAATGATGGAGGTTTACGGCTTACTACTCCGGAAACGGTTGCTAATTATTATATGCAAGACTTAAGACATTTAAAGCAAGAAAAAATCTTACTAGTTATGCTGGATACTAAGAGTAGAATTTTAAAAGATATGATTATATCATCCGGTACAGTGAGTAGTTCACTTTTATCCCCAAGAGAAATATTTTTATATGCGTTAAAATACGAAGCTGTGAATATAATTATTTTACATAATCATCCAAGTGGTGATCCAACTCCTAGCAGAGAAGACATTCAATCAACAAAAAGAATGAAGGAAGCTGGAAATTTAATTGGAATAAAACTTATGGATCATATAATTATTGGTGATAATAAATATGTTAGCTTAAGTGAACAAGGTTATTTATAGAGTATTAAAATGGTTTATTGATTGGAAGGAGACAACAGGTATGGCTGGAAAGATCTATGGTATCGATTTTGGAACAAGTACCATTAAAATATATCAAAAAAATAGTGGTGTGATATTAGATGAAAAAAACATGGTAGCGGTAGCGAATAGAAAACAAGTGATTGCTGCAGGTGATGAAGCATTCGAGATGTACGAAAAAACTCCTGCGAATATACAAGTAACATATCCAGTTAAGACTGGAGTAATCGCAGATATCGCAAATATGTTGGAGTTACTTAATTATTTATTACGTAAAATCAATAAAGGTAGTAAAAGACTTTCAGCTTCTGAAATCATTGTTGCGACTCCTACGGATATTACTGAAGTGGAAAAACGTGCTTTCTTTGATTTGGTTGCCAGCTCAAATATGAAAACCAAAAGTATAAAAATTGTAGAAAAACCAATCGCAGATGCAATTGGAGTAGGATTAGATGTTACAACTGCGAAAGGTGTAATGGTTGTAGATATTGGAGCTGATACAACTGAAGTTTCTATTATGTCATTGGGTGGTATCGTTATTAGTAAATTAATACCAATTGGTGGCAATCGTTTTGATGAATCAATCAAAAGTTATGTTAAAAAGAATTATAATCTTGTAATCGGTGATAAAACTGCTGAGAACATTAAGAAACAATTAGCATCTGCATTCCCAATGGAAGAAAATAGCATAAAGGTATATGGACGTAATGTTGTAACTGGCCTACCATCTGAGGTAGAAATTAGTTCAACTATGGTTTTTAATTCCATAGAAGAATATCTTCATACGATTGTTGATGCCATAAGAATTATATTAGAGAGAACTCCACCAGAAATTTCATCTGATATTATTGATAGTGGTATTTATATTACTGGTGGATCATCTGCAATTTATGGGTTAGATAAATTAATAGCAAAGGAAACCGGATTAAAAATTAATATTTGCAAAGATGCAACAAACTCAGTGGTAAATGGACTTGGTAAAATTATTGAAGATCGTAAATTATCATCCCTTGCATCAACATTAAGACAAACACATTTCGGTGGCTAATGCTTATAGAGAGAGGTAATTATGAGAAGACGAACGAAAATTAATATTAATCCAAAACATTTGCTGATTGCAGGTTCCGTATTTTGTTTTGTGTTAATATTCGTATCTTTCCAATATAGTGAACAACTAGCACCTGTAAAAACAGCTGTGGGTAGTGTTTTTTCACCGATGCAAAAAGGAATTAATTCAGTTGGGAGAGCGGTTTCTGGACAATTTGAGAAACTTGCATCCTTAAGTAAATTAATGGAAGAAAATGAGCAACTGAAAGATCAAATCAATACCTTATCCTACGAAAATAAAATATCACAACAAGATAAGTATGAACTGGATCGTTTAAGAGATTTATACAAACTAGACAAAAAATATGCTGACTATCCGAAAGTTGCAGCGAGAGTAATTAGTGCTGATCCAAATAACTGGTATAATACTTTTCAAATTGATAAAGGTAGTGAAGATGGTATAGCAGTGGATATGAATGTAATCGCTGGTAATGGATTAGTTGGAATTATTGAAGAAGTAGGTGTCAATTATGCAAAAGTTAGAACAATAATTGATGATTCTAGTAATGTAAGCGGTATGTTTTTAAAAACTTCAGACCGATGTATCGTAAACGGAGATTTAGAGTTATATAGTACAGGTGTAATAGATGTAAAATTTATTAGTAAAGATGCTGAAGTTTACGATGGTTACGAAGTGGTTACATCTCCAATCAGTCCGAAATATTTACAGGGTATCTTAATTGGATATATTAGTGACATTGAAGTCGATCCAAGTAATCTTACAAAGACAGCACATTTAACACCTGCTGTAGATTTTGATAGTTTACAAGAGGTATTAATAATTACCGAATTAAAAGAACAATTAAAAGATTGACAGTTGGGAGTGAATAACAGGTGAAACGATTACTTATTATAACCATTGAAATTATCATATGTTATTTATTGCAGACCACGGTGTTCCAATGGATAGCTCTTGCTCACGTTGTTCCTAACCTTTTACTTATTTTAACCGTATCTGTTGGTTTTATGAGAGGGAGAACGGAAGGTTTAATCGTTGGACTCATTTGTGGTTTATTAATTGATTCTTGTTATGGAAATGTTTTAGGACTATATGCTTTTTTATATATGGTAATAGGTTATTTAAATGGTTATAGTCATAAAATCTTCGTAAAAGACGATATGACTATACCAATCATGTTAGTTGGAGTAAGTGAATTTTTATATTTCTTCTTTTATTACATTTTTGAATTTTTACTACGCGGTAAGTTAAATATCTTATATTATTTAGTTAGAATTGGATTACCTGAAATTATTTATACGATACTTATAGCTATCTTTTTATATAAGCTTTTTAACATAATAAATGCTCGAATAGATCGAAAAACAGAAGAGGAGGTGTAAGATTTGTTCGATATTATATTAGATAAATTAAAACAAATAATTTCTTCTAGATTATTACCCGTAGTAATAATCTTTGTCGCATTATTTGGAATATTAGTTAGTCGTATTTTTACGCTTCAAATTGTTGAGGGAGAAAGTCATACGGAAGAATTAACTATAAAAGACATACGAACAAGAGAAATTAAAAGTACTCGTGGTAACATCTACGATAGAAATGGTATTTTATTAGCTTATAATAAATTAACTTATGCTGTCGTAATTGAAGATAGTACAAAGTTATCTACAAATGAAGAAAAAAATACTATGTTACATGAACTTATTCAAATTTTAGAGAAATATGATAATAAAATCGAAAATGAATTTGGTATTTCAATTGATGAGAATGGTAAACTTGTATTTAATGTAGAAGGCAACGCCGAATTGCGATTTAAGAAAGACGCATATGGCTTACAATCCATAGATAAATTAACAAAAGATCAACGAGCTGCAACAGCGGAAGAAGTATTTAACTATCTACGCCACGGAATAAATAAATATAACCCGGTATTCAATATTGACGATAAATATTCTCTCGAAGATGCATTAAAGATAATGACACTTCGTTATGCTATCTATACAAATTACCCGAGATATAATCAAGTAATTATTGCTTCTGGTGTTAGTGATGAGACAGTTGCAGCTATCTATGAAAATAGTGCTATTTTACCTGGAATAGGTATACAACAACAAACCTACCGTGAATATAACGATAGTATATATACTGCTCATATCTTAGGGTATACCGGTCTTATTAACGCAGCTGAATTAGAAGCATTACAGCCAAAGACAAGTACAGATGAAGATGCTATATCAAATTATACAAGCTCAGATGTTATTGGTAAAACAGGTATAGAACAAGTATACGAAACTTATCTTGCAGGTAAAAAAGGAATTGAAACCATATCAGTTAACTCCTATGGTAAATTCCTTGAGGTAATAGAACGTACCGATCCTGTGGCTGGTAGTGATATTTATTTAAGTATTGATAGTAAATTACAAGAAGCGTATTACCATATTATCGAACGACATCTAGCCGGTATATTACTATCAAAAATTAATAATAGCACTGATGCAGGTACAAGAGGGGAATCTGCAAAAGATATTAAGATTCCGATCTATGATGTTTATTTTGCTTTAATTAATAATAATGTTATTAATGTAGAAGAATTTGCTGACGAAGATGCTTCTGCTTTAGAACAAAGTGCTTACCAAAAATTCTTAGATAAAGAAAATGAAGTATTTGATAAATTAGATGATTTATTATCTGTAAATAATACGAAATCTGGCGATCAAGTAACAGAAGAGATGCAGGAATATCTAACTTATATTTATACACTATTAAAACCAGATAAAAAGAATTTATTAATTACATCTAAAATTGATACTAGTGATGATAAATATATCGCATATCAAAATAACAATTTAAGTCTTAGTAAATTCCTTCAACACGCAATTGCAAAAAATTGGATAGATTTAACGAAATTAAAAATTGGTGATGAATATTTAAGTACAGAAGAAATATACGAAAAACTCTTAGTTTATATCAAA
>JARBTX010000143.1 GCA_029239975.1 Anaerocolumna sp.
TAATTCAAAAATCTCGTCTTCATTGATATTACCAGCGATGGATATTACCATATTTTCAGATACATAGTATTGATCCATGAATTCTATTATTTCATTTCTTGTAACTGCTTTTACTGCCTTTTTTGTTCCTGATATTTGATAACCTAGCGGATGTTTATCCCAAACTTTCATCTGCAACATCTCATGCACTAAATCTTCTGGCGAATCGTCATACATATCGATTTCTTCAAGAATAACACCTTTTTCTTTTTCCAAAGCTTTTTCATCGATTAACGAATTTAACAACATATCACTAATAATCTCCATTGCAATCGGAAGATGTTCATCTAAAGTTACTGCATAAAATGAAGTACATTCTTTACTGGTGTAAGCATTTATATCTCCACCAATTCTCGCCATCTCATCTGCAATTTGTTTTGCATTTCTTTTTGCTGTACCTTTGAATAACATATGTTCAATAATGTGTGAAATTCCATTATTTTTCGTATTCTCATTGGAAGAACCTACTTTAACCCATAAACCAAAAGCGGCACTTCTTAAATATGGCATTGTCTCTAATACAACTGTAATGCCGTTGGATAATTTTTTGCGATTTACCATTTTAATCCCTTTCTTCTTTTCCCAACGTATAATCCTTATTTAAATCTTATTATTTAAATTTCATGCTAGTTATAATCTACTTTATAGTGTGAAACTATTAGTGTGTACTAAATTGTATCACCCTAGAAACAAATGTTCAACAAAGAATGTACCATATATTACTAAAGCCTAAAGACTATATCGATTACATATAATAATTATCCGAATAAGTTACATCCTTACATTCATGAAACTCCGCAAAACGTTTCAAACAAGTATCTAATATATTTTGCAACTTTTTCGTCTGTTTTACACCATCTTCAAGCCAAATACTTTTTATGTTTAAACATTTATTTTTTTTGTCATGTATCGTTTCAATTCTTCCAATAAAATTCTCACCGGATATGATAGGAAGTACATAGTATCCATATTTGCGTTCTACGATTGGTGTATAGATTTCCCATTTATATTCAAAATGAAATAATTCTTTTATTAATTTTCTATCCCACATCATATTATCAAGTGGAGCAATCAATTCTGTACGTTCTTTATATTCGTTATTTTCTAATATTTCATTAATTAACTCTAAATCAGACGAAACACAATAAAAAGGTTCCTTGCATTCTTCTATTTTTATTGCAATGATTTTACCTTCTTTTTGTAGATCATCAAAAACATGATTTCTTTCTGCTGATTTTAAATTCCATATATTGATCCATGCATCGGATGGTTTATTCCACAACAATCCAATTGTTGATATTCTTCGTAAAACACGCCACTTTAAGTGCTCGAATTCATCTTGATATGGGTCTGTCTCAGCTAAAATCTCCTTTGGTATATAATCTTTAGCTAAGGCATAATACTTTATTGTTCCTTTTTTATGATGTATGATTAAATCACCGCGAAAATATAACGTTTCAAGAGCAACTCTCGTTAAATTCGTATTAGTACTCCAATACCACTCTAAGCGCTGACCAAAATCAATATCCTTAGAACAAGTCGGCCCATGTGTAGCTATAAATTCTTTTAATTGTTCGGCAACTGCATCAACTTCATCATGTCCACGGCCATAAAGTCGATTGGACTCCCTTATCCGTTCAAAGTATTTCCAATCTTCTACTGGCATAATGGAAAGGTTTTTATCAAAATAATCAATCAACTTACGCTCTTTATACAAAATGTCATAAAGCATGGTTTTCTTAAACCCTTTTACTCGAGATTGCAATACCAACTCAGCATTTTTTCCACAGACATCAATGGGGTCAAATTGAATACACCCAGCTTGTTTTATAAAACTAATAATACCTTCATTCCCATCAAATTTATAATCACCTAATAAACCTTGCTTTCGTAATATAAATCTTCTTGCTTGCTTTTTAGTTAAAACAATTGGATCCATCTTTATCTCCCCTTGATTCGTTTGTATATTCCATATTCATTTTCCATGAAAATATATCCATATTATAAATTATTTTAATTATTTGTACAACTACAGTTTCATCACTTCGTAAAGTTCTAGTATTCATTCAACTATTGGTTGAATTATTAAAATAACGCTCCATTGCTAGAAGTCTTAACCTTTAGTATAATAAAAACAGGTAAAAAATGTTATTCTAAATTAAATTGTCTTAACAAATCAATTTGTAAGGCATTACGGAGGTTTTGTATGATTAATGAAACGATTCAATCACTAAGAAGGCAGAGAAATATTACACAAGATGTATTGGCACAAGCGTTAGGAATTAGTGTACAAGCAGTATCGAAATGGGAAACAGGAAATTCTCTACCTGACATTATGTTACTGCCAGATATAGCAAAATTTTTTGGTGTATCAATCGATTATCTATTTCATCCTGAAAATAATGAAAAACAACAATCATTGTCTTTGGATATTAATGATGACAATAAACTTAGGATTCTGCAATTTATTGGCAGACGTATGGTAGACGCACAGGAATATATACCAGATTGTTATATACCAATCGCCATAGATCCAGATAAATATAAAGACGTTTCAATCTCAGTAGAGATAAGGGGTAATGCTGAGATAAAAGGAAATATTAGTGGTAGTCTTAGTGCTGGTGGTTATGTGGAATGCGCCAATGTGAACGGTAGTTTAAATGCTGGTACTTATACAGAATGTGGTAACATTGGCGGTAATGTAAATGCTGGTACTTATGTGGAATGCGGTAATATTAACGGTAATGTGAGTACAGGTGCTCAAATTGAATGTGGTAATATAAATGGCGGAGCATCTTCTTTTGGTTCTATTGAATGTGGTAATATCGTCGGCAATGTTTCGTGTCAAGGTGATCTTAACGCTGAAAAAATAGACGGCGATGTTGAAGTAAAAAACGGAAATATTACTTGCGATATAATTAAAAACATTACTTTTTGTTCAGGAAATATTGAAGGCAATTACAGAAACTAATATAATTTGAAGGTAGATTTTAAAATGTAGATCAATACTTTCACAGCGTTGTGTAGCAGTTATATCATATTTACTTTCAATTTATACTAGCATTGCATAAATTTTACAAATATGGTATACAATATATTTTATCAACAACCATACTCACACGAAAGGAGAAATAATATGAGTGAATCCATAACTCTTAATACATTTCCTAGCGGAAAAGCTAGTGCACTCACAATGCTTTTTTTAGAGAAGCAAAATTTATCTTCTATGACACCAGAGGAATTGGCTGATAAATACTCAGAAATCTATGATAGAATTGATTCTAGATTTAAATCTATGAAGAAAAAACAAAGTGCATAAGTAAGTAGTAAGTTATTATTTAAATTAGAATTTATTGTTCTTATAATAATAGTTGCTATTTCAATCAAAAAGTTTTTGACCCAAAAGTCTTGACTAAAACTTGTAAACAATGCTTTCGAACAGAAAAGTTCAATCAAAAAGTTTAAAAATTTTCGATCAAAAAAACAACTCTAGCTACTTAATAAGAAAGTCAGAGTTGTTTTTTTATATATAAAATTATTTAACGTCTTTGATGCTAAAGCTAATTCTTCCCATCTTGTCTTTACCAAGGCATACAACCTTAACAACATCGCCAAGTGTAAGAACATCTTCTACATGTTCAATTCTTTCTTTTGAAATCTTAGAGATATGAACCATACCTTCTTTGCCAGGAGCAAATTCAAGGAAAGCACCAAATTCTTTAATGCTGATAACTTTTCCTTCAAATATTTGACCTTCTTCAAAATCAGTAACGATCATTGTAATCATCTTAATTGCTTTTTGAATACTTTCAGCATCAACACCACATACGGATACTGCACCTTCATCTGTAATATCAATCTTTACTCCAGTTTGATCAATGATTGCATTGATTGTTTTACCTCTTTGACCAACAACTTCACCAATCTTAGCTGGATCAATCTTAATCTGTACAATCTTTGGTGAGTAAGGACCAACTTCTTCACGTGGTTCAGAAATACATGGAGCCATAATGTCATCTAAGATATAAGTTCTAGCTTCTTTTGTTCTATAGATAGCTTTTTCAATGATTTCTCTTGTTAATCCATGAATCTTAATATCCATCTGAATTGCTGTAATACCTTGATGTGTTCCTGCAACCTTAAAGTCCATATCGCCGAAGAAATCTTCTAAACCTTGAATATCTGTTAAAATGATGTAATCATCATCTGCTTCTCCTGTCACAAGACCAACTGAGATACCAGCAACCATACGTTTGATAGGAACACCTGCAGCCATTAAGGATAATGTGGATGCACAGATACTTCCTTGAGAAGTAGAACCGTTGGATTCTAATACTTCAGATACCGTACGAATTGCATATGGGAACTCTTCTTCTGTTGGAAGAACTGGAACCAATGCTCTCTCTGCTAATGCACCGTGACCAATTTCACGTCTTCCTGGTCCTCTGGATGGTTTTGTTTCACCAACAGAATAGGATGGGAAATTGTAGTGATGCATATATCTCTTTGTTTTTTCATTTTCATCGATACCATCTAGTTTTTGAATCTCAGCTAATGCACCTAATGTTGTAATAGTAAGAACTTGAGTTTGTCCACGTGTAAACATAGCAGAACCATGAGTTCTTGGAAGCATATCAACTTCAGCAGCTAAATGTCTGATTTGATCAACATTTCTTCCATCTGGACGTTTGCGATCTTTTAAAATCATCTTACGTACAGTCTTTTTCTCAAATTTATAGACTGCTTCATCAAGAAGTGGAAGCCAATCTGGATTCATTTCTTCATAACGAGCTTTTAATCTATCTTTGATTTCACGGATATTACCTTCTCTTGTTTGCTTATCATCAGTAAATACAGCTACTTCCATTGCTTCAGAAGTGATGAAAGAAACCATATCTTCATATAAATCAACTGGGGTATCACATTTTACATATTCATGTTTTGGTTTACCACAATCAGCAACAATAGAATCAATAAATTGTATAATTTTTTGATTTAATTCGTGAGCTGCAAAGATTGCTTCAATCATTTTTGCTTCTGGTATTTCATTCGCACCAGCTTCAATCATGATTACTTTATCTTTTGTAGAAGCCACTGTTAAGCTTAATGTAGATTTTTCTCTTTGAGCGCTAGTTGGGTTAAATACTAATTCACCATCAACCATACCAACCATTGTAGAGGCAGTTGGGCCATCAAAAGGAATATCAGATATTGCGGTTGCAATAGCAGAACCTAGCATTGCAGTTAATTCTGGACTACAATCTTGATCTACACACATAACTAAGTTGTTAAGTGTTACATCATTTCTGTAATCTTTAGGGAATAATGGTCTCATAGGACGGTCAATTACTCGAGAAGTAAGTATGGCATTCTCACTTGCTTTACCTTCTCTTTTAATAAATCCACCTGGGATTTTTCCAACTGCATATAATTTCTCTTCATATTCAACGCTTAAAGGGAAGAAATCGATACCTTCTCTTGGTTTATCGGATGCTGTTGCAGTGGATAAAACTACTGTATCGCCATAATGCATAAATGCTGCACCATTAGCTTGTGCTGCTACTCTACCTACATCAACGGTAAGAGTTCTTCCAGCTAGTTCCATGGAATAACTTTTGTACATGTTTTGTTCTCCTTCGAAAAAATTTTTGTTGGAGACGCCGAAACTACTGAAAAATTCACCGATCTGTTTCGATAACCTTTTCAGAAGTCTCGGGAATAATCTCCAACATATACTAATAGGAACAGGAAAAAAGACCCTGTTCTAATATATTATACCACTTTCATTATGAAAATACTACTAAATTTTTCTGAGGCCTATGAAAAGCATAGAAATCAAAAAATTGCTTTTTTTATTATTCCCTATTGTTTAATAAATTATTGTAGGCAAATTAATGTCAAAATATATAATTATTTTTTTATGATTTATACTTAAAAATATAGGTATTATATAATTAAAAAGAAATCATTTAATCCTTCTACATTCGTTTTATAGGAAGATTAACTTTTATGCACCAATAACACAATCAAAGATATTAGGAATATGAGTGTATATCTATTCAGATGGCGAAGACCGGCTGAAAGTGTTGCATTATAACACTTGAAGGAAAGGCGAGTCCAGATGATTAGATATGCACTCATATTCCTAGCGGCCAAGTTATAGTTTTATTAATTTTACTAATGTATTTTGTCTATTTTTTTAATATATGAAAACATAGTTTTCGTCTATGTTTCCTTGCATATTGCTATTTATTATGATAAAATAACCGATGGCAAACCGCTAACTTTCTTAACACAAGGATAAGGAGTGTATTTGATGCAAAATTACGACGTTATAATTATAGGTGCCGGACCATCCGGTATTTTTTGTGCCTATGAACTAATTAAAGAAAACAAAGATTTAAAGATCCTAATGATTGAAAAAGGAAGACCAATTGAAAAAAGAATGTGCCCTAAGAGAACCACAAAGCAATGTATCGGTTGTAAACCATGTTCTATAACAACAGGTTTTGCAGGAGCTGGAGCTTTCTCAGATGGTAAACTTTCCTTATCACCTGACGTTGGTGGTAATCTTACTGATATAATCGGCTATGATAAAACAATCGAATTATTAAAAGAATCCGATGATATATATTTAAAATTTGGTGCTGATACGAATGTATATGGTATTGATAAAGATGAAGAAATTCGTGAAATTAGAAGACGCGCAATCAATGCAAATCTTAAATTAATCGAATGTCCAATTAGACATTTAGGTACCGAAGAAGGATATAAAATTTATACAAGACTACAAGAACATCTTTTAGCTTCTGGTGTTGAAATGATGTTTAATACCATGGTACAAGATATTATTATTGAAGATCAACAAGCCAAAGGTGTTATCACAACAAAAAATGAAACACTTTATGCAACGGAAATCGTATCTGCTATCGGTCGTGAAGGTTCTGACTGGTTTAGTCATATCTGTGGTGATCATGGCATTGAAACAAAAGTTGGTACAGTTGACATCGGTGTTCGTGTAGAAGTTCGTGATGAAGTTATGGAATTCTTAAATAAAAATTTATATGAAGCGAAACTTGTATACTACACTCCTACGTTTGATGATAAAGTTCGTACCTTCTGTTCTAACCCATCCGGTGAAGTAGCTACCGAGTACTACGAAAATGGTCTTGCAGTCGTAAATGGACACGCATATAAAGCAAAGGATTATAAAACTAATAATACAAACTTTGCAATTCTAGTATCAAAGAACTTTACAAAACCATTTAAAACACCTATCGAATATGGAAAACATATAGCACAATTAAGTAACATGTTATGCGATGGCAAGATTCTTGTTCAAACCTTTGGTGATTTCCAAAGAGGACGTAGAACAACAGAAGAAAGACTTTGCAGAAATAATTTAATTCCAACGTTAAAGGATGCTGTACCTGGTGATTTATCCTTAGTTTTCCCACATAGAATTATGGTTGATATAAAAGAAATGATTCTTGCTCTAGATAAAGTAACACCTGGTATTGCAAGTGATGAAACACTTTTATACGGTGTTGAAGTTAAATTCTATTCCAACAAAGTAGTTGTTAATCAGCTTCTGTAACACGTGGATTACAACAAGCATCTGCTAATGGAATTAGTGTAGCAAGAAGTATTTTAGCAAATATGAATAAATAAGTTTTGGTAATTTATATCATTTACCAAAAAAGAGAAATTAACATAACTTTTCTAAAAGTAATATAATAGCTAATTCGTGAATTTGTTTAAACATACTTTAAAATATTGTTATAATTATTGATATAAATTATTATTATAAAAAGTAGATATGTTTTGATTTACTCAAACATATCTACTTTTTTGTTAAATGCTAGATTCAATTCTATTTGAAATAATGATAGACTACAATAATGAATCCTTTATTAGGATATCGTTTATTCATCTATTCAGATTCGGGTGTCATAAGCCCTTCAGTAATTTTTATTTAGTCAATTTGCATAAACACATACTTACTAGTACGTGTTTGTGCAAACTAACTTCTTGTTTGCATCACGTTTTGTTAAACTAACCAAAGTGCAAATTGACGTTTATTAATTATAAAATGGGGATTTGACACCCGAATCCTATTAATCATTTGCTACTATATTACATAACCATTTCTTTTGTCGATACCTTATAAGTCCTAATACAAATTTATAGATTTCTTCGATTAAAACCATGGCATATACCGTATAAATCGGTAAATGAAACACCAACCCTCCAAGGAAAGCCATCGGTATACCAATTAACCATACTCCAGAACAATCAAGGAATAAACAAGCTTTCGTATCTCCACCACTTCGTAATATACCAACGATATTAATAGTATTAAACATTTTAAATGGTAAATAGAATATAAATACTAAGAAACATAATTTGATATATCCTTCAACCACTGGTGAAACGTCAAATAATAAAATTACTGGTTCTCGAATTAAGAAAGTAACAAATCCAACAAAAACGGAAAGCACTAACTGTATAAAGATAAGATTTTTCGAATGATTTTCTGCGTCTTTTAGATGTCCTGCTCCCATTTCATTTCCAAGTATAACTGCTGTAGCATTACTAATACTCATGAAAATAACTTGCATGATTTGCTCTACTGTTTGAGTAATGGTAATAGATGCAACTGCTTCATCACCCATTCGACCATACGCTAAAGAATACATGGTAACTCCTAATCCCCACATAAACTCATTTGCAATAACAGGTAATACTGTTGTAATATACTTTTTCATGAAACTAGCATCAAAATGAATTAGTTCCTTCAATTTTGCAGCAGCTGGACCTTTTTTACTATAAACTATAATTAACAAAGTGATACATTCTACTACTCTTGCTATTAGGGTAGCTATGGCAGCACCTGCAACACCAAGTTCTGGAAAACCGAACTTACCAAAGATCAATATATAATTAAATATTACATTCACAAATATTGCTATAGTACTTATAACTACTGGTGCTTTTACTTGATTTACACCACGAAGTAATGATACATATGTATTGGTTATCGCTGTAAAAGGATAACTAAGTGCTACAATTGATAAATACATTGCACCGAGTTTTATGGAATTCTCAGACGTTGTAAAAATTCTCATAACGAATCTTGGATTAATGATACTTGGAATTAAGAATAATAACGATGCACATAAGCTTAAGATTAATGAAATTCCCAATACTTTTCTAATATTGGTTACTTCTCTTTTACCCCAATACTGAGCGGTTAAAACACCTGATCCACTTACGATACCAAATACTAAAAGTGTAAATACAAAAAATACCTTATTGGCTAAGCCAACTGCTGCAATGGAACTCTCACCTAACTTACCTATCATTATGGTATCTACAAAGTTTATTGCTGTATTTAAAAAACCTTGCAAAGCAATTGGAATCGTTATGGCTATGGTTTTATTCACAAACGCCTTATCCCTTGCTATTATTTTCATTCTATTTGAAAAAAACATAAGTAACTCCCATCATATTAGATTTTTATGTTTAGGATGTTATAAGAAAAATTAAAAGAACTAAGATAATTTATAGAAGCGAATTAACACCTTAATCTTTTACCTATAAAAAAAGAGTGGATATGATCCACTCTTTCATCTTATTAACAATAGATTGTCATTGACTTGTCTATTATCATAGTGCGGTCGTGCAACTTATGAATAAATAAAGTCCAATGATTACTTTCTTAATCCTAAACGTTCGATAAGGTTACGGTAACCTTCGATATTGGTTTTCTTTAAGTATTCTAATAAACCTCTTCTTTGACCTACCATTTTAAGAAGACCTCTTCTTGAGTGGTGATCTTTTTTGTTGTTCTTTAAATGCTCAGTTAACTCAGTGATTCTTGCAGTTAAAAGTGCGATTTGTACTTCTGGTGATCCTGTATCTTCAGGTGTTCTTCCAAAAGTAGAGATGATTTCTTGTTTTTTGTCTTTACTAATCATGATTTTCCTCCTAAAATTTAAACGCCTATTACTAGGATTAGGGTCGGAGTGTCCGAAATCTGAGTAATGGCTTTTTTTGATACGCTTAATATCATAACATAGTATGTATTTCTTGTAAACTATTAATTCAAATTTTATTCGTATTATTAACCTTTATCCTAACATTAGGCAATCTTTTATTTCATTATTTATTATTTTGTCGTATTTACTATGAATATTATACTTGAACTTTACAATTTAACCCTTTATTCTTACGAACGTTTTTACCGAAAAGCCATATATTAAAATCATCCAAAGATTTATCTTTCAGATAAAAGGAGGCTTACATGAACCTTGCCCAATATGATTTTGCGATTATTGGCGGAGATATGAGACAGATTTATATGGCTAATAGACTAACCTCACTCGGTAAATCCGTTGTTTGTTATGGGATTAATGATCCCTTATTGGATCCATCCTGCTCTAGAGCTAAAACTCTAGCAGATGCTATATATTCCAGTAGTAATATTATTACTCCTATTCCTGTTACAAAGGATGGTAATAACATCATCGCCATGAAGCCAGAACCAGATTTAACAATATCTCAGCTATGTCCATTATTAACGAAGGACCATAAGTTGTTTGGCGGTTGTATCACGAAAGAAATGATTCAATACTGCGAAACAAATGATATCTATTCTCATGATTTTATGGAACAAGAAGAAGTAACTTTATTTAACACAATAGCCACCGCGGAAGGAACCATTGCAGAAGCGATTTTAGGTAGCACTACAAATCTCCACGGTAGTTCTTGTCTTATATTGGGATTTGGTAGATGTGCACGCACTCTAGCTGAAAAATTAACTGGCTTATGCGCGCATATTGATATTGCTGCAAGATCTTCTGTTGCATTATCGTCAGCGTATGCTGCTTCTTTCGGTACAATTTCACTAAAAGAGCTAGATACAAATTTAAAGAACTACGATTATATATTTAATACCATACCATCTCTTGTACTTTCCAAAGAACTTTTAGAACTTACGAATCCTAATGTGCTCATTATCGATATTGCATCTGCTCCAGGTGGTGTTGATTTTGTAGCTGCAAAACAATTAGGTAGAAATGCCAAGCTATGTCTTGGATTACCAGGAAAATATGCCCCTAAATCATCTGCGGTCTTCTTAGTAGACCATCTATTATATAATATAGGAAAGAAGTGATTTATATGTCATTAAATAATAAAAATATCGGTATTGCCTTAACTGGCTCTTTTTGTACTTTTGAAAATGCATTTAAAGAAGTGGAACACTTAATTGATGAGAATGCAAATGTATATCCAATTTTCTCTTTTAATTCACAAACAATAAACAGTAGATACGGCAATGCATCTGATTTTGTAAGTAAAATGAAATATATGACTGGAAATGATCCTATTGTTACAATTGAAGGTGCTGAAACCATTGGACCAAAAGCATTTCTTGATATTTTAGCTATCATTCCATGTACTGGCAATACGTTAGCAAAACTAGCAAATGGTATTACAGATACACCAGTTCTTATGGCAGCAAAAGCTCATTTAAGGAATGGAAAACCATTAGTTATAGCTCTTGCTACCAATGATGCTTTGGGTATGAATCTTAAAAATATTGGTACTTTATTAAATACTAAGAATATTTATTTTGTTCCGTTTGGTCAAGATAATCCATCTGGCAAACCAAATTCCATGATTGCTCATACACATCTTTTAACTCTTACGATTGAAAGTGCATTAGAAGGCAAACAATTACAACCAGTCGTTTTGAGTCCTTTTAAATAAAGAAAAAGTTTAAACATTTATAATAACTTTTATTAATATTAGTATGTAATGATAAATTAGGGCTGCTTAGAAATTGAATATTCTTTGTAGTCCTAATTTTTTAACACGAATCGTACAAACTTGTTTCACAAAATGTTCATAATTTTTCCATAGAATCTACACAATAAAATTTTATACTTAACTCATCAATCAAGGAACCCTCCCCTCCCCTTCCTTGTTTATATATATACTTTTTCATTTATTGCGAAAGCAATACTACTCCTCTATTTAAATAAGGCTGATGAAAATAAACTTTTTATTATTTTCATCAGCCTTATTAGATATTATATATGATTCGGGTGTCAAAAGCCCACTTTTAAATTATTATACGTCAATTTGCACAATGACAACTTATTGATGCGTGATGCAAACAAGAAATTAGTTTGCAACACGCTTGCGCTTGATGAAGTTCGTAATGGTACATAAGACCCTAAACTACAGGGTCTAAGTACCAACGAATTCATAACAGTTGCGCACTAATTTCTTGTTTACATCACGCCCTAGCAAGTATGTGTTTGTGCAAATTGACTAACTTAAATTACAAAATAGCTTTTGACACCCGAATCATATTTAGATATTATTATTTAGATTTTAAATCTTTTAATGATAGCTTGTAAATCTTGTGCTAACCCAGCTAATCCTTCACTAGAATTTGCAATTTCTTCTACAGAAGCAGATTGTTCTTCTAACGATGCTGTCACTTGCTGTGTAGAAGCAGAATTCTCTTCTGCAATCGCTGATAGATTTTGCATTGTATCAAGAATTTGATTTTTCATTGTTTCCATTTCTTGTCCTGAATGATTTAATTCTTCTACTGCTTTTTCCGCTTCTTCCATTGCTGTTGCTATGGATAAATAGCTATTCTTACTATTTACTACACTATCAGTTTGTTCCTTAATTACTACCAACATTTCTTCAATGGTTTTCACTGCTGTTGTAGAATTATTTTGTAATTCATTTACCATATGATCAATTTCTTTTGTTGAATTTGCAGATTGTTCTGCTAATTTACGTATCTCATCTGCTACAACTGCAAAACCTCTTCCGGCTTCTCCAGCTCTAGCTGCTTCTATGGCTGCATTTAGTGCTAAAAGGTTTGTTTCTTCTGCGATGGATGAGATTACACTACTAGCTTGTCCAATTTTGTTTGAACTTTCATGAGTTTTTAATATTACTTCACGAATTTCTCTAGAAGCGTGATTATTCTCTTCTGTTTTATTTGATAGATATTCTATTTCTTTTAAGCCTTTCTTTAATACTTCAACTACCTTTGCAGAAGCATCATTAAGTCCTTCTAAGTATTTCTGATCATTTTCAATCGCAACACCCAATGCATTCGCTTTTACTGATCCGTCTTCTGTATGTCGTGCTTGATCCGATGCCCCTATCGCAATTTCTGCAACTGTTGTAGCGACCTCTTCTGATGCGGTTGCAGATTGTTGTGATGTTGCGGTTAATTCTTCGGATGCTGCTGCAAGCTGTTCCGATGAATAACTAATATCTCCTATAATACTTCTTAAATTCTCACTAATATCTTGAAGCGCTTTGGATAATTTACCAATCTCATCTTTTTTCTTTAAATACTTTGGATCTACATTTTCTGTAATATCAAGGTTTGATATTTTTTCTGATAATTTCACTGTTTTTATGATAGGTTTAGAAATTGAGTTACCGATTATATATACTAACACAATACTAATAAGTAGTATGGTAACAGCTGCAATAAATATGAGAGTTTGTAACTCAGGAATTGCAGCTAAAACTTCCTTAGAGTTAGCTGTAATAACAAAAATCCAATCAGTGCCTTCGATAGCTTTATATCCAGCATATAAATCTTTTCCTTCAAAACTATAAGTTCTAACTCCTTCTTTTTCGGTGATAATATGTTGTATGATATCCGCTACAGAAGTTAATTTATTATTTGTTTTTACTGCTTCGATTGGATTAAATTGAGTTAACACTTTTTCACGATCTGGATGTGCAATAACAGTACCTTTTCCATTTACGATATAACCATAACCATTTTCTCCGTACCCTGTATCATCTACAATTTCACTGATCGAATTACCATCTCTACGACCTATTAAAGCTCCAACTACTTTACCATCCTTATTAATTGGTGCTGCTATCATAATAACAGGCTCTCCTGTTACTTTACTGATTAAAACATCCGATATATTCGCATCACCAGCTAACGCCTTTTGAACATATTCTCTATCTGCCAATTCGCTTGTAGTTCCATCGGAATAAGATGCATTCCCATTTAAATCAACAACAGCAATATCCATAAAATCCGTTTCTTTTACTCTTTCCTTTAAAATGTCTTGTTGAATAGTCCAATTCATACTTTGAATCTCTTCATCAATAGCTAACATTTGTAATGTACGAATTTGAGTTTCTAATCTACTGGCTGTTAGTTTTGCGCTTTCTCCTGCTAAAGATAATAGCGATTGTTCTGAAACTTTAGTAAGAGACTTTCTAGAATTAGTTAATGAAATATACCCTAATGCTAAAGACGATACTAAGATAATAATTGAGAAATACACTATTAACGCACTTTTAATACTTTTCATATTTTCCTCCATACTGCCGTAACGAATCGATTTTAGTTATCGGCATACAATTTACTAAGTAATTACTAATAAAATTTGTAAAAATTTTTTAACCTTGCGTGCTACTACTCCACTTGTAGTTTACTACATGTTAAACCACCACTTATTTTATCTGTTTTTCACTGCTCCATCGCATCGAAATTCCTCCTTTAACATATGCACGTAAAACTTCAAGCTTAACACTAGATTTTTTACTCTCCTTATGAAATATAAAAACCCTCTTTTTCTCGTTATTATATAGTCAATTGCGAAACATAAAATTTGGTAAACTAAATCGTTTCGCAATTAAACACTATACCACGATTGAAAAAGGGGGTGTGCACTGAATTGCAACCGGCTACCATGTTCTTAAAATTTAGGCCCTTGGCTTTGCGTCCTTGCCTTTCGACAAGTTTGCTATTTGATTATTATGTTAATTTATTAACTAAATTAAGTAAAAATAAGAAATTGGTCCTACCAACTTTTATAATCTTTATATGTACTTATAATACATATTATTCCATATATGTAAATATTGGGAAATAAATAAGGCTTTACCGGTTAAATACTATAACATATTACATTACTTTATAATTTTATGCAATATAATTTTATACCATATTGTAGATTATTATAGATTTATGTCGTTTATTGTAGATTATCATACTATTTTTATTATGAAAAAGCAAATAAATTTTTAACAATCTTTTGGTTTTTATTGCATATAATGTTAACAATTATCAATCCATATTTATATACTTAATAAAATTATGCGGGATTATCCTAGATGATTCTTAGGACTATTAATGTATACACTAAAAAAAGCGACATATCAACATGCCGCTTTTAATTATGTTATTTGTTTACTGAAAACTCAATCTTTATATTTCTCTCAGTTTTAAAAAGAGTAAGATCTATATAAATAGATATATCTTAATATATTATTAATCAGGTATCATTTTAAATTGAATTGCTTATCAACCGAAGTTTTAACTTTAGAATACATACCCTTGATTCTCAATTTCACTTTCTTCATAATTCATTCCATTTATCTCAAGAAATGTACTTAAATCAATAAAATTAGCAAGTTCTATTCTATCCTTATCAAGCCAGGTAGCTTCACATTCATCACATATAAATAATAAAACTTGCTTATTTAAAAGGATAACCTTATAAATAACACCTTGGCCATCACATCTTGGACAAATCATGTAACATTCTCCTTATTTATCAAAATTATTATTTAGTAGTATGCAGGAAAAACTATTTCTCCGGATTATATATTCCAGCTATCTCCATGTCTTGCCAATAGGTTAATTGCGTATCCTCATCTTCTGCATTTACTACTCGTAATGTATATAACCCAGCATTGTCTGGGTTTATCGTATCGATTGAATAATCAAGCAGGAAAAATATGTATTCATTTGTATCTGTTGTAACATTATACCAAGAGCGAATCATTAATGACCTTTTTCCATAATCGATTGATTCATCCGAAGACCACGAATCATTTTCAAATGACTTAATGTCACCTTTTATTAAATCGAAAAGATAATCTATCTCCA
>JARBTX010000040.1 GCA_029239975.1 Anaerocolumna sp.
CTAATACATCAAAATTCTTCTTACTTAAAAAATCTTTTACTAATTTTCTCATTCTGCTTTCATCATCAACAACAAGAACTTTTAACTTATCCATAATCGTCTCCTATCTGCATATTACAAATGCTACCTATTATAGCTAAATTATAACAATGATTTATGAAAAAAGTATGTTTTTGGAAGGTAAATTTTTATATTTTACATGTAGTTGTTTAATGCAATCTTTTATGTCTCGTCTAATAAATTCTAATCTTTTTACATCAATTCAGTTCTTTTTGATTTAATTTTGTTCTTTTTGATTTAATTTGTTCTTTTGATTTAATTCAGTTCTTTTTTATTTAATTTTGCTCTTTTGATTTAATTTTGCTCTTATGATTTAATTCTGTTCTTTTTGATTTAATTCTGTTCTTTTTGATTTAATTCTTGTTCTTTTTGATTTAACTCTAATTCTTTTTCATTTAATTCTTTCTCTTTATTATTAAGTTCCTCTTCCCAAGAAGCGTATTGATCAATTACTTGATTTTTGTAGTTAGAAAACATAGTACGGTCTGTATAGAATGTCATTATAACCATCAGAATTACGATAATTACCAAGAATAAATTAATTATTCTTGAATTTCTTAAACGAGTCTGTTGTTTTTTTACCTGTTGCTTATATTGATTTAAGTTTAGATTGTTTAGTTCAGTTTTTTCTTTACTATCATTGATAGGGACTATGTAGATTCCTGGTAAATCATCAGGCTTTATTATCTGCGATTTAAGAATAATCCCTTGTAAATCCTTTAAAAATGCATAACCCACGGGAGTATGAAATGTTTCATTCTCTAATAATTTACTATAAACTTTTAATACTGTTCTTGGATTAGATAACTCTGCTTTGCTTCTAAGGAGATTAACAGATTCTAGTTCTTTTTTTGCTTCCTCATACTCTTTTGTTGAACTAAAATGAAAACCATCTACAATAAGACCTTTTTCTCTCATAAATACCTCCAAACTACTAGAAATATTATCCCTAATACTAATACATCCGTAGCACTAATGAAAGAACTACGGATGAATTTATGCTTATGAATTAATACTCAGTAATATTAATTTTTTCAATGATTACATCGGTTATCGGTTTACTACTTTGTGGATCTACATCAACTGCTGCTACTTTATCTAAGACATCAAGGCCTTCATATACTTGTCCAAATACAGTGTGCAATTTAAAAAGCCATGGGGTTCCACCAACTGTTTTATAATTCTCTATTGCCTTTTCATTAAATGTTACACCATACTGTTTTTCGATTAATCCTAATACATCTTCTTCACCATCAGAACCATCGCTATAGGTTTGTGGAGATTGAACGATAAAGAACTGACTTCCATTGGTACCAGGACCTGAGTTTGCCATACATAGTGCACCACGATATGGTTGTAAATCATCTGAGAATTCATCTTCAAATGGTTTATTCCAAATACTTTCACCACCAGCTCCAGTTCCTGTTGGATCACCACCTTGTATCATAAAATCATTCATAACTCTGTGAAATGTAAGTCCATTATAATATCCATTTTTTGCATGAGTTACAAAATTTTCAACAGCTTTTGGTGCTGCATCATCAAAGAATCTTACAAAAATTGAGCCATAATCTTTTATAACGATTTCGGCAACAGTCTCACCTTTTTTTGGTCCTGCAAATTGATCTCCTGCTGTATTACTTGATGTGTCTTTTTTACATCCAACTAATAAAGTCATCCCCATAATCAAAACAAGGATAAGTGCTAAAGCTCTTTTCATTTTATTTCCTCCGTATGTTTGTTTTTCATTATCCCAAACCCTTTTCCTATATTAACATAATGGTGTTTATGAGTCAATTTCCTGTTTATATTTTATTCCCCATTCGCAACGCAAGGTATCCATGATTTTAATAATGTTTAGAGTATCACGAAGTGGAACTATGTCACTTTCTATTTTCCCTTCCATAATACATTGGTTTACTTCGTTTGCTTCGTGTTCATACCCATTAATTCTTGCTCCCTCAGAAAAAGATTCTAAAAGGTTACCATCACCATTATATAAAAAAGCTTGATCAGCCATCCAAAAATTAGGAACAACAATTCGCCCATTGTCACCTATTATTACAGCATCTTGTCCTACCTTTGCAGTAATTGCAGAACTTAATGTGGCAATTACTTTATTATCAAAATGAAATAAAATAGCATTTTGTTCATCAACACCACTTTTACCTACAATTGCCGTTGATCTTATCTCTTTTGGAAATTGATTCATTAAAAAAATTGAATAAGCTATAGGATATACACCAACATCTAAAAGCGCACCACCTGCTAAATCAATGTTAAAAAGTCTACTAGATTCATCGAATTTTGTTTGAAATCCAAAGTTGATATCCAGTTTTAGAACATTCCCTATTTTCCCAGTCTCCATCCACTCTTTTACTTTTTGGGTTACTGGTAAGAATTTTGTCCACATTGCTTCCATTAAAAATACCTGATTCTCTTTTGCTAATTCTATCAAGTATTTTGTTTCTTTTTCATTTAATGCGAAAGGTTTTTCACAAAGTACTGCTTTTTTATTTTTTATACAAAGTTCAGCATTACGTTTATGTTCTGTATTTGGTGTTCCAATATATATTACATCGATTTCAGGGTCATTTACTAAGTCTTCATAGCTTCCATATGACTTTTCAATTCCGAATTTTGTTGCAAATTCCTTTGCACTATCCAAATTTCTTGATGCTATCGCTGCTAATTTTGTATTATCCATTCCTACTAATGCAGTGGCAAATTTTGTGGAGATTCTTCCAGCACCTATTATTCCCCATTTTATTTCTTTCATATTATTCTCCATTCTATCTAGATTACGAAGTTAAATACTATTTTTTATATTAATTAATTTGTTTTGACAATTCTCTTTACTATCTGTCCATTTTAAATTTGGCATATTAAAACACACCATTTTCATTTAATAAATTTGGCGGAATTTCTTGAGATATATCCCACAATTCCGCGATCTTTTCCCCTTCAAAACGATAAATATGCACTACTGCCACCTCTTTATCAAGTGAAAGTTGAACATGAGAAAGTAAGGTAACGAATGGTGGTTCAGCAACAGCTAATTTTACAGTAACTTTTTTATTCGGAAATACTTCATTGCTTTTTTCCATTCCTTCTAATAGTGATTCTCTATCACCATGAAAAAATCCATTGTGATGAATAAAATTAGGCAGCGTATATAAATCATATATTTCACGAATTTTATCTGTTACTACGCCTTCAATAAATGCCTTTGCGATATCTTTTTCTTTATTAAACATGTAGTTCTCCTTAAGAAAACATCCTTCATCAAGATTTACATTTGTTGTTATTATCATTACCACAAAAAACTTAAATATTATTTTTCTACCAAATTATTGTATCATAAAATATGGCAAATTAAAATACGAAAGAGTATGATAATCACTTTTTTATATATTAAATCATGTACTAATTACATATATTTTATCTGAACTTCATATTATTTAACAAGTATTATGTAAGAACATTATAGGAGATATTATGGATTTTACGCAAAGCAAAACCTTTATAAATATTCAAAATGCAACACGGGGTGAATTGATATCTAGTTCTAAGTTTCAAATATATGCAATTAAAGCTAGATCGGAAGGATACATACAAATAGGGGATATTTTTGATATTGCAGCAAGAAATGAAAGAGTTCATGCTGAGACCTTTATTCGTCGGTTAAACGACGGTGAGATTCCAACTACTTTAAATAATCTATTAGAATCAGCAGCAGATGAAAATTACGATGGTAATGATTTATACCGCCAATATGCACAAGAAGCAAGAGATGAAGGTTTTGTAAGTATTGGTGCATTGTTTGACGGAATTGCCAATATTGAATTAAATCATTATTTAACATTTCAAACCCTGGCTGACAATATCCAGAATAATGAAGTCTTTTGCAAACCGCAAGAAACTTTATGGATATGCCTTGCATGCGGTAATATTATGGGCAATATTTGTGCTCCTGAAATATGTCCGGTATGTGGATATCCTCAAGGATATTATCAGCTCTACGTTCCTGAAAACTTTTAATAAAAGATTTAAATAAAATTTATATAAGATAATTATTTTCCTTATGTGCCCATTCCATGGTACGTATTTCATACGTCTTATATCCATCTTTAATAAAAGGATCCATATTAGCTATTGTATGAGCTTCTTCAATGCTTTCAGCAGTAATAATTAGGATTCCACCAGAATAATCAATACATGGACCACAAAGCACTAATTTTCCTGCATCTTCCATGGATTTTAAGTGGGAAACATGTCTTGTAACAACATCCTCATTAAGTTTTTCTTTATTGCTCATAAGTATAACATATAAATATTTTGGTAACATAATTAAATTCTCCTATCATAATTTTAATAGTAAATAAACCTAAGAATGAACGTATTATACAGATATGGCATAATGCATTGTCTCGAATTTTCTATAGTCTGACATGCTATTATTGTTATATCAGTAAATATGTTCATTCTAGTAGTAAGTGAGATTGCTATTTCTTCTAATGATTTTAATCAGTGGTAAAAGGGGATGCTGGTAATCCTTCTTTATTGTAGAGATTAAATCTTTCTGGACTATCGAACCATGCATATCTAACATTTTGTGGATCCTTTACACCATCACTGCTTACAATAATGCAGTCATTGGTAACCTTGGCATTTGCTTCTATATAAATACCATCTGATCCACAAATTGTAAATCCTTCTAATTTTTCACCTTTTACTAAAAATCCACTACCTATATTACTAAAATAAAGATATATCTCATTTTCTTTCTTTTCCATTCGTTCATAGAGTGGACCGCTACAAGCAATATTTTCTTCTTTATAGACTATTGTTCTAGCCCATAATGCAAGCCGATTGCCTACACTTTTTTTATCTTGTGGGTGAAGTTCATTGTATTGGCCTAGATCAATTGTTACTACCATTCCTGTATTATGATTACTTAATACTTTTCTTTGTTCGTTTCTAAGATATGCCCACTTACTTTCATATTCGTTTGCATCAGCAGGAATAAAGTTAGCAAGCTGAACGTAAAGGAACGGTAAATCCTTGTTATGAAACGTGTTTCTAAAATCTCTGATTACGGTTTCAAATATCTCTTTATAGTCATAAGGGTAATTTGTATTCGATTCACCTTGATACCATAAAACACCTATAGGGTTAATTTTACGTAATGGATATATCATACCATTATATACACCGGTGGGTTTATATTCAAAGAAAGTAGTATGTGGCAATGAATCCATTGTCGCACCGATATGGTACTTCCATGTACCATCTATTGGAATTTGCTTACCATCTACTTTAAAATAATATGGCATATCTTTTTGAAATGCACCTATATTACCATTTATAGTCATTCTAACAGTTATATAGTTTTTTCCTTCCCTTAAGAGCTTTATTGGCACAGTGTATCTTCTTGGTGGATAAAGATAGCCGGTGCTTCCTACTAATTCGCCATTAAAATATGTCTCATCCGCATCTACTATGGTTCCTAAACGCAAAATTCCATCATCAATAACCATGTTCTTTGTAAGTTCAATTTCTTTATGGAACCAAATAGATCCTCTAAACGTCTCAAGACTAGTTCCCTTAAAACTAAATGGAACTTCTATGTTCTCCCAACTAGTCTTATCATGAACTTCACTATACCACGGATTTACTGCATCAAATAAACCTGGATCTTTTTGATGTAGCTCGTGATACCACATATTACAACGTGTTGCTTCTTCTTCCATAGTATTTTTAATATAGAAATCGTCCTTACATTGTTCTAAAACATCATGAAATCTGGTAAAATTTCTTAATGAAGTTTCACTTACCCAAGCCTCTGCTGGTGTCCCACCAATGGCAGTTTTAATCAATCCAATTGGTATTCCATATCTTTCATAGATTGCTTTTGCAAAAAAATAACCCACCGCACTAAAATCTAACACATCATCCTTTATAGCACATTTCCAGGTACCCTCTGTTAAATCATCCTGTGGTTTTTGAAAGTTGTATACTTTTGGTACATTAAACTGGCGAATCAATGGATTATTAATAGCTTTAATCTCATCTTCAAATAAATCCATAGTTCTTCTTATTGGTAATTCCATATTAGATTGTCCACCTAATAACCAAACATCCCCAATCAAAATATCATGTATTACAAGGTGTTCTTCTTCACACATAATTGTCATTTGTATTGGTCCACCAGGGGTTAGTTCATCTGTTAGTATCTCCCATGATTCATCTGTATTTACCGTTGTTATGTACGTTTTGTCTAATAATAATATCTGAATTAATTTTCCTGGTATCCCTTTGCCCCAAATACAATTCTTTTTGTTCCTTTGAAGTACCATTCCATCTTGAATAATGGGAGACAAAGTTAAAGTATTCCGCTCCATAAATACCTCCTTTTATTATCTCTGTCATATTATATAGTATTTTATTACCATTTATTTAATCATATCTTAACATGATATAATTTATATAAGCAATACTTATATGAATTACATGTAAAAGATTTTGCTAATCTTTCTATATAAAGTTTATCATCTAAATAAAAAAATTAAGACTGAATCAATATCCAGTCTCATTTTTTATGTAGTATCAATCTTTACTAATAGCCGGTGTCTCTCCGCCTTCAGTAGAACTTTTGGTATTCATAATATTACGAACCATCTCATATGTACCAGTACTTGCTAAACCACTTGCCAATCCACCAAGCAATATCTCTGGGGTAAATGACCATTGATTAATCCAAGCATTTAAAATAATACCGGTAATAGCCATAACTAATGGTATAAATTTGTTTGGTATAATCGTAATACTATGTTTAATAACATAACCTAAACACAAACAAATACCTAATACAATTAAAACAACATACCTTGATAAAAACTCCATACCCATTACCCCTTTCTTATTAGCAGACTTGCTTAAACGATTGTTGGTTATCTGACTGTATGCAATGATATATGAAAGAATTATTTTTATTTTCTATATATTAATATGCTTGTTTTAGTTAAGTATGAACATATTTTTATTTTTAAAGGGATAGTATGATTACTATCCCTTTTATAGGTTAGAAGCTAATATTCTTTATTGCATTCACAATCGTCTCCTACCTGTTGCACAAAAGTTTTAACTGCCTTATCTACCCTTTTGTCTTGAAAATGGAAACTCACCACTTTCTTTCATTTTGTTAAATGCTTCTGACATTCGGGCCTTTAAAAGAGCTACATCATCTTTATCCATTACTCCAAACTCAACTAATTTATCCATCAATTGACTTTCAACATTCATTTCATTTTCGATAATGGAATATATTTCCTCTTTTTGCTCTTTTGTAAGCTTATTCCATTGTTCTCTAGCTTTTTGCATTTTTTTCTCAAAAGCAGCTTTTTTCTCTTGATTTCTATTCATTTCTGACAGTGTTTCCGATTTCGAATTTGTATCAGCTGCAAAAGTGGTTATCGGATGCATACTTACAATACTTATCATACTTGCAATCGCTAAACTACATAATTTCCCTTTTTTCATACAGCTTCCTCTCTTTCCTTTATGCAACAAGAATACTAACTTCCTGTTATAGCATTTCCAAAAGGTGTGAAGAAATTGTGAAATTTTTATAAATATTTTTATTTTTTAAACCTTAAAGTTCTTTTTACTTTTACTTTAGCTATTTAAACTATTTATTAGGACAATATTTTAATTAATACTTGTTATCATATATTTAATGTAAGAAACGAATTAATTGGCGGAATCAATGATAATACACGTAGTACAACCAGGCGAAACAATTCAATCTGTTTCAGATAGATATAATATTCCAGTGACACGTTTAATACAAGACAATGGAATATTAGATCCCGACAATTTAGTAGTAGGTCAAACTATTGTTATAGTATATGCAGAAATAACTCATGAAGTAGAGATGAGTGACACATTAGAAAGTATTGCAAATCAATATAATGTTTCCGTTATACAGCTATTGCAGAATAATCCTTTTCTCTCAGAACAGGAATCTCTTTATATCGGTCAAACTTTAATTATTGAATATGAAACTGAAAAAATAAGAGATATTGTAATTGGTGGCTATGTATATCCATATATTGATGAAGAAACCCTTAGAAAAACATTACCATACCTGACCTACATTACTACATTTAACTATAGAGTTACAGCAAATGGTGATGTAATAGATGTTGATGATTCCAGGTTACTAGAGTTAGCAAAAAGTTATGGGGTAGCTCCAATGATGCTAATGTCTACACTATCCGAGCATGGTACAAGTCAAAGCAATACAGCCTACACAATTATAAATAATCCAGAAATACAGGACCGATTAATTGATCGAGTTGTTAATATATTAAAAACAAAAGGTTATTATGGACTTAATTTGTATTTACAATATATAACCAATGAAAATATTACTTTGGTTGAAGAATATATCAATAAATTCAGTGTCCGACTACGAAATGAAGGATTACGTTTTGTTTTATCGATTACACCAAGAATATTCCTAGATAGAACAGAAACTTCATTTGAACGAATTGATTATTCAAAGCTTAGTCAAAGTGTTGATGCTATCCTATTCACTTCATATGAATGGGGATATTCTTATAGTCCACCGGTGTCAGTATCTCCAGTAAATATTATTAGAGATATTTTAGATTATTTAACGAGTATGATCCCACCTGAAAAATTAATTTTAGGTGTTCCTATTATTGGATACGACTGGCAGTTACCTTATATACCTGGAGTATCTATTGCAAATGCAATAACATCGGAAAGTGCTATTCATCTAGCAGCTGAAACAGGATCTACCATTAAATATGATGAAAATACTTCAGCACCTTATTTTTTTTACACTGACGGTGACGAATTTCTTCATATCGTCTGGTTTAAAGATGCTAGAAGTATAGAAAGTATCGTAGGCCTAGTGCCCGAGTATGGTTTACAAGGTATTATAGTATGGAACTTAATGTACTTTTTTACTCAAATGTGGTTTGTAATCAATAACCAATACGATATTATAAAAATTCCAGATATTACTTAATATTAATTTAGGGCTACATAATCAGCATGTGTTGCCCTTTTTTACTATAGTGAATATGCGTTAGACATCCTTTGAATGTAATAAAATAAAAATTAATACATATTTTATATTGTTACCTATAATATAAAACTATAAGAGTTTATCTTAGTTGATTGGAGTTTAAATGAAAAAACGGTGGCTGTCAGAATATATTCATTGTAGTTTTATTAAATATCTAGAAACTCCAACAACAGAAAATGAAATTACAATAGGATGGTCTGTATACTATAGTGTTTACGAATTTTTTAATGCAATACAAAACGGGGTGTTTGCTAAAGCAGATGAATTAGGAATAAATGTCATTGCTCATGATCAAAAACTAAGTACCACTGAAATGATAAACGGTGTTATTAATATGTTAGAGCAAGATATAGATGCTTTAATTATCGCTCCATATAATCCTGATGCAATGATTATTATAGCTGATCTTGCCAGAGATAAGAATATACCTATCATAGTAATTGATACTGGCTATGATGGAGCAATTATCGATGCATTTATTGTATCTGATTCCTATGCAGGAGGAATTCTAGCTGGAGAATATGCATTAAGCTTAGTGGATTCACATCAAATTACTAGTAAAAACGTTGCAATTATAAAGGTGGAAGAAAAATACAAATATGCTAGACTTCGTGGTGATGGATTTACAAGAGTTGTAGAGGATGCTGGATTCACTGTTGTTGCAAGTGAATTGGGCAATTCTAATGAATTTGATGGATATACAGCTATGGTGAATATCTTATCAAATTATGGTGATGATTTGGCTGTTGTGTTTGCTGAAAATGATAGGATGGCTTTGGGTGCAGCTAGGGCAATTGATGAAGTCGGGAAAAAAGGAGAGATTATGGTTATTGGTTTTGATGCTGAACCTGCTGCTATCACTGCAATCAAAGAAGGATCCATGCAAGGTACAATTGCTCAACAACCTTTTCAAATGGGCGAACTAGGTGTAGAATTAGCTGACAAATTAATAAATGGGGAAAAAATAACATTTGATGACAGATTAAAAAGAGAAATCTACTTTGAAGTTTATTTGGTAGATGAATTTGGCGAAGCTCATATATAACTAGTCTATTTAATCTGAAATCATAATATATTCATAATGACTAAAAATGTAGGGTGAAAATTTTGGATGCCAATTGCATAGAGCGTATAGTTAGTGAAGATTATGCTGACTTTTTAACAGATTATACTAGAAATTTGGAAACATTACAAAATGATCCAAATATTTGTCTTGATATTATAAATGAAAATATTGCTACCATATTTGTAGATAAAAATCTTTTAATACCAAATGCCATTCAGGTCTACGGATATAGTGTGTTTCCAAGATGTTTTGGCCTTTTAGATATAAATAGTCTTGAACCTTCTGGAATTACTAGATTGCGTAATATACCAACATTTAGTTTACAAGGACAGGATGTTTTAGTTGGTATCATAGATACTGGCATTGAATATACACACGATGCCTTTAAGTTTTCAGATGGAACAAGTAAAATTGCATCCATATGGGATCAAACGATTCAAACTGGCACACCACCAGAAGGTTTTTTATATGGTACTGAATACACCATGGATCAAATAAATGAGGCATTACAGAATCCGAATCCTTTAAGTATAGTGCCAAGTACAGACGTGAATGGGCATGGCACGTTGTTAGCAGGAATTGCAGCTGGTACTATTTCTCCAGAAAATAGTTTTAGCGGCGTTGCACCATTAGCACAATTAGTGGTAGTTAAATTAAAACCAGCAAAACAATTTATTAGGGAGTTTCTGATTATCCCACAGGATGTAGAATGTTATCAAGAAAATGATATTATATATGCAGCAAAATACCTAATTAGTGTTGCAACTCGTTTAAAAAAACCAATTGCCATTTGTATTGGTTTAGGTTCTAGCCAAGGAGCCCATGATGACCGTGGTTTTTTAGGTTCTTACCTTACATCAATAGCAAGAAGAACTTCAACTGCTGTAGTAATTGCGGCAGGGAATGAAGGAAATAGCGGGCATCACTATTACGGTTCTATCGATCCAAGCGTTAAATTAAACACTGTAGAATTAAGAATTGGACCAAATGAACCTGGATTTATGATGGAACTTTGGGGCGATGCACCAAATACATTTTCAATTGATATACTCTCCCCCACCGGCGAGTTTATACCAAGAATACCAGCAAGACTAGGTGAATCTAGAGTTATTAAATTTATATTTGAAAAAACAGTCATAAATATTGATTATGAATTTGTTGAAGCTCAAACAGGTTCACAATTAATTCTAATGCGATTTACCGATCCAACGGAAGGTATTTGGAAATTTCAGATCTATAAAAGTTTAGATCTAAATTCAAAATTTCACATTTGGTTACCAATGAGACAATTTTTAAGCACAGAAACATATTTTATTAGACCCGATCCCAATTATACATTGACCGCGCCAGCTAATACCTACATTCCAATTGTAGTTACTGCATATGATCACACCAATCAAAGTTTATTTATACAAGCAAGTAGGGGGTATACAAGAAATGAAATTATTAGTCCTGTTATTGCTGCGCCTGGTGTGAATTTAATTGGACCATCTCTTAATAATTCTTATACAACTGCATCAGGTACTAGCCTTGCCGCAGCTCATGTTACAGGTGTTGCAGCAATGCTTTTAGAATGGGGTTATGTAAAAGGTAATTATGTCCAAATGGATAGTGTGGAAATAAAAAACTTTATTTTACGTGGAGCAAAAAGAGATCCCAATCTTACATATCCAAATAGGGAATGGGGATATGGTATTTTAGATATTTATAACTCTTTTATTAGTTTACGGGGTGAATAGATTATTTCACTTTAATATATTCTACTCAGATACATTTTAAAAGTGAAACGTTAGGTGACGGATCATTTTCAATCAGTTTTGTAGGAATTGAGATGGATGAAATTGAAGATATATTAGACTCTTTGCCGATTACAAATATTAAAGAATAGAAATAACTTAAGTTAATTGTTAGACTATATTTCAAAGTATTATTTAATTTTATTGTTGACACAGTTAATGTATTATGTTAAAGTTGTTAACAATAAAGGGGAGTAGCTTAAAAGCTATAAAGCCAACAATCGGTATTATGCCTGGTTTTATACTCCACATGGATAGCAAGACCTTTAGTAGAAGATAGTTATATCTATCTTTTGCTAAATGGTCTTTTTTTATTTGCTATTTTTAATAAAATGAATGATTTGCATAAAATTTTTCATTAACGTAAACATTCATACTAATTACAATTATTTTTGGGAGGGCAATTAATGCAAGAATTTTACAAATTGAAAGCTTCAGAAGTAGTAACGAATCTAAATACTACTTTAAATGGTCTAAAGGATGACGAAGTTACTAAAAGACGAACCGAACAAGGTTTTAATGAATTAATTGAACAAGATAAAAAAAGTACACTTCAAGTTTTCTTAGATCAATTTAAAGATTTTTTAGTTATCATATTAATTGCTGCAGCTATTATTTCAGCATTCTTGGGAAAATTAGAAAGTACCATCGTTATTATGGTAGTTATTATCATTAACGCCATACTTGGAACTGCACAGCACAAAAAGGCAGAACAATCTTTAAATAGTTTAAAAGCTCTATCATCACCTACTGCTAAGGTAATGCGAAATGGACAAAAAATTGAAATCCCTTCAAAAGAACTTTTAGTTGGTGATATATTATATCTAGATGCAGGTGATTATATCAGTGCGGATGGTCGAATTCTAGAGACATTTAGTTTGCAGGTGGATGAAAGTTCTTTAACTGGCGAATCTGAAAGTATTCTAAAGACAGTAGATTGTATTACAGGTGATAACATAGCCATTGGAGATCGTAAAAATATGGTCTTTTCTGGAAGCTTTGTAACTTATGGACGTGCAATTGTTGTAATCACTGCAATTGGTATGAATACAGAAATAGGTAAGATTGCTAGCTTACTTAAAAATGCTGGAGAAAAGAAAACACCACTTCAAGAAAATCTTGATGCATTTGGTAAAAAGCTTGCAGTAATCATACTTATTATATCTGGTATTATATTTGGTATTAGTGTGTTTCGTGGTGAAGCACTTGCAGAGTCATTTATGTTTGCAGTTTCATTAGCTGTAGCAGCAATTCCAGAGGCTTTAAGTTCAATTGTTACCATAGTACTTGCGTTAGGTACTCAAAAGTTAGCAAAACAAAATGCCATTATACGAAAATTGCATGCAGTTGAAAGTCTTGGTAGTATTTCTGTTATTTGTTCTGATAAAACAGGTACCTTAACCCAAAACAAAATGACTGTGCAAAAATTATATCTAAATGGTCAAATTATTGATAAAGATCATCTTAATATTAACAATAAACATGAAAAGCAATTGATACAAATGGCTTTACTGTGTAATGATGCAATCACAGTGAATAAAAAAGAAATTGGTGATCCAACTGAAGTTGCTCTCGTAAATCTAGGTGAAATATACGGTTTGGATGAACAAACGATACGAGATGAAATTCCACGTATCGATGAAATTCCTTTCGATTCTGATCGTAAATTAATGAGTACAGTTCATAATATTAATGGTAAAACCATTATGATTACAAAAGGTGCACTTGATGTAATGCTTTTAAGGGCTACTGGCATCCAAACTGATGATGGTGTTTTACCAATCACTACAAAAGATAAAGAAGAGATTGAGAAGACAAATTACAATCTATCTAAAGATGGTTTAAGAGTATTAGCATTTTCTTATAAAGAATTAAATGATGTAGCAGGAGTATCTCTTGATGACGAACAAGATCTAATCTTCTACGGTTTGATATCTATGATTGACCCACCAAGAGTAGAATCTGCCCCTGCTGTTGCAAATTGTATTCAAGCTGGTATTAGACCGGTTATGATAACTGGAGATCATAAAGTAACTGCTGCTTCCATTGCAAAACAGATTGGAATATTAAAAAATGATTCAGAAGCCATGGAAGGTTATGAATTAGATTCACTTAGTGATGAGCAATTAAAAGAAAAAGTGGAACAGATATCAGTTTACGCAAGAGTATCACCAGAACATAAAATCAGAATCGTTCGTGCATGGCAAGAGCGAGGTAATGTAGTAGCTATGACAGGTGATGGTGTTAATGATGCTCCTGCTCTTAAACAAGCGGATATTGGAATCGCAATGGGAATAACTGGTACCGAAGTAGCAAAAGATGCCGCTTCTATGATATTAACAGATGATAATTTTTCCACCATTGTAAAAGCAGTATCAAATGGTAGAAGCATTTATGAAAATATAAAGAACTCCATTAAATTTTTATTAGCCGGAAATACAGGTGGTATTTTAGCTGTTTTGTATGCTTCCATTACTGCCCTACCAGTTCCATTTGCACCAGTTCATCTTTTGTTTATTAACTTATTAACAGACAGTTTACCTGCTATTGCCATTGGTTTAGAACCTCATAACAACTCTATTATGAAGGATAAACCAAGAAACATTAACACTTCTATTATTAATAAAACGTTTGCTATTGAAATTTTACTAGAAGGATTGATAATCGCTATTAGCACCATGGCGGCATTCCATTATGGTTTAAGTACTGGTAATGAACTAGTTGCAAGTACAATGGCTTTTGCTACTTTAAGCTTATCTAGATTATTCCACGGGTTTAATTCCAAATCAAAGGAATCTGTTTTTAAAGGTGGTTTGTTTACCAATAAAATGTTATGGTTATCTGTTTTAGTTGGTAACCTATTATTACTTGTAGTGTTACTAGTAAAACCTTTGGCAAAAATATTTGAAGTGGCAAGTTTAAATAATACTCAATTTTATGTTGTATATGGATTGTCATTAGTTCCATTGGCTTTAGTACAAATTTACAAATTATTATTTGTCAAAAACGATGGCAATGCTAATGAGTAAAATAAATATGGATTAAAAAATACTCCCCATTCATAATAAGTAACTAGTACTTATCTTAGATGGGGAGTGTTTTATTAATAGATTAATAACATTAACAAATATCCAAAATCCCATATCGCGTTATCAAAACTTTCATCCCAAAATTCTTTCATACCTTCTGCATTATATCCGATGATTCTTGAGTAAATAACAATATAATCACGAATTGTGTTATAATTTAACTCTTCTCCCATCCACTTTAAAAACGCTGAATGTTTTACCATAAGGTATTCTGTAATAATAATCTGATAAAGTAAAATATTTTCATCCATTTCATCACTAATACAACTATAAAATATCTTTGATACGATACATTGTTCTATCAATTTTTCATAAGAACGAAACACTTGTTTAAATTCATTTCGTTTTTTTCTTATGTTCATAGAATTAGACTTATCTACAAACTCTTCTCCTATTTCTTGGGTTAAACTTTCTTCTACTATATCTTCCCCTATTTCACCGGTGAAACTCTCTGCTAATACATCTCCTACTTCTCCAGTGAAACTCTCTGCTATCTTCTCTCCAACTTTAGAAATATCATATAAAACGTTACGAAATTGTTTTTCCTTCTTATAATTATAAACCATATCTAAGAAAAGTTCATTGATTTCTGTAATGTTGTCTTCTTCATTTACTTTTATATCATGAAATGTATTTAATAAAGTATTAAAATAACTATGGTCAAGGTATTGATTTATCATTTCTTTCGTTATTACTAATTTATCTCTTAAAGATAGTAACATATGAAAAATAATTAATAATTTATCATGAAGCGTTACTTGGTCCATTTGCATGATTTTAATCATAGTTTCTCTTATGTTAATCTCCATTGGTACATCATCTGTTATTCTCGACTCATCCTGTATGAATTTTACTTGTCCATCCTTTTTATATAATAAATCAACAACTTCAGGACATCCACATGTCAGGGAATATTCCTTTCGATTTTTAAAATCATTTTCTTGTCTTGGATAAACCTTGCAGGTATTGGGTATATATTCATCGCTGTAATTTTTTACAATATTACATAATTGTTTATCATCTAAATATGGACATGATTTTTTCAAACCCATATTCATGTTATAATCAACATGGTTTTTATGAATTTTTTTCTTTACACTCTTTTTCATGATTTCTGCTAAACTCTCATGATTACTCCATTTGTTAATCGTATCTAAATCAATCTGAATATCCCAACCTTTACAACAAGTAAAAGAACACTTATCTGCGACACATTTGAAATCATCATATATATCTATTTTTATTATATTTTTCATCCTATCTCCTGCTGACAAATCATTTCTATATTTAATATTCTATCTAATTTCATCAATGCTATCATATCACAATAATAAATATATTTTAATAGTCAACCTTCATTTTACCACAGTATACAATATCTGCTCACTCGGATTATAGTTAAAACTAAAATAATATACCTTATTATAATATTTTACATTGCTATTAATACAGAAAATATTAAAATAGATATAGAAATAAATAAAAAGGAGAACCGTATGAAAAACATCACTTGGATTAGTTCGACTGAAAATGAAGCATGGCAAACAGAAACTTCAACTATAACTAAAACTACAGGTAGATTATATGTAGAAACCACTGGCGAAACAGACCAGATTATGGATGGCTTTGGGGGTTGTTTTAATGAATTAGGATGGATTGCTTTAAACAAAGCAAATTTAGATGAAAGAAAAAAAGTATTTGATAATTTATTTGGAAACGACGGATGTGATTTTAGTTTCTGCCGTATGCCGGTTGGTGCAAATGACTTTTCGGAACGTTGGTATAGTTACAATGAAACACCAGATGACTACCAGATGGATCATTTTTCAATTAGGCGGGACTATGATTATTTAATACCATATATAAAAGAAGCTAAGAAAGTTAAAAGTGAATTTAAAATGTTTGCTTCCCCTTGGAGTCCTCCTACCTGGATGAAAGAAAGACCTGTATATAATACTGGCGCACCATTACGTATGGAGCCTGAGGTATTATCCTCTTATGCTTTATATTTTGAAAAGTTTATACGTGCTTATGCAAACGAAGATATTACAATACATCAGATTCATGTGCAAAATGAGCCATTTGCTAACCAAAACTTTCCTTCTTGTTTATGGAAACCTGAGCAATTTAGAACATTTATAGGCGAGTACTTAGGACCACATTTTAAAGCTGCTGGTCTAGATACAGAAATCTGGCTAGGTACATTAAATGGACCATGTGAAGCTTCCTTTCCTAATCAAGGACCGTTAGCACCAGATTCTAATTATGAGCGATATGTCAGCAGTATTTTATATGATGAAAAAGCATCTGAGTTTATAAAAGGTGTTGGATATCAATGGGACGGAAAAACTGCAATAGATAAAACCCATCAAGACTTCCCTGATTTAAAACTTATGCAAACAGAAAGTGAATGTGGTATGGGATCTAATGATTGGAGACATGCTGAATATATTTTCAGCCTTATAAATCACTATTGTCGTTACGGTTCAAGTGCTTATATCTATTGGAATATAGCCTTAGAGCAAGGTGGCTTAAGTACCTGGGGATGGCCACAAAATAGCTTAGTAACCGTGAATCCAGATGGTACAATTACATACAATCCAGAGTTCTATGTAATGAAGCATTTTTCCTATGCTGTTAAACCTGGCGCTATCTATCTAAAAGTTAAGGGTCCATGGGCATCTGCTTCCAGTGTTTTTATTAATCCTGATGGTAGTATTGCAGTTTTAGTTCAAAATGCACATCATGAAAAATATGATTTCACCTTCAACCATACTGGTGAAAGTTTTAGTACAACTCTACAACCTCATTCTTTGAATACTTTTATTATAAAATAATGTTACATTAATAACTCAATATAAAAGAGTGCGTAAACAGTAAAATCTAGTCTATGCACTCTTAACAATCTACTAATGATCACTTTCATAAATCCTATAATAACCTTGTGGATAGCCACATACTGGACAATAATTCGGAGCACAAATACCGCTTATAATATTTCCACACTTCATACAAATCCAAAGTTTTTCTTCTTCTCTACAAAAAACCCCATTATCATCTACTTGTTCAGACAATGTATAAAATAACGAATCATGGCCTGCTTCTATATTAGCCATACCATCAAATAATAATGCTATTTCGTGAAATCCTTCTTCTCTAGCAGTATCTGCATATTCTCTATATAACTTAGTACCTAGATTATTATTATTCTCATAGGCAGAAACCAAGTTGGACTCCGTATCTGGGATTTCTCCATTATTTAATACTTTTAGCCATGTAATTGCATGTTCTAAGTCATGTTGTGCTGTTTGTTTAAATATATCACTAATTTCAATATACTCTTGCTCTCTTGCTTTAAAAGCGTATATAGAATTTCTTGAACTAGACATTAATTCTTGTTGATATGAATTTTGAATATTCTCATAGGTTTTACTACTTTGGAAATCCATATAAACCCCCAAAAAAACTTATATCTTATGGTATTCAATAATTTATTTTTTGTGAGTCTAGTTATAATTTAATTCGCCAAGACAATACGCCGAGCTAATACTGCTCTGCGTATTGTTATTTGTTATTTATTTAGATATCTTTGTGAAATAAAGCGTAACAACAAAAACTGATACTTTTACTTGGAAGATTTCTTGTATTTATTATTACACGATAGAACTATAGTTATATTTGCACATAAAATTGTAATGGTACACCAAAGTGATGTAACGGCAGTGGCAGTTGGTTTTGAGTTAACAATTGCATATCTAAGATTTATTACAGAATTAATTACTGCAACCAAGCAAATAATAACAGCAAATAAAGAAATAATTAATGATATTTTCGTTTTTTTAGCCTTACCTTTCATTTTGACACCCTCATTAATAAGTTTATATCAAGAGATGGGTTTAAGCTCCTTATATAAGGAATAAAACTTTCATTGCTTTCCGTCTTAACCACTATTACTTTTTTCTGTCCTGGAAAAAGGTCAAAATCATTATCAGAATAGTCCACACCATCCACTTTTTCAAGGTGTAGCATCCATACAAATCGATTTGAATTAAGTTCAATTTCTAAAAGATCATTTCTTTGCTTACTTATGGAACATGTTACTTTGGCTTTTGTTAGTTTTAAATCTTTGTATGGAGCAAAAAAGTATCTATTCTCATTGATTAAAGCACCATCTGACATAATTCTAGTATACAAAATTGTATTCTCTGGTTCCTTAATACATCCCTTAAGATCAATTGTCATGACTTTCTCAGAAGCATTGGAAGCTACCTTACCTATAAAGGAATCTTCTTTTAGTTTTTCTCCTGTAAAAGTCATAATTACATAATCCATCTTAATCTCAACATCGGTTAGGGTATCATTGATAGCCCATAATGTAAGTGGCTCTGGTTCTCCTAAAAAGTGATTACGGTATTGTAACATTCCTTCAAAGTTTTGAACCTCATAACCTCTGATTGCACATGTAATTGGTGACATGGATCTACGTAAGTAATAATAGATTGGTTTTTCATCCATATAATAATCGATAATCGACCAATTATTAATTCCGTAGGAATCTCCTAACGTCCAGAATAACAGACCGGAACAAACAAACTTTCTAGCACGGAATTCATCATAAATATGCCGTATAATCTCAGCTTGTATCACCTGGCTTCTTAACACGTATTCTTCTAAGGTAAATTGATGGTAATCTCCAAAATACTTCTCTACAACCATATTTAATAATTTATGTTCAGAAGAAGAATTACAATGATGAAACCAAACTTCAGAATCCACATCTTGATATTCAGGTGAAATACATTTTTTAATAGAAGTCAAACTCATAGCACCAATGATACCAAATTCGCTAAGAAACTTAAGATTAAAGTCAGTAAATCTCCATAAATCCATGTAATGCTCATAATTAGGGCGATGGGTAAAATGCCATATATGCTGATCCCCTTCTTCAAAATCGGTTGGCTCTTTTCCACCATAGGGACTACTTTCACGGTAGATGACATTCTTATTATATGTTTCAACTAAGGAAGGAAGTAATTCTTCATATAATTTTCTCCCATACCAAGGCATTTCAGGGTTCCATTTTTTAGCAGATAGATACATCTCCTGAACTTCATTATTTCCTGACCAGCCAATTAAGCTTGTATGATTTCGCAATCGTATTATTGCAGCGGTTGCTTCTTTTTTAATTTCTGTGTAAAATTCACTATCATGGTCTGGATAATAACCACAAGCAAACATAAAATCATGCCATACCATAATACCCATTTTATCGCAGGTGGACATAAATTCTTCACTCTCATAGATTCCGCCACCCCACACTCGAATCATGTTCATATTACAATCTGCTGCCTTTTCAATGAGAGCCTTAGAACGTTCTGGGGTAATACGTCCGTATAAGCAATCGGAAGGAACATGATTTGCACCTTTACAAAAGATTGGTTCTCCATTTACCATGAAGGTAAATCCTTTTTCTTCTTCATTTAATTTTTCTTGACGAATTTCAATAGCACGTATACCATGAAAGCGTTCCATACGATCGATTATATTCTGATTCGTATCTAGTAATGTGAATATGATATGATAAAGGTATGGTCTGCCACATCCATTAGGCCACCAAAGCTTAACAGAATCCAATTTAATACTCATCGTAGTTACATCACAATCAACTGGTATCATACAATCTATCACTTTTCTATCATTCGTCTCAAACCGTTCATCGGAATATATCTCACACTTAAGGGTATAATTCTCCTTAATTATCTTATCTACCCTAATTTCAGCAGAAAGGGTTACAGCTTCTCCTTCAACTATATCCTGGCTACTAGCCTCGTACACATAAGCATCCACAAGATAAGCTTTCTTATAACATGAAACTGTAACATCTCTCCATATCCCACAGGTTGGTAACCATATTGTCCAATCCCATCCATATACGAATTGTGGTTTACGCATCCATACTCGGTATGGTTGATCATTGTTCCACATCTTTCCCATTAACTCCATGGGCTTATTCTTAACTTTTTCGATACCTTCATCGATACGCACTACAACAGTATTGTGTCCTACTTCTATAACATCCGTAATATCAAAAGAAACTTCATAAAAAGCGTTATTATGATTTCCGATATACCTACCATTTACCCATATATCAGCAGTAAGATCTAATCCACCAAATGTAATCATTACTTTATCTGTCATTTCTTCTTTCTTTATTTCAAAGTTCTTAACAAACCAGAATTCGTAATTCTCCAACCATTTGCAATTTTTGCTATTCATATCAATGAGTGGATCTTTTATAATTCCTGCATCTACCAATGCAGTATGTACATCACCTGGAACCTTGCATGGAGTTGTAGCATTCTTTATTGCATGCTCTAACTCTCCCTTTCCTATCTCACACCAGTATAAGTTCCATTGGCCATTTAATGAGATATCTACTTTCTGAACGTCTTTCGTCATATTCTTCTCCTATTTTGCTCATTTATTATAAGTTCTTTTATATTAAAATCCTCTTTTCCGATTAACAAATTATGTAATAATTCTACTACATTTCGGTAAATTTGGCTATTGATAATATTATGTTACAATAAAAAGCTTAATAGAGATATTAAAGATTATAATGTTAAAAGATTACATGGAAAAGCAACTATATCACCTAATATAGCTGCTTTTGAATTAAAATTTATTAAATTTTGTATTAAATTTCATATTAAATTATTTTACAATTCATCCATTAAATTTCTAAGATTTATACTTTCTTCAAAGTTATTATCAATACCAAGTGATTTATCTATATAATCCATAGCTTTCTCGAACTCTTGCAAATTGTAATAGCAAAGTGCAATTTCATAATAAATTCCTGCATCTTCACCATAAAATTCTATGGAAGACTGAAATAACAAGGTGGCTTCATTATCAAACCCATAATAACCTAATAATGTTCCTAAACAATAGGATAAATTCTCTTCTTCACCAATAGGAAAATAGTGCTCCCAAACATTCATAATTGCAGATATGAATTCATCTTCTGGAAAATTTTCTTCCTTTGCTATTCTTTCAAGGAAGGTGTTATAGAATTCAAGGAAGGTTCTAGCATCCCAATTAGTATACCTTAAGAAAGTTAACAACTCCTTCGTTGAAAGAGATTTATTTAACGGTACAATTGCTTTTTTCATGGTATAAAAATCATCTGGTCCTATACTTTCAATAATCTCGTGATAAGACATCTTAGTTTCAACAAAATTATGGGAACGATTACTTAATAAAAATAAAGACATTGTAACATTTTCGTGGTCATATATACTATGAATTGCTTTTCCGCCAAGACCTATAAAATATAATTCCATAGCATGAAAATTAACGGTTAGTGATATAGAGCCATGTTTTGATAAATATGGATGATAATTTTTATCCATAGATACTGCATTACGGTAACCTTTATCTGTTGAAATTAATACAATATCATCATGAAATAGTTCTATCAATCTTTTCATACATCTTAGAGCAATAATTGGCATGGAAAAGGCGGTATCTTCCATACACTCATTATAATGTATAAGAATGTTATTATAGTTACTATCTTCATAATAATTACTATTTTCTAGTAGTTTGTCGGTATAATAGTAATCTAACCCTGCAAGGATGGATTTATCATTAGGATCTGCCTGTTCACTTTTTTTAGTTATTGATATTAAACCTTCATGAAGTTCTCCATTATTTACGTAAAATGTATCTTGTGGAAGACTATCAAATGTATAATTAGCAAATAAGATTAATGGATTTTTAAGATTACCTTTCTTTAAAATTTCACCACTATATCTTAATCGCAATTCTTCATCACAGGTCATGTCAAAAGTTGCACAATCCAGTATTCCATTTTCAAAATATGGTTTTAAAAAGCTATGATTTTGCCAGTACAAAACATTTCTATCCGCTAGGTCTGTAATGATATATTTAAACTTTAACCCCTTTAGAGATGAATTATCAACCATCTTTAAAAACCTCTTAAGAAACGTATACGTAAATCGTCCAACACCTGCTGCAAGTTCCATGATATATATTGTAGTACTTTTATCGAAATCATCACTATATGTTATATCCCTACAATACCCGAATACGGTTTTTGCATAAAGGTTCGCAATATATGGATTGGTTGTAATATATTGCGGTACAATTCCTTTGATCCAAGCTTCAGGCCCTTGATTTGCATAAAAATCTGTCTGCAATCTCCAAACCATGGACTTCGATAAAGGCATTTTGTCTTCGAGAAGAACTCCTAAAGTTTCTATATCATCTGGCTTAAATTGCCTTTTAATGTTGTATTTTTTATTTGTTTTATCCAAACTATTTCCTCCTACATAAAATAAACATATCTATATAAATCAAATAACCACTATAAATAATCTGATGTAATAAAATCATATTATAGTTTTAAGCTTTGACATACTTTAAAATTATAAAAGCATTATACAACAAATAATAGGCAAAAACCACCATATACATAACAGTCTTCTAAAAAATAATAACATAAATAATATTTTTGTAGTCACAATCGTCATTTACAGTTATACTAACTATACTGAAACGAAACGGAGATAAAAATGGAACTACACAATTTTGAACAATTTAACTTACAACCAGAGATTATAAAGACTCTAGAGTTTTTAAAATATAATAAACCAACGAATATTCAACAGCTCGTTCTTCCACAAGCTCTTGCCGGGAAAGATTTATGGGTGAGATCACAAACTGGCAGTGGAAAGACCGCTGCTTTTGGCATTCCGATTTGTGAACGAATCGATTGGCTGCCAAATCACCCACAAGCATTGGTACTAGTACCAACAAGGGAATTAGCACTTCAAGTAGCTGAAGAACTAGGAAATATCGGTAAATTAAAACGACTTAAGGCATTACCTATCTTCGGAAAAGTTTCTATGGAAAGACAAGAACTAGAATTAAAACAAAAAACTCATATGATAGTTGGAACTCCAGGCCGTGTTCGTGATCTTATCACGAAGGGAACATTACCTGTTGATGCGATCTCCCACCTAATTATTGATGAAGCGGATGAAATGTTTCATATAGGACTAAAAGAACAAGTGGAAGATATTATTAAATTAATCCCAAAGAACCGTATTACTATGTTATTTTCTGCAACTTTAAATGATGATATTAGGTCCCTTACGAAAACTTATATGATAGATCCAATAGAAATAACAATTCAAGAAGAAACAATACCGATAGAAAATATTACGCAACTCTCCTACCCGGTTGAAGAGCAGGACAAGTTAGAACTACTTCGAAAAGTTACTATCTATTATAAGCCTTCGAGCTGTATTATATTTGCAAACACCCAAGAAAAGGTAGAAATGATTACCAAATATCTTACTCGCATGCACTACCCATGTTTCTGCTTACACGGTGCAATGCGACAAAAAGACCGGATTCACGTAATGAATGAATTTCGATTAGGTGCATTTGGGTATCTCATTGCTACGGATGTGGCTGCAAGGGGTATTGATATTAATGACGTATCCTTGGTTATTAATTTTGATATATCAAGGGGAAATGAAAATTATGTTCACCGTATTGGGCGTTGTGGTCGTCTAGGCTCTTCTGGATTAGCAATTACTTTTTTTACCACCAAAGAACAAAGTGTCATGGAACGGATTATGGACTATACCGGTATTACAATCCCTGTAAATGATCCTAATAACCTTATAGTTACTAAGACAGATATGGATACTCATGAAATGAACTTAAATAAGCCAATTATTCTTAAAGAGAAGAAAGGCAAGGAATTAAATCAAACCATAACAAAACTCCATATCTATGCAGGAAAGAAGGATAAAATTAGAACAAATGAAATCGTAGCCACTATATGTGGCATTGATGGCGTTACTGCAGAAGACATCGGTATCATTCAGATTCTAAAAGACGCAACTCAAGTTGAGATTTTAAACCATAAAGGAAATCTTGTGTTAGATGGAATAAAAGAAAAAACCATAAAAGGTAAAGTACGAAAAGTTAGAAAATGTACTAGGTGAGAATAGGTACAAATCTAAACAAAAGCTACAATCCAAATAGTTATCTCTTCACCTAGAATAGACTTTAAATAGACATTTGAAGTATTTAAAATCTATACTTTGTGAATCAATAATCAATGGATTATAGCTTTTTGTTTCGTGAATAATCACCATTTTATTAATTTATTTTGTAATCGTAACCTTAACTGCTTTATATAGACCTGATGTTCTTGTATAAGCAATTACATATGCTGTACCAGCACGTTTTGCAGTTACAACCCCTTTACTTGATACTGAAAGGATATCTGAATTGGATGACAGCCAATAAATAGTCTCATTGGAACCTTTTGATAGCGTTCCTTTTAATGACTTCGTTGTAGATAAAACCATATTTAAACTGAATGCATTTAATGTAATCTTATTAGATTTTGCAATGTTTTTGGCACTTGTTACTGAAACCTTTTTACTTAATAGAGACTGATATTTAGAAAGCACTGATTTATCCACTTTCACTGTAGTACCATTTTTTATAGCAGCTGCTATGTTACTAACTGGCTTCTTATTTAAAAAGGTAACTAATTTACATCCATATACTGATTTTTTACCTAAGGTCTTTACCGTAGTTGGTAATATGATACTGGACTGATTCTTATTTAAAAAATTGAATGCATTATCTGATAGCGTTGTTACACCTTCAGGAATCGAAACAAAACGAAGGCTACTTTCCATATTTTCGTCTGTGATTAACCAACCTGGGATTACCTTACAGTTTTTTGATAAGAATAATAGTTCCACATATTTGTCAAATACACCTGATTCCATACTAGTAACAGAATCCGGTATATGAATCACCGTTGCTCTAGTACCAACTAATCCGAATTTGCATAATTTGGTCAGTTTATAGGAATGTTCCTTATTATTCACTGTATCTGGTAAGGAGATATAGGATTGATCCAGCATGCTACTGATACCAATTAACTGCACTTCACCGATACCATTCTTTGCTGATTTCGTCACTTGATAAATAAAACCATCAACATTAAAAAGACCATATTCGATAGTATCCGTTTCTGCAGTAACAATCGTAGGTGTCATAGAGATATCCTGCTCATATAAATCACTATACACATAATAAACTAATGTTTCTTTTATTATATTTTCATATTTTTCTTCCATTCCCACAGGAACAATAAATAAAATATCTAGATTTTCTTTTCGATTCGATGTTTCTACTTTTACCTCTTTAGGCATTGTTTCTTTCCCATAAAACTCAATGGAAGTAACATTTTGAAATGCATAGAGTGGATTTATAAGACTCCCTTTAAAGTTTTCTTGTATATTAAGTTTATGGGTATTTTTATAAAAATCTTGATATGCCTCATTGGAATAATAATTCCAAAGTATGTCTACTTTAGAAACAGTATATTCTGTACTTTTAATGATTGCCTTACCCGGTATCGTTACTTCTTCCATGGACTCCTTTATTTCTATGCCAATAAGTGTAACTTCCTTTGTTGTTTCGTTGGTAATATAATAACAATAATTACCATCCTTATAAACAGTTTCTTCTTTTGCTTGTACTCTACTTGGTATAAATATCATAAGCATTAGAATAAGTATACCTAAAACTACATTTATTTTATTTTTTACTTTGTTATTGTTTGTATGATTTTTTTGAATCAAAGAACTTCACCTGCCTTAAACTAAATGATTAATATTTCCATATTTACAAATTACTCTATAATTATGGTAAAAGTTAGTCATTAATCTTACGAATTTGTAAGGTGATATTCCTTATTCTTAGTATGATTACTTTTCAAAAAAAAGGAAGTAGGCAACTTTTTACCTACTTCTTACAATGTTCTATATATATTCTATTGCTAACATTTAAGTTCTTCATCGCAGATATAATCATTAATGATATTACTTAACAATAAAGTTATTTTATATTATCAGTAATATACTTAATTATTTGATATCTTGAACAAATTAATGACCAGAGTTGCTGATTAAATACCATTATCCCCCATATCCCAGATCCTAGTATATTTTTTTCATAACTTAGCTCTAATAAATAATCAATACTTCTTGCATCAATAAACCATACAATATGATCGACAGCTCCTCCAGGATTAAATATCTGATAATAAAAATATGAAGTTAATGAAGTATCGTCAAATTGAATTGTAGCATTAACATTATGAGCTAACAAAATAACACTCTCCAAGGATAAAGCGTAAACTTGTGATAGATTATATCTATATGGAAGTTCCCAATCATATCCAATAAGCGTAAGCCCTATTATAATTTTTTCGGGTGGCATTAATGTTTCAACATATTCAACATAGGAGCTTATATGTGGTATGTTATTAACAGGTAAAGGAGCTCCAGGACTAGTACCCCAGTAGTATTGTAAAAATACAATACCCTCTACAAGGTTACCGATTGTAGAGTAATCCAATTTATCACGTGAAGTATCTTTACTTGTATCTCTAACATTAAGATTTATGGTAATAAAAAAATATAAATTCTCATTCTTTAGGTGGGTAGAAAAATTATTAAATAAATCTATATAAAGCTGTTGGTTGGTTGTATTTATCCCGCTAACCATAACATTTAGACCATAATAACCTTTTGTTTTTACAATATTAATAGTTTCACTTACCAATTGATTCTGTAACTCTTTATTTAATAAAATTTCATAAATTAATTCTAAATCAGGAAATCCTTGCGATGTACTTGATGATATCATCATTATAGGAATCGTTCCATATTCTAATGCTAAATTAATAAGGTCTGAATCCTCTCCAAGAGTATCAATCTTATAATCCTCTGTTATCCTATAATTAAATATAGAAAGATAGGATAATAATGGCAATGTTTTTATTAATGTTTGTCGGTTGATATATGTATATAAGAATCCATGTGTATACAAAACTCCTTTGGTAGGATATTTAATAACCAACGACTCACCTGGATAAATATATTCTCGTTCCGATAGAAAAGTATTGTATTGAAGCAGTTGCATCACAGAAATACCATATGTATTAGCTATACTGGTAAGCGTATCTCCTGCCATAACAATATGAGTTTGTTCCGGATATGTTATGACAATTGCTTGACCAGGAACTAAATTTACAGTAATAATACTACCATTATCATGTATTAATTTATCAACCGTCACACCATATTTACTTGCTATAGAATCGATTGTATCTCCATTTTGAACTACATAAATATCCATTTTAAACCTCATTATATTACTTTCTAAATTATATGCATGATAAAAAAATGAATTCACAACATACTAATATAATGCAATAGGTTAAAATGTTAAAAGAAATTATCAACTAATAATAACTTATAATCTCAGCTTCTCACCTACAATCAGTTTGCCCGTACTTTAATAGTTTCTTGCTCTTCGTTATTATTAAGCAAGTTATATTTCCATTCACCGCATCCACCAATTCTTTCACCAACTGAGAAATAATTATATGGTGCATATATTGCAGGTTTTAATTTATTTAAATCAATCATTTCAAGGTCCATTCCAATAAGATTCTTATCAATTTGTATGTTCTTAATATCAGCTAAGAAAAGGTGCGCACCATCAAGTTCTATTACTCTAGAAACTTCACACTCGTAAACCCATTTACTTTGTTCTAACACAGGAACATTTAGATATTTCCCCCAATTAAAATTATAGGCAATATCGTTCTTAATTTTATCTTCCGCTCTTGTCGTACCAAAATAATCTGCAAGCCAAAGATTATCTTCGCTAATTAAATTAGCAGAAAACATATTTTCACGTAAAATATTCGTTTTAGTCTGTTTACTTCCACCTATTGTCATCATTAAATGTGGCGTTTTATCAAATGAAAAACCAATCCAGGTAATGATACAAAAATTAGGTGTTTCATCTTCATTCCTTGTCCCTATAATGTACATAGGTTGTGGGCTAAACACGAAATCAGGTTTCATATCAATCTTTTCCATAAACTCATCTCCCCTTAATTTATAGCTAGATCTTATATCTACTTTCCAGATTTAATTATTTTTACTATTATCCCAAATATATTATAATTCTAAATGACAACTTAAGACTTGTACATATTTCAAAATTAACTATGTAATCGAAGAGCGGCGATAAAACAATGCTGTTGCAAGTATTCCTAATAGTAATAAAACTATACTCAAAACAAAAGGCAATATTCTTGAAATATCACTAAGTAGACCACCTATATAACCAAATGGAACACTTACCATCATTACTGTCGTCTGAAGTAATGCCATAATTCCGGAACGCTCCGCAGGATCCACATTTATAGCAACCAAGGATTCTCTAAGTGTACTTAATACAGCTACACCAAGTGCTTCAAAAATCAATGAAACGGCTAATATTACATACCCTATAACACCAATGTTTTTTATTGAAATTAGTAATACACAACTGATTATGGAACTTAAAAAACCACCATAAAGAGGCCATTTTAGATTCGTTTGCTTGATATGTGCAATTACTGTGAAAAAAAGAATAATGGAAATTATACTTCGTGCCATCGGGAATATTGGTAATAATGTATCTGGAATACCAATATGGCGTGAAGCAATAATCTGCCAGAAGGTCATTCCAATCATTCCTACAATCTCAACTAAGATACTGATAATGATAGCAAATATAGTACCGCGAGAGACTAATATCTTTCGTAAAGCACTTTTGTAACCAGATAACATCTCACCCCAAGACATGTTACGCGTTTCTTCTCGTTTAATTTTTCCAGTCCCTGTTTCTGTTGAAAACTTATATAAAATTATTAACTTAGCCGTCATGATAATAAAAGCATTTATGTAAAGAATTCGTAATGCAGGCACCAGCGTAAGTTTTGATACCAGAATAGAGGATATAGGAGCAAAAAGTGCTGAAAGATTACCGCAAATAATAACCCAGGAATAAATATGAGTTATTTTATCCTTTGGTGCATCCTCTACCAAGAGACAATCCCAAGATACTGTGGTTATCTTCATCAAACCATTTAATAATGCGGCTACAACAAAGAACCAAAAACCCTGACTGAATGCCCAAATAAGGCAAGGTAAACTCCATGCTAGAAAATCAAACACCATGGTACTTTTCCTTCGACCCATCTTATCAATAATAGCACCAGATAAAAATGCACAAATCATCTGCGAAAACATATAAATTGAAGTTACAATTCCTACCTGTATATCACTTAAACCGAACGTGAGCATATAAACTGTTGCATAAGGCAAACACAAATTCATGGAAAGCCCCCACATTGGTTCTGTATAAACACAGGCACGGGAATTACCACGTAACTCAAAAAGAGTACGCAGTAATTTGTGTTTTAATATTCCATTTTTAAATTTTATCATAACAAAATTATCCCTTTCAATACACTTTCTTCTATAAATTTTGAATTGCAATCCATGTAATCTTTAAACTTGTAATATGTAAAAATAACCCCACCGTAAACGGTTAAGGGTTATACCTAGTTAATATTTTACATTATATCTAAGAAAATGCAACTACATTTTATGAAGTCTTTTAAATAATAATACAACACAAAAAGCCAACGAGAAACTCGTTAGCTTTTCAATCTTTACATATAATTTTGTTTAAAAAAGTTATAGTAACTGAATACATCATTATATCATTTTGTATTTTTATTAATTTATAATTTTTCAAAAACTAAAGTAGCTTGAATTCTATCTCCACCAAGAAAACCCTTACTTCCTGATGAAGCCGTAGTAATAGTATGTAACCTATAACCTTTCTCTGCTTGTGCATTTATAACATTTTCTAATTCTGTCAAATTTCCTGAACCCGTTCCAATGTACTTTTCCTTTAGTATAACTTGTAAAACAATATACTTCATAAATTTTCTCCTTTTTTGAATGTTTTTCATTCTATAATCTTAGTGCGTGAAGTATAGCTGCTATACCAGTATTTATGTTATTAGTTTTTTGAGTATCCATCCCAAAGATTTACATGATACATTTATATACAGCTATTACCTACCACATAAATTAATATTAACATATTTCTACTAAAATATCCATAAAAACCCACAATTTTACCAATAAGCAAAAAGTGCTACAACCTTTGATTCGGTTGTAGCACTTTTTAATTAATTTGTATTAATTCTTCAATTAGTGGAGCTGAGGGGAATCGAAATTAATATCCATTTTGTCTAGATTAGATATTATCTAGCTTCTATTTATTATATATCAGATTTGACTACAACTTGACTACAATGCTTCTAAAACTTGGACAGCAGCCATTTTCTGTTCTTGTATTATGTGTACATATCGATTATAAGTTAATTGAATATTACTATGACCTAAAATTTCACTTACTATTTTCACATCAATACCTTTTCTTATAGCATTTGAAGCAAATGTATGTCTGGTCGCATGAGTACCAACAAATTTTACTCCTGCACGATTACATAACATTTCTAACGTTCTACTAAAATTCCTTGGTAATACATAATTTCCGTTTAAGTCAGAAACAACATACTCACTATTAATATTTTGTATTTCATTGCGTCTTCTAATTTCTTTTAATGCTTCAATAGCTTTACTATTTAACGGTATTACACGATTGCCATTCTTTGTCTTTGTATCAGTGAAAATAATAACTCTCTTATTATCGTTATCTTCATCTTCACGTGATTTTACATAACTAATATTTTCTCTAATTCTTAATGTCTTATTATTAAAATTCACTTGATCCCATTTTATCGAAAGTGCCTCACCCATACGAATACCAGTATTAAGCAATACTATATAAATAGGAGAATATCTATACAATTTACACTTATCTGTAAATGTACTATTTATAGTTTTAATTAGTTTGTCTATATCTTCATCAGAATAAATATCTATTTCTTTAGTTTGAACATTTAAATCCTTCTTCTTAGGCATTATAACTCCTAACATAGGATTTTTCTTAATATCTCCTAATAAAATAGCATGTTTAAATAATGGATTTAACAATTCATAAATCTTTTTTATACTTGAAAAAGATAGAGTATTACTTTTCTCATTTAGTAGTTTTTGTATATCATGAGTAGTAATATTGCCCATTTGAATATATCCAATAGTATCTTTAATATGATGATTATATGTGTTTTCAAGTCTATCATATGAAGAACGTTTTAAAGAATTATATTTGTATGTCTTTAGCCAGTTATCCGTGTAATTAGATAAATTAATCTTTGATACTTCATATATACCTTTAGCAGTTTCAATTTTATATTCTCTTAATTTCTTTTTTACATCACTTTCAGTTTTACCATACAAAGATTTTATTCTAGGTTTACCATCATCCTTAGTTCCTATTTGTAATCGAGCTTCCCACCTACCATCCTTTCTTTGTACTATACATCCATTTCCGTTGTCTCTTTTTGTTGCTTTTGTACCCATCTAATAACCTCCGTAAGTGACTACAATAACAACTGATTTTCTATGTCTTATTGTAGCACATTATTTTTTTTATATCCATTAGATTATTATTTCTTTCCCAACATTTCTTTTAAACCATTCTCTAATTTGTTCTTCAGTGGTTCTATATTCTCCACCTATTTTTATAACAGGCAATATTCCTGATTGTAAAACTTGATTCATTTTTGTCTTTCCAAACCCAAATAACTCTTGTAAATCTTTGCTATTAAGAACTTTTAATTCACCCGTCAATATATACCTATCCTTTCCTATCATTTATGAAATAATAATTTCCATAAAAAATGAGGACATTGCTGTCCCCATTAAGCCACTTCTAATTTTGAGATTCTTCGTTCTAATTCTATAATCATACTAGATTGATTATCAATCATCTTTTGTTGTATCTTGATCTTATTTATTAATAATGGTATAAATTCGTTATATCTAAGAAAGTAGTCATAATCTACAACCTCAGAGCTTGTATCATATTCACCATCTTCAGTTCGATTTTCATAAATTGGTTCTTTCACTAACCCTGCAAATTCTTGACTATCGATACCTGCAATTTCCATTGATTTTTCCGTCTCTTGCGCGATCATACCGATATGCCATCTTCCTGACTCTCCGTCGTTCATTTTATACATTCTAGGCATTAAATTATCAAATAATACTTCATATCTACTATCTAAATCTTGAATAGAATTCTTTTTCCTTGCATCTGATGTATTAATAGTTCCAGAACTTGCCCATATTGAAGTCCATAATCCATCGGACGTTCCACAAGAAGACATACCACTACTTGTAGGTCTTAGATTATTATTTGTTGATACATATACTGTATTTCTTAAATATTGAGCATTTGCAACAGATTGGCTACCAATATTAATGGAATTAATTGGAGTTCCATCATTAATTTTCGAACATGTTATATTACCTGTGTACATAGTACTTCCTGATATAATTGTCATTAATGCTCCATCACCAATTGACATAAATCCTGCTTTCATAACAGCCGATTTCATACCCATTAATGTGCCTACTGCAACATCTGAAAATTCGTAAGATTTAAATGATGTTCCTGTGAATACTCCATTTTTTATTGTTGCCATTTCAGTATTAGATCCATCAGTATTAGAAAATGTAGTACCTGATATAGTTGAACCCGTAATAGTTCCTGTAAATGTTCCGTTATTGAACTTGGCATCATTTGCTGTAAGATTTCCATACGAATCTACAAGAAATTGTCCGTTACCAATATTAATAGAACCACCTGTTATTTCTCCAGTAAAACTACCCGTCGCTGCTGATAAACTTCCTTTGAATGTTCCTGTAGCAGCTTGTAATTCACCAGAAAAAGTTGCCGTTGTAGGTGTAAGTTTGAAATATTTAGAATCAATAGTTCCATCTACAAGATTAATTTTTGTCCCACTAATATTAGCTACATAATTATCCGATTGTATAAGAATACTTTTTAGTATTCCTGTATCCATATAATCTGCGACGATATGACCGTCTATAGTCATGGCTGTACCATATGTTCCGTTATACCCATTCTGTGAAAATCCAAGACCACTATTATTCATACGTAATAGATTTTTAGCCGTGTTAATATCTTCTGTATCCATGATGAGTAATTCATAGGGCTTGCCATTCGGATATCTCCTTGAAACAACAAAACCACCACGATTCCCCGTAATAACATTAGTTGCATAATCCACAGCTGATTCCGTAGTCTTGAATTTCTCACTCATTTGTTTAACAATACCTTCAGATTTATAATTTGTACTAGCCTTAAAATCACCTAATTCAATACCATCATACCGTTCTTTCAAACAATCATACTTATACTTAATTACCTTAGCTTGAACATTGATATTTAAATGAGACACTTTACATGTAACAATATCATACAAATCTAACTGTTCTAAAATTGCTAAATGCTTATATTGCTCTGTTTTACTCAACTCT
>JARBTX010000144.1 GCA_029239975.1 Anaerocolumna sp.
ACAATCCAGTATTTCAGAAATGAAGATTTTACCATCACCATATTCTCCAGTTTCTGCAACTGTTATAATAAGATCAACGATTTCTTCCAATCTTTCATCAGGAACTACAATACGAATCTCTACTTTTGAAAGTGTATTCATAATAACAGTATTTCCTCTAACAAATTCAGTGAATCCATATTGTTTTCCGCATCCAAATACTTGATTAATTGTAATACCACTGATCTGTCTCTGTAGTAATGCATCCTTTAGTGGTTCCAGTTTTTCTGGCCTTATAATTGCTTCTATCTTTTTCATTACAATCACACCTTTCTTCTAGATTAATCTAGCCCCGTAAACGACGGATAAGCCATTTCATTGTGTTCTGAAATATCAATACCTTGAGCTTCCTGTGCTGGTGTAACTCTGATTGCTATAAATTTTTTCATTACAAATAAGATAACAAACGTTGCAATAGCAGAAAATAGAATTGTGATTACAATACTTACTATTTGTGCAATAAAAAGTTTTGTATTTCCGAACAACAATCCATCCCACTGTGCTGCTCCATTAATTGATTTCTGTGTAAATAACCCGGTAGCGATACCTCCCCAGATACCACCAATACCGTGACAACCAAATGCATCTAATGCATCGTCGTATTTAAACACAGCTTTTATTTTCGTCATAGTAAAGTAACAAATTGGACTAACCAATGCACCAATAATTAACGAAGCCCATACCGGTACAAATCCAGCCCCAGGAGTGATTGCAACTAAACCAACTACAGCACCAGTTGCTGCTCCTAAAACAGTTGGCTTACCATGTAGTACTTTTTCTAATAACATCCAAGAAAGTAACGCCATAGCCGCTGAAGTATTAGTTGTTAATATAGCGTGAACTGCTAAACCATCTGCTGCTAAAGCACTTCCACCATTAAATCCAAACCAACCAAACCAAAGTAATCCGGCACCTAAAATAACAAAGGGAATGTTATGTGGTCTATACGAAACAACACCATATTCACGTCTCTTTCCTAACATAATACAAGCAACCAATCCTGATATACCTGAACTGATATGTACAACATTACCACCAGCGAAATCCACTGCACCAAGTTCTCGAATGAATCCACCGTCTCCCCATACCATATGTGCCAACGGATAATATACAATTAAAGTCCAAATTGTTATGAATATAAAAAGTGCTGAGAATCTCATTCTACCAGCAATCGCACCACAGATAAGTGCCGGCGTAATTATAGCAAACATCATCTGAAATATTGCAAACAATGATTCTGGAACTGTGTTTGAATATAGTTCATTTGGTTCTGAACTAACTCCATTAAATAAAACATTGCTTAGACTTCCGATCACTCCGCCGTGATCTGTACCAAAAGATAACGAATATCCAACTAATACCCATAATACAGATCCTACTCCACATATAAAAAAGCAAGACATTAAGGTATTAAGTGCATTTTTTCTTCTTTCTAATCCTGAATAAAACAATGCTAATCCTGGAGTCATTAGAAAAACAAATGCTGCGCACATAATTAAAAATGCACTGTTAGCCAAACTTATTTCCATACAATTACACCTTCCTATTTTTAGTAAACAAAAAAGGCGATCATCTTGTGTTTGCACACAAAATGTATCGCCTTTGATAAAACAGATTATACATGCTTTTTTTTAATTGTCAAATCTTTTTTTTATTTTATTTTCATAATCCTGAATTTTCATATACCTAAATATATTGCTAAAACTCACCATATCCTTGATTAATCAATCGATGTGAGCAATAATTTAAATAATCAATGATCACACTTTAATATAGTTTTACATAATTTGCATAAAATAATATTAAATTTATTTATTAATTGGAATACGACAAAATGGAATTCAATATCGTGAAAGAACCGATTTTATCTAAACCAAATGCTATAAAAGAATCGAACAAATTATATCAATACTTGTGTAAGACATATGGGAACTATATATTATATTTTCTAATAATAAATAATTCTAATCATTATAACAAGACATATCCTCATCATCATTATCAATAAAATCAGCTAAGGTTTGATTAAATCGATCTTTCTCATCATAAAACGATGCATGCCCGCTAAATTCGAAAGGAACTAATATTGAATTCTTAATACTTTCATGTTGCGCTAGGGCTAATGGGAATAAACACACTTTATCATGTATACCGTGTATAATTAATGTAGGAACATCAATTTCTGTTAGATCTTTAAATAATTCTTCTTCACCTAACCACGTTTTTGCAATTGCAATGGTAGCCCAAGATGCTGCTTGAAGTCCCAAGTGGAAAAACCATTCCGCTAACGCATTAGTAATATATTGATAGAAAAACATATTAGTAAAATTCATTAACATCTCAGGTCTATCACTATAAGATTCTTTTATTATATTTTCTACATCTTCTTTTTTTAAGCCATAATTAAAATATGGCCGTTCGATAAGACTTGGAGCTGCTGCTGCACAAAGAACTAGTTTAGCTACTCCAAAGCCTTTATGTCTAGCCATATAACGAACCGCTATTGCACCACCCGTTGAATGACCTACTAAAGTTACATCTTTTAACTCAAGTGTTTCAATTACACTTCGCACATCATCTGATAAGCGATCATAATCATAAATCACCTTCTGGATTCAGATCTTCCACGTATACATTTACATCTGGCTTAACTGAAACATAGTATCCCAAGATACTACCTCCAAAAAATTTGTTACCTATATTTTATTCTAAGTCGTAAAAAATGTGAGCACTTTATTGTAAAATTTATTATATAATTCAGAAATTACTACTTTAAACCCTTGTACCTTCAACAGAAACCCATTTTGTTCCTTCAAAAGCTAAATTAATTTTGGTTTCCATAAGTATTGTTTTATCCGATACAAATGAAAAACGTAATAGCCAAGCAAACGGAGTTTCAACTAATCTACAGTGTACTAGTAAGGTTTTTTCGTCTTGCCAGGTACTTGCTATCCTGACACAATCGGAAATTTCACTAAGTTGTAAATTATTATCCAGCCATTTGCCTATACCTATTTTTGCAACTTGTCTTTTACCAGATACTTCACATGTCATTGTAATTAAATCTGGTTTAAATAAAAAGGATACACTTTCAAAGCCCATATCATTTCTATCCAATTTATAACACTTGTTTTGTATACTTTCAGTAACATTAGAGGTATTTCTACCAACTGGTAACATTACACTTAAAGTACTTAACTTATTAACTAATTTCTCATAAGATACACTCTCTGGCAATTCATTATCCATGGTTCCAGGTAATAATTCTTCCCATATGATATTAAGTGGCTTTTGCAAATCAGCTAACCCACCTGTCATAGCAATGACAACATCTCTTTCTGGAATAACTATACAATATTGGCCAAAAGCTCCATCACCACGATATGAGTTATTTCTGCATCTCCAAAATTGATACCCATACCCTTGACTCCAATCACTATTTGGATCATCACCATTACTGATATGAGCTTTCGTAGCTTCTTCTACCCATGAAGGTGCAATAAGTTGTTTTCCATCAACGAAACCTTTCTCTAATAAAAGTTGTCCAAATTTTGCAATATCTTTTGTTGTTATACTAAGTCCAAAACCCCCGGTATTATAACCCATAGGGCAAGTTTCCCAAGTAGGATTATTTATACCTAATGGTTCAAATAACCTTGGGCGTAAATAATCGATTAACTTTACACCTGTAACCCGTGTAATAATTACTGATAATATATAAGTCGCACCTGTGTTATAGAGAAAATGTGTACCTGGTTCTTTCTCCACCGGTACATCAAAAAATGCTTTTACCCAATTATTATCTTCTCTTTGAAAAAAGAAATCTGTGGTATCTACAATATGACCTGTTGACATTGACAAAAGATGTTTAATACGCATATTAGCCAAATTCTCGGATGGGCATGGTACTTCGTCTTTAAAATAAGATACAACAAAATCATCTACCGATATGTAACCTTCATCCACTGCAAAACCAATCGCTGTGGAAGTAAAACTTTTACTTAAAGAAAATAGCATATGCGGCATTTCACTTTCATATGGGCTCCAATATCCTTCCGCTATAACTGCCCCATGTCTTAACATGACTAAACTATGTATATCTTGTTCCACTTCATTCGTTCTACTTTGCTCAACTCTATCGATAAACTTTAGAATTGCTTCTGACTTTACTCCTTGGGATTCTGGAGTAGACTTTTTTAATTGTAATGGCATAAACACTCTCCTTTTAATTTAATTTTTCGTATCAATAGCATGTTAAATAATAAATCTTTAACATTTCGTGATTACCAAAAATTTTGTCTTTTAAAATACTATATTATCTCTATGTTTATACCCTAATTTTATCATAACCAACTGGAAAATTAAACCTATTTAACTAATAATGCAAATAAAATAGGTCGTGCGCAAGTCTTAGAAAATACTTAAAACAAAATTACCCAAAGTGTAAATAGATAATCAACGGCAATTTATATGTTTAACGTATTAATATCATGGTAATAAACGATAACACTGCTGATTTAGGTGTAATACTTGAGCTTTTAGATATTGATTAATAATAAAAATACAGTGGTGAAACAAAATACCCTAAATACATGTAGATTGGGTAAATTGTTTCACCACTGTTTATTATTATAAAAAACGCTTCTTTATTTCTTCATACTTCTCTACTGTCATTAAGGCATCTTTGTTTAAATCTTTAAAATTAACAATATAGGTCCATCTACCATAGGGCTCTATTTTTTTTATTTGTGAGATATTAATAATATATGACTTATGACTTCTCATAAATTGTTCTGAGTCTAACTTTGACTCAATATCCGTTAGACTTGCTGAGGTTGAAAAAGAATCCTTTTTTGTGTATATTACAGTACTACTATTTTCTCTTTGAACAAGTACAATTTCCTTAATATCCACAAAACTAATACTTTCTTTGCCTTTCACAAGTAACTTATCAAGTCCACGTTCATACTTTACAATCTTATCTAAATGATCAATCTTAACTGATTCATTTAAAGATTTTATTCTACCTAACGTCTGATTTACTCTCTCCACATTGAAAGGCTTTACTATATAATCAAAGGCATATACTTCAAATGCATCTGACATGTATTCAGAGTGTGCAGTTGCAAAAATAATTTTAGTTTTGGGTTCTAAATCCGCAATTACTTTCGCACACTCCATCCCACTTGACCCGTTCATTTCAATGTCTAAAAAGACAACTTCTGGTTTTGTTTTTGTAAATTCTGTAATAGCATCTGCAAGAGTTTCACATTCACCAACAACTTCAAACCCATCATTTCGTTGTATTATTTTACGAAGTAATGTACGAATGCCACTTTCGTCATCCACCAATAACACTTTTATTGCCATATTATCTTCTCTTTCTACGTTTACTGATTGGTTTACCAAGAATTTCAGTCCATATAACTGCTTCTTGTAATCGGTTAATTGAGAATGCAAAATTAGGTACTGAAACATCATTTTTATATTTGCTATCTTTTGCAATATAAATTTGTTTTGATTCACTTGTTTGTTTTGTATCACTTGTTTGATTCATTTTACTTGTTTGATTTATATTACTTGTTTGTTTTGCATTACTTGCTTGATTTGTACTACTTGTTTGTGTTGTTTCACTCATTACTTTTGATATCTTTTCTTTCGTATTGTTCGAAGTATCCTTATTCATAGTTTTACCTCATTTTCTTTTCACCATCAACAATGGATTCCTTTGCTGTTTCTGAGATTTTTTCTCTCATATTGGTATCAGCTTTAATGTTCTGCATATCATAATAATCCATAACTCCAAGTTTACCCTCACGTAATGCATAAGCCATAGCCTTTGGTATTTCAGCTTCTGCTTCAACAACATATGCACGCATTTCCTGTTCTTTTGCAACTGCCATTGCTCTTCTTTCCTCTGCTTTTGCTTGTGCTATGTTTTTATCTGCTTCTGCTTGAACACTTTGTAAATGGGCACCAATATTTCTACCAACATCAATATCAGCAATATCTATGGATAAAATTTGAAAAGCTGTACCAGAATCTAAACCTTTTCCAAGAACTCTTTTTGAAATATGATCTGGATTTTCAAGTACTTCTTTATGTGATTGAGCAGAACCAACCGTTGTAACAATTCCTTCACCAATTCTCGCAAGAACTGTTGCTTCACCCGCACCACCTACTAAACGTTCTAGATTTGCGCGAACTGTAACCCTTGCTTTAACAAGTAATTCAATACCATCTTTGGCTACAGCTGATACATTGGATGTCTCGATCACCTTTGGATTAACACTCATTTTTACAGCGTCTAAAACATCTCTACCAGCTAAGTCAATTGCTGCAGCTTTTTCAAATGGTAATTCAATACCAGCTCTTTCGGATGCGATTAATGCATTGACAACTCCGTCAATATTGCCACCAGCAAGGTAATGTGCTTCTAATTGATTAACATTTAAATCAAGACCAGCTTTAATAGCTTTAATTAATGGTAAAACAATTTTTGATGGAGTTACACGTCTAAGGCGCATACCGATTAAATTAAATATACTGACTTTAACATTGGCTGCTAATGATGAAATCCATAATCCTACCGGAACAAAGCTAAAAAATAAAATAATTAGTAATCCTATAACACCTATTAATACTATAAAACCAATAATATCTTGCATATCAATTCCCTCTTTTCATTATTTTTGAGAATATTATTATTAATTTTTGATAACTCTTAACAATCTATTCATCCCTATATGTTGTTTCATTAACTTTCTGCTTTTACAATCAATTTTGACCCCTCAACTTTATATATAATTAACTTTGTTCCTTTTGTAATATAATTTCCTTCTGATATTACATCCAATGTAATGCCATCAAAATTACCAGTTCCTGTAGGTCTAAGATCAGTTAATGCAATTCCTTCTTTTCCTTGAAGGTATTTTAAATCACTTGAACTTATATAACCTTTTTCTTTGTTTTGCTCATCTTTTAATATAATCGGTGATTTTAATTTACCTTTGGATAACATACCTAATATAATAGCTAACATAATTCCTAAAAGTGCTAATACAATTATGGTTATAATTGCTCCTTCTTGAATGGAATCTGATACAATAAATATTCCTACTAATAAGCATATGATACCTGTTATTCCTGGTACTGAAAAGCCTGGAATTACCATTTCAATACCAATTAAGATAAAACCAGCTATAAATAAAATGATAGCTAATATAAATAATCCATCAATTCCCCATATCATAGGATGTTTCCTCCTTTCAACCTTTTTGATATCTTAAACTTACACCTAAATTCAAAAAATGAAAATACATAGTCTCTAAGTTATACATTTCACCTTTTCTAATGTCAGTTAATACAGTTTAAAGTTTTTTGGTAGCTCTATAATAAAACTTGTCTTATCATCCTTTGACTCAACACTTATTCTGCCTGAAGCTTCATGGATAATTTTTGCGACAATAAATAAGCCCATTCCATGACCTTGCTCATTTTTTGTAGAGTAACCTTGCTTAAATATTTCATCTATTTGATTCTCAGGGATTTTGGGTCCATTGTTGCTTATTAAAAATGTATAGTTGATTTTATCTTCCCCAATCTCAATATTTATTTGCTTATCTTTAATCTTGGTTGCTAAGGCTGTAATACTATTGTCTATAATATTAGCTAAGACTTTACACAAATTCCAAGGTTCTATTGGTATGTTCTTTAGTTCTGACCTAATTTCAAGAAATAGGTCAATATTATTTTTTTCAGCTAACTCTATTTTAGCTTGTAATAGTGCATTCACTGCAGGTTGAGCAGTTTTTAAGGCTTTACTAACTTTCATAATATCTTTAAAAACTGGTTCTATATATTTTTTTGCTTCCTCATATTCATTTAGCTCCATGAGACCATAGATTACTTGAAAATGGTTTAAATAATCATGTCGTTGTGATCTTAATTTTGTATTCAATTCTTCTAGATTATTTATACTCTCTTCTAAATTATCATTTTTATATCTGCTTGCAAAATATAAGCCAAATATCGTTATCAAACTACTAAATAGCATAAGACCAACAGACAAGTAAATATAAATATTTCCTTTACTTAATACAGTAAAACCTATTGATACCCAAATAACTAGTCCAACAAAAAACTGTAATACATTAATTGTTAATAAGGTTAATACCATCTTTTTTATACTCATTTTATCCACCTGTAATTACTTTTTATTTTACAATATCTGTTAGTAGTATATCATGTTTTTTTATTTAATGATATATCAATACCAATTTAAGACAAAATAAAAGGTAGAGATAAATATATGTCTCTACCTTTTGGTATATATAATATTGTACAAAATTTAAGTACGATTCTTATTTGTAGTGCCAAGAACCCCTTCACTAATAGCCAATGCAACTTGGCAAAATTACATTTAAGTTTCTTTATTTAGTTCTCTATTTACAGCTTCCATTAACCCTTTCATGTAACCAACAGCATAAAAATTACCATACAAGGTGTATCCAGGATGATCATGTTTATCACCTTCTATAGTAGGTACATGATCCGGTCGTATAGGTCCATCAAATCCTAATTCTTGGTATAACTTCATACACTGATACATATCGGTTGGTCCGTCATCGTGAAAAACTTCCTTAAAATATTCTTTTTCCCCTTCCACATCTCGAAAATGAACAAAGAATACCTTATTCTGTGGAACGAATCGTTTAATCACTTCTATTACATCTGCTCCTTGCGCTCTAAAAGAACCTTGGCATAACGTAATCCCATTATTGGGTGACGGATACATATTAATTACACGATTGAAAGCTTCTGGATTAATTAATATTCTTGATATACCGCGTATTGGTGTTACTGGTGGATCATCAGGATGTATTGCTAATTTTACACCTGAACTTTCTGCTACTGGTACTATTCTTTCAAGAAACCATTCTAAATTACTCCATAATGCTTCTTCACCCACTTCTCCTGCCCAAGTATGCGGAGCATCTTTCACATCTTCATATTTAAACTCAGTTGCCAAGGCTCCACCACGAGTTCTTCCTGCAAATGATGTACGAAACCAACTAATAACAGGCATCCAATTATAACATAAAACTTCAATTCCTAATTTACCCATATTATTTATTAAGGTTATTACATCTTGAAGTTCTTCTTCACGTCCTGGTAAACCAAGTTTTAACTTGTCCATTGGTGGTGGCCCTTCCACTACAATCGGTTTTATACCTTGAGCCAAATATCGATTTCTCATCCTAAGAAGTGGCATGTAGTCCCATGGCTTTTCGTTATCGGATTCTACATCACCGTGACAACCAATAACTGCATACTCTACACCCATCTGTTTCGATTGAATCATTCTTGTATCACTGGTATCAAAAAAGTATGATAATGCTAATTTCATAAATTTCTCTCCTCTCGGTGAAATTACTATATTAAGTCTAATTTGATTAAACTTATTTAACTACTAATTTTAATATACTCTAACTAGTCCAATTTTGATATATGAGAGTTATCTAAAAATATAAATAATTTGTCTATATACAAACTCTAATCGGACATAAGTCGTACGTTATTTATACCTTTACCCCTTGTAACCATATGAATTATATGGTAAAATTTTACCATTATATTGAAAGGATGTGTTTTAATGAATAAAAATAGCAGTGTTTCTAAGGTGGTTAATAAATAATACGCCTTAGGTGTTAAGTTTCTATATTAATTCTTTGCGTATTGTTCATTAACCATGTATGTTAAATAAACATATCAAAAAGGTTCCATTATGAATAATATATCAAAGGAGATTTAAAATTGAGAAAATTTGAACGTTGTGAAAAATATTATAGTGAATATAAGACATTCTTTGAAGAAAATAAGATGTTAGGTCCTAATGCCATGTGGCTAATTGAAATTCTATGTGAAAAGATGGATTTAAAACCGGGTATGCGTGTATTAGATATGGGTTGTGGTATGGGGTTAACCTCCATCTTCTTAGCAAAGGAATTTGGTGTTACCGTATTTGCCAATGATCTATGGATCGATCCAACGGATAATTATAAACGGTTTGTCCAAATGGGTGTTGAAGATAAGGTATTTCCGATTCGTGCAGAAGCACATGCTCTACCATATGCAAATGATTTTTTTGACGCAGCAATTAGCATAGATGCATATCATTATTTTGGTACGGATGAAATTTATTTGCCTATTTATTATTCAAAACTGGTGAAGCAAGGAGGTCAATTTGGTATCGTTAGCCCTGGTCTCTCAAGAGAATTTGATAATGGTTTACCAGAAGCTATGAAATCTCATTGGGATCCGGATATGTATTGTTTCCATAGTGCTAAATGGTGGCATAACTTATGGCAAAAAACCGGAATTGTAGATGTAACACATGCAAACTCCATTCCTGATGGAAAGGCACTCTGGAATTTAACTGCGGACTTTGATTTACATGCTGCGGATTTTGAGAATTATCTTACATTGATATCTATGACAGCAATTAAAAAGTAATACTTGAATCTATTATTATAATGATTTAGGACAGAATGTATTCTAACGTGTAGTTATTATATGTTCTGTCTTTTTCATGTTCATTTAATAGTGTGCAAATCTCTTCTTCACATTAGGGAAATAAAGAAATACCATAACTCTGTACAAATAAAGATATTTCAGAGAATTATTGTATAAATAAATTCTTTATTTAATATCCTATTATATAGACAAACGCTCGAGGTAAAAAATGATATTGCATGTTGTTCAACCAGGCGATGATATCAATAATATAGCCGATAGATATGGAATTTCTGTTACTAAATTAATTGACGATAATGGTATTAGTAACCCCTTTGATTTAGTACTAGGTCAAGTAATCTTAATCGTTT
>JARBTX010000041.1 GCA_029239975.1 Anaerocolumna sp.
GAGCCAAAATAAAAGGGATGAAAATAAAAAAGTTAGATGAATTAATTGAATCACGATTTTAATTTAGTTACACTAGTATTTTAATGTAAGGTTGTAATGAATTAAAATTCAATAATTGAGAAAGAGTAAAAATCATTACTTATAGATTTTTTCTCTTTTTTTTATAAATATAAATCATACTTTTATATCTGATTCTTATACTTAATCATAATTGTTGTTTGGATATAGGATTAAGCGTTCAAATCCAATTATGTAAAATACCAATTACAATTATTCTAGGCATAATAGCTCTTTGATTTTTACACAAATACGTTATATTATAAAGATAGGAGCTTCTGTAGTAAATACTACAGAAACTCCTAATATAGAAAAATATAGAAAACTGAGCTTTGTATCAATTTGCTCAATTCATAGAGAAATGAAAGAAGTTTTTCTATGCATTTAGTATAACACGACATAATAAGTATTACAATATTGGGAAAACGACAATTTTCCGACAATTTTCATGTGTAATTTGTATACAAAATATGACATTATTTTATAAAAATTTGAAAAATTATCTTGTGTTTTTTTACAAGAAAATTTTATAAAGTTTGGACTGATGGCAATTGTTAGTTGGAAAAGTTTGTGATATACTAAACTCTGTATGTACAATTTTTTGAGAGGAGATAAGCTTGGTGATTACAATAAGTGCCTGCTTAATCGTTAAAAATGAGGAAAAAATCTTAGCACGATGTCTAGAAAGTATTAAAGAAATCGTTGATGAGATTATTATAGTGGATACAGGTTCTACTGATAGAACCAAAGAAATTAGTAGTAATTATACAGATAAAATTTATGATTATAAATGGATTGACAATTTTGCTGATGCAAGAAATTTTTCATTTTCAAAAGCTAGTATGGATTATATTTATGTTGCGGATGCGGATGAAGTAATCGATGAAGAGAATCGGGAGAAATTTATAAAGTTAAAAAGTGCATTATTACCCGAAATTGACATCGTACAGATGAAATATACAAATCAATTACAATTTAATACAACCTATAATTTTGATACAGAAGATCGCCCTAAGCTATATAAGCGTTTAAGAAGATTTTACTGGACTGATCCAATTCATGAAACAGTAGTCCTGGAACCAGTTATTTATGATAGTGATATAGAAATAATTCATTTACCAGAATCGAATCATGCGCCTAGAGATTTTAACGCATTTCGGAAGATTATTAAGCGTGGAGATGTTCTTTCTAAAAAGTTAATTTCAATGTATGCGAAAGAGTTATTTATCGCAGGTGAACCAAGTGATTTTATAGCTGCAAAAGAGTATTTCGAACAATTAGCAGATGAACCAGCTTCTATAGATGAGTTAAAAGTATATCAGTGTATTTTGGTTCGATGTGCAAGAATTATGGATAAACAGGTTGATTTAATGAAACATGCCTTAAAGAATATTGCAAATGATAAACCAAGTGCAGAAGTATGTTATGATTTAGGTGAATTCTTTTATAATTTAGAAGATTATAAAGAAGCAACCATTTGGTATTATAATGCGGCTTATGAAACAGAGAGTGAACTAAATATCCGTTATTCTGGTGATTATCCTTTGTTTCGATTATCGGAATGTTATGAAAAGTTAGGTAATGACGAGCAGGCAAATGCGTTTAAGGAATTAGCTGAGAATTGGAAAAACTAATACAACTTATGGCTTGTAATTAGAGAAACGCAATGATAAATTATATATAGATATAACAATATAGTAACGATATAAGTAACAAAAAAAAGTAACAAAAACAAGTAACAAAAAGAAGTAACAAAAAGAAGTAACAAAAAAAGCAACAAAAAGAAGTAACAAAAAGGAGTAACAAAAAGAAGTAACAAAAAGAAGTAACAAAAAAAAGTAACAAAAAGAAGTAACAAAAAGGAGTAACAAAAAGAATTGACAAATATAAATAACAATAGAAGTAACAAATTGAAGTGATAAATAGAAGTAACAAAATTAAGTAACAAATATAAGTATAAAAAGAAGTAATAATTAGAAGTAACAAATCTAAATAACAAATGGAATTATCATATACAAATAACAAATATAAATAATATTAGAGTAATCTGACATGTATATATAAAGAAGGGGGTTAGTACATGGTATATATTTTATTAGCTATAGCAATATTCATAACGGATTTCAAATTAAAAGATTATATTGAAAAGAATAAAGACATGCACAAAAAAGAAGATATATTAGGTGGTAATATAATCATTGAACGTTATCATAATAAAGGTGCAATGCTTAATTTTATGGAAGACAATGTAAAGTTGGTTAAGATTATAACATCAACAATGTTAGGCATATTATTGCTAGTGTTTGCTTTTGTTTTACCGAAGAAGGGAAATCACCTTCTAAAATTTGCACTATCCCTAGTCTTAGGTGGTGCTCTTAGTAATGTTTTTGATCGAATCAAGAAAGGATATGTTGTTGACTATTTTAGCTTTAAATTTTTAAAGAAAATAGTATTTAATATATCTGACATCTGTATATTTATGGGAGCATGTATTATAGCTATAGTATCGTTTGTTAAAAAGGATTGAGATTTCTTAAGAATGAGATTGTTGTAAAATACTAAGTTATTAACTTAATTCCATTACAACAATCTCTATTTTTTACATAAGCCAAGAAATTTATAACAGACGAGATAAATCTGTAACAAAGAAATAACCCCAGACTAAAGAAATAACCCCAGACTAAAGAAGTGACCCCAGACTAACGAAATAATCCCGGACTAAAAGAAATAACCCCAGGCTAAAAAAATAAACTTAAACCAAAAGAAATAACCCCAAACTATGCTTGTCATCAACAAAGCCATAATGTGCAAAATTGTATGCCTTAAAGTATTCAATTTTGAACTACAGAATAAGACGTTGCGTCAAAGATGTGATACTATCAACAAACGATTATTTACACGTGGTCTAGTAATTTAAAATACAAAGGAATCTTAAGTGATCTTTCTATTAGCAATTATACTTTATCAACATACAAATGATTTCACAGAAAAACAGTTAGGTATTTTAGAAATAACACCATACGTTATTTTTATAATTGGTGCAATCCTATCAATTCATTTTAATCGAAGCCGTATTTTTTTTACGATTGTGTTGCTATCGCTAACCCTATTCATGAATCATTATTATACAAACAAACAGGATGCTAAAGTCATTTTTAGTATTTTATGTATTATAATACCTCTTAACTTTATGATATTAACTCTTTATAAAGAACGAGGCATCTTTAGTATTTGGGGAATCATTCGTATTGGATTTATTATATCTCAATATGCATTGGCTAATTGGATTATCCATTCTAAGTATAAAGATTATATTAACATAATATATAAAAATTTCTTACCGGTTAAACATAATTTTATAACATCAAAACAATGGTTATTAGCAACTAAATTAAAGCATTTACCAAATGGTATTACTTTATCTGAATCAATTACACAGGTATCAGTCATAGCATTTATAGTAACGTTCCTTCTTTTACTTATAAGGTTAATCAAATATAAATACACACAGGAGATAGTATACATAGAGTTATTGCTTGTTTTACTTTTCTTATTATATACAAATGGAAATCCGCTAATTTATTATATATGTTTTATCGCATGTGGCATTTGTCTTATTATTACGGTTATTCGGGATACTTATTTCATGGCTTTTTATGATGAGTTGACAGGGTTACCATCGCGTAGAGCTCTTAGACAAGACATGATGAAATTAGGTATGAAATATTCGATTGCCATGTTAGATATTGATTTTTTTAAGAAGTTTAATGATACTTATGGACATGATACAGGAGATGAAGTACTAAAATTAGTAGCCTCTATGATAAAAAATGTATCTGGTGGCGGTAAATCATATCGTTATGGTGGGGAAGAATTTACGATTTTATTTCCTGGTAAGAATAAAGATGATGTAATAATTTATCTAGATGAACTAAGAGAAAAAATAGCAAAAAAGGGGTTTGCACTACCATCTAAAAGTAGTGGCAACAAAAAAGCAAAGCCTAGTACTACTAGAAAATCGAATGGGAACAAAAGGAATAATAAAAATAAATCAAGATATAAAACAAAGAGCAGAGGTAGTAAATTAAGAAGTAATAGAGTAACAACCAAAATTATATACATAACGATTAGTATTGGAGTTTCACAAAAGGATGAAAGTTATAAAACTCCAGATACCGTATTAAAAGCAGCAGACACAGCATTATACCGAGCAAAAAAGAAGGGCAGAAACTGTGTTAGTAAATAAATGTATTAAAGTGATTATCTTTAATCTTGATTGAATTTTTTTAGGTGTCTCATTTCTTGGCATATTGGATATACAGCGAAATAGGAAGAATGACATTCCATAAAACTTGTCTAAAATAAAAGAAAAGTATAGAAATCTATAATTAATAATGCTCCTTTCTAAGTATACAGGTGAAATGATATTATCATCTGATACTTAGAAGGGAGCATTTTCTGTTTGACATTTCTTTTTATTTGTCTCTTTTAGAGAGTATATATATTTTAATTAAATCAATCGGAGTTTTTTACTATTTATTTCTCTTGATAATTCAAAGAAGCACCAACAAAACCTTTAAATAATGGGTGTGGTCTATTTGGTCTGGATTTGAATTCTGGATGAGCTTGTGTTGCTACAAACCATGGATGATCAGATAATTCCATCATCTCAACAATTCTTCCATCCGGTGATAAACCAGATAGTTTAATACCATGTTTGATATAATCATCGCGGTAAATGTTATTTACTTCATAACGATGTCTATGTCTTTCTTGAATTACTCTTTGTCCATATAATTCATATGCTTTACTGTTTTCATCTAATACACATGGGTAGGAACCTAATCTTAAAGTACCACCGATATCTTCAATACCATCTTGTTCAGGCATTAAATGAATTACTGGATGAGTTGTAGATGGATCAAGTTCAGCACTATGTGCATCTGCAAATCCAATTACATGTCTTGAGAATTCAACAATAGCAAGTTGCATACCAAGGCAAAGACCTAAGAAAGGAATTTTATTTTCACGTGCAAATTTAATAGCAGATATTTTACCTTCAATTCCTCTATCACCAAAACCACCAGGAACTAAGATACCACTAACATCACCTAAGATTTCCGCTACGTTATCTTCTGTTACGGATTCAGATGGAACCCATTTAATATTAATAGCAGCATTGTGTGCTACTGCACCATGTTTTAAAGATTCTACAACAGAGATATATGCATCATGTAATTGAGTGTATTTACCAACTAATGCTACTGTTACTTCTCTTGTAGGATGTTTTAAAGCTTCCACCATTTTCTCCCATGCTGTTAAATCAGGAGTAGGGCAGTCAATTTGTAGACATTCGCATGCAATATCAGCCAAATGTTCACGCTCCATAGCAAGAGGTGCTTCATAAAGGGTTTCCACATCTAAATTTTGGATAACATGTCTACTTGGAACGTTACAGAAAAGAGCAATTTTTTCTTTGATACCTCTTTCTAAAGGGACTTCTGTTCTACAGACAATAATGTCAGGACGGATACCCATTCCTTGTAATTCTTTTACACTTGCTTGAGTCGGTTTTGTTTTCATTTCACCAGATGCTCTTAAGTAAGGTATTAATGTTACATGAATAAGAATTGCATTTTCATGGCCAACATCATGTTGGAACTGACGGATTGCTTCTAAGAATGGTTGACTTTCAATATCACCAACAGTTCCACCAACTTCTATGATCGCAATTTTTTTATCTTCACAATCATCATCATGATAAAAGCGATTTTTGATTTCATTTGTAATATGAGGGATAACCTGTACAGTTCCTCCGCCGAAATCACCACGTCTTTCTTTGGATAAAACAGACCAATATATTTTTCCTGTTGTTACATTCGATTTTTTTGTAAGACTTTCATCAATGAATCTTTCATAATGGCCTAAATCCAAATCAGTTTCGGCTCCATCATCCGTTACGAAAACTTCACCATGTTGTATTGGATTCATGGTTCCTGGGTCAATATTAATATATGGATCAAATTTTTGCATAGTAACATGATATCCACGTTCTTTTAATAATCTTCCTAAAGAAGCAGCGGTGATACCTTTACCTAGGCCAGAAACAACACCTCCAGTTACAAATACATACTTCACTCCCATTTGGTGATTCCTCCTTTGATTTTATAATTCGATTCTATACAGTGTTATTGGCTTGGGATTCTTATAATACTAGATACCCAAACCAACATTTAAACATAAAAAAAACCTAAAACGGTCGATGGAAACACCATATTCCATCGGTTTAAGGCACTTAATAATAGGATTAGAGCCGATTTGATCCGAAAAGAATATCTTTTCAATCATTCGTTCAATTCCTTACTCCATGTAAGGTTATTTTAAACAATTACAAATCATTATACACTTAAATCTTTAATAAATCTAGTAAAATATTTAAAAATATTTAAAAAATTAATTTTTATTTTAGATTGAACAGAAAAATTTCATTACATACGTATTGATTTATAAGTAGACTAACATTATAATGAAGTGTATCCATAAATTTAAGTTCCTTATTTATATAGTATTTGAAAAAATTATATATAATATAATTAAATTTATATATGAACGAACGAGATTACATATATAAATGAAATTATAGAATAAACGATTATTTATATAAGTAGAACAAGAAAATAATTTCAGAAATTTATCGGGATGAATGGTCATATTAAAGAGATAATGATATAAATATGATACAAAGGAGGTAGAGTATGGACAATAAGAATACGAATAATAACAAACGTGGGACGAATAATAAAAAGTCTTTATTTTATATTTTGATTGCAGCTATAGTAACATTAATATTATTTTCTTTTATGTCAAATCAATTAAAAGAAGGTAGTAGTAAAAAAATATCCTACGACGAATTTATTAAAATGGTAGAAAATAAAGAAGTAAAGTCAGTAGATATTCAAGCAAATAAAATTGTTATCGAACCAACAGTACAACCAAATTCAGTATATGATATTACCTATTATACTGGAAAAGTAAATGACGATAAATTAGTTGAGCGTTTATTAAATGCAGATGTTAAGTTAAATGGTGATATACCTGATACAGGTAATTCCTTAATAGATTTCCTTGTAGTTTGGATTTTACCGTTAATCCTTATATACGCTGTTATGTGGTTTTTATTTAGAATGATTTCCAAAAGTGGCGGCGGTATGATGGGTGGTGTTGGTAAAAGCAATGCCAAAGTTTATGTAGAAAAGCAAACAGGTGTTACGTTTAAAGATGTAGCTGGTCAAGAAGAAGCGAAAGAATCCTTAACAGAGTTAGTTGATTTCCTTCACAACCCTGGAAAATATACAAGAATCGGTGCAAAACTTCCAAAAGGTGCACTACTTGTTGGACCACCAGGAACTGGTAAAACACTTTTAGCAAAAGCAGTAGCAGGTGAAGCCAAGGTTCCATTTTTCTCACTTTCTGGATCTGACTTTGTTGAAATGTTCGTAGGTGTTGGTGCATCCCGTGTAAGAGATTTATTTAAGCAAGCACAACAGATGGCTCCATGTATTATTTTTATCGATGAAGTAGATGCCATTGGTAAGAGTAGGGATTCTCATTACGGTGGGGGTAATGATGAAAGAGAACAGACTTTAAACCAATTATTGTCCGAAATGGACGGATTTGATACATCTAAAGGTTTAGTTATATTAGCAGCAACGAACCGACCAGAAGTTCTTGATAAAGCATTATTACGTCCAGGTCGTTTTGATCGTAGAGTAATTGTTGATAAACCTGATTTAAAAGGTAGAGTTGATATATTAAAAGTTCATGCAAAAGATGTATTAATGCATGATTCTGTAGATTTAGAAGCAATAGCATTAGCAACCAGTGGAGCAGTAGGTTCTGATTTAGCCAATATGATAAACGAAGCTGCAATCCTTGCAGTAAAACAAGGCAGAACCGTAGTAACACAGGATGATTTATTCGAGTCAGTAGAAGTTGTTATAGCTGGTAAAGAGAAAAAAGATAGAATCTTAGGAAAAGAAGAAAAGAAAATTGTCGCTTACCATGAAGTTGGTCATGCGCTTGTTACTGCACTAGAAAAAGATGCAGAACCAGTTCAAAAAATTACAATTGTTCCAAGAACTATGGGTTCTTTAGGTTATGTAATGCAAGTTCCTGAAGAAGAAAAATATTTAATGAGTAAAGATGAGCTAATGGCTAGAATTGTTACCCTTTATGGTGGTCGTGCTGCGGAACAAATCATTTTTAACTCAATAACAACTGGAGCTTCTAATGATATCGAAAAAGCAACTCAATTAGCAAGAGCTATGGTAACACAATATGGTATGTCAGAACGATTTGGATTAATGGGATTAGAATCCATTGAAAATCGTTATTTAGACGGAAGAGCAGTATTAAATTGTGGTGATGCTACAGCCGCTGAAATTGATAAAGAAGTAATGTCTATCCTAAAAGAATGTTATAAGAAAGCAGAAGCATTACTTGCTGAAAATAAAGACGTTCTTGATAAAATTGCTGCTTATTTAGTAGAAAAAGAAACAATAACAGGTAAGGAATTTATGAAGATATTCCGTGAAGTAAAAGGGTTACCTGAACCAGTGGAAGAAGTAGAACCTAGTAACACAAGTATTGATGTTTCATTAACCAATACAGTAATTGATACAGAAAATGAAATTATATAAGAGAATTCAATCATTATCTTATATAAAATAAAACTGTAATGAAATCTTAAATAATAACCAAATAAGAGATAATAAGAGAACCCGTTAGTAAGAGTGAAACGTGTTTTCGGTTATAGTCACGATATATGAAAATGTACGCCAGGAAAAGTCAATTTATTGTCTTTTTCTGACGTACATTTTACATGTGTCAATTATCTATTAATTAGACTATAACTACAGTTATGAATATCACTACAACTAAAACTAAGGAGCTTTTTATTATCAAAAATTTTTTATTATAATTTTATTGTAACGTTGCCATAATACCAGGCAATTGTGAAACATCAAAGATATACTTATGTATCATACGTGAATACAATTTTCTAGCTGAATCTTGCCCGCTTTTGGCAACTGAAGCTAGAAAATTCGTATTCACGTGTGATACATTCAATACCCTATTCTGTTTCACAATTGCCGGACTAAAATCAATACACTTACCTGAAAGGAGCTCCCAATGTATTTTAACATAGAAGAAGAATTGAAAAAACTTCCTGCAAAACCCGGTGTTTACATTATGCATGATGATAAGGATAACATTATCTATATAGGGAAAGCCATAAGTTTAAAAAACCGTGTTAGGCAGTATTTTCAAAATAGTAGAAACTTAACAACTAAAATTCAACAAATGGTAGCTCGTATTCAATATTTTGAATATATCATTACCGATTCTGAGCTGGAAGCATTAGTGCTAGAATCTAACTTAATTAAAGAACATAGACCAAAGTATAATACAATGCTAAAGGATGATAAAAACTATCCTTACATCAAAGTAACGGTAAATGAGCCTTACCCTAGAATTTTATTTGCAAGACAAAGAGGAAAAGATAAGGCAAAATACTTTGGACCATATACGAGTGGTAAAGCAGTAAAAGATACCATCGAATTAATACGTAAAATTTATTTTACAAGAACATGTAACCGAAACTTACCAAAGGACATTGGGAAAGAAAGACCATGTCTATATTATCAAATAAAACAGTGTAAAGCTCCATGCCAGGGATATATCTCTGAAGCAGACTATCGTGAGTCTATCAATCAAGTATTAGAGTTTTTAAATGGTAACTATTCCTTAGTAACAAAACAATTAGAGCAAAAAATGAACGAAGCATCTGAAAATATGGAGTATGAGACAGCTGCGGAATTCAGGGATTTACTAAATAGTGTGAAACAAATTGCTCAAAAACAAAAAATAACCAGTGGTGAAATAGAAGACCGTGATATCCTAGCATGTGCAACAGCAGGTGATGAGGCAGTAGTACAAGTATTCTTCATACGTAGTGGTAAATTAATTGGACGAGATCATTTTTATCTTACGGGTGTAGAATTAGAGCCAAAAAGTAGCATTATGTCTAGCTTTGTAAAGCAATTTTATGCAGGAACACCTTATATCCCAAGAGAGCTAATCCTAAGTGAAGCAATCGAAGATCAGGAAATTATTGAAGAATGGTTATCTAAAAAGAGAGAACAGAAAGTATATATTAAAGTTCCTGTTAAGGGAGAAAAAGAAAAATTAGTTGAACTTGCTAGAAAAAATGCTTCCATGGTATTACAGCAGGATTCTGAAAAGATAAAGAGAGAAGAAGCAAAAACAGTTGGAGCACTTGCAGAAATCGGAGAATTAGTTAACATACCAGGATTATTTCGCATGGAATCCTTTGATATTTCCAATATCAGTGGATTTGAATCCGTCGGTTCTATGGTTGTATATGAAAATGGAAAACCCAAACGAAATGATTACCGTAAATTTAAGATAAAGTGGGTAAAAGGTCCAGATGATTATGCTTCTATGTATGAAGTTTTAACGAGAAGATTCACTCACGGTTTAAAAGAGGAACAGGAATTAAAAGATAAAAATATGAGTTCAGATTTTGGTAGTTTTAATCGTTTTCCAGATTTGATTTTAATGGATGGTGGAAAAGGTCAGGTTAATGTGGCACTTAGGGTATTAGATGAACTTAAACTTAATATTCCAGTGTGTGGTATGGTTAAAGATGATAATCATAGAACAAGGGGCCTTTACCTTGACAATAAAGAAATACCATTGGATCGAAATGGTGAAGCTTTTAAGCTTATAACAAGAATCCAGGATGAAACGCATAGGTTTGCAATTGAATACCATAGACAATTAAGAGGGAAAACGCAAGTGCATTCCATTTTGGATGATATTGAAGGAATTGGTGATGCTAGAAGAAGAGCCTTAATGAAACATTATCAATCTATCGATGAAATTAAAGCAGCTACTGTAGATGAACTTGCGTTGGTTGAAACTATGAATAAACGTTCTGCACAGCAAGTATATGACTTTTTTCATTAATTCATATTTTAACATGTCTAAGTATACGACATATAACCAAGAATTAATGTTATTTCTATAACATTTTTGTTTATTCTAGGAATACCTAGCCTTTTTCATGAAATAATATTTACAGTTTTATAAGAACTGTGTTAGAATGAGATAAATTGAGAGTTTAGTACCAATTTTTAGCGGTTAAGAAAGGAAGTAATAATATGTATACAGTGCAGTTGTCAAAACTGATAGATAAGATGCATTTGGAGAATGTTACACCTGATATTGATATTACGAATATAAAATTATGCCAGCCTGATGTAAATCGTCCAGCATTGCAATTATCAGGATTTTTCGATTATTTTGATTCTGATCGTGTTCAGGTAATTGGTCATGTTGAACATGCATATATGCAGAAGATGGAAAAGGACCACGGCCGTGGAATTATGGCCAAATTAATGGATTATAAAGTACCTTGTATTGTATTCTGTAGAAATATTGAAGTAGAACCAGAATTAATCGAGTTAGCTACTTCAAAAGGTATTCCGATTTTACGTACAAGTAAAACAACATCTTCCTTTATGGCAGAAGTTATCCGCTGGTTAAATGTAGAATTGGCACCAAGAATCTCGATACATGGTGTTTTAGTTGATGTTTATGGTGAAGGTATCTTAATTATGGGAGAAAGTGGAATCGGTAAAAGTGAAGCTGCTCTTGAGTTAATTAAGAGAGGACACCGTTTGGTTACCGACGATGTTGTTGAAATTAAGAAAGTAAGTGATGATACCTTAATTGGAACAGCACCGGATATTACAAGACATTTTATTGAGTTAAGAGGTATTGGTATTATTGATGTTAAGACACTATTTGGTGTTGAAAGTGTTAAGAATACCCAATCAATAGATTTGGTAATAAAACTTGAAGAGTGGAATAAAGATCAAGAATATGATAGATTAGGACTAGAAGAGCAATATACAGAGTTCCTTGGTAATAAAGTGGTATGTCATTCTATTCCAATTCGTCCGGGTCGTAATTTAGCTATTATCTGTGAATCAGCAGCAGTTAATTACAGACAAAAGAAGATGGGATATAATGCAGCACAAGAATTATATAATCGTGTAACTAATAATCTAATGAAAAAGGCAAGAGCAGAAGAATTAGAAGACGCATAAGAATTTTTGTATAAGGTTAGATTATTCGAGAATAAATGAACAAGAGGATAGGGATTATGGAAAAAATATGTTTTGGTATTGATATTGGCGGTACAACCGTAAAACTTGGATTATTTACAGTGAATGGTAATTTAATTGACAAATGGGAGATACCAACTAGAAAAGATGAAGGCGGAAGTTATATTTTAAATGATGTAGCAGAATCCGTTGAGAAAAAAATTGTAGATGCGAAACTAAATAGGGACGAAATTGTTGGTATCGGAATTGGAGTACCAGGACCAGTAACAGAAGATGGAACTGTATTAAAATGCGCTAACTTAGGTTGGGGAGTTTTTAATGTAGCAGATGAAATGAAACGTTTAACTGGTTTTGATACAAAAGTTGGAAATGATGCTAACGTTGCTGCTTTAGGGGAAATGTGGCAAGGTGGCGGAAAAGGTTATAAAAACTTAATCATGGTGACACTTGGAACTGGTGTTGGCGGTGGTGTTATTTTAAACGGTGAGATTCTTACTGGAAGTAACGGAGCAGCTGGCGAAATAGGCCATATTACAGTGAATTATGATGAACAAGATAATTGCGGATGTGGTAAAACTGGTTGTCTAGAACAATTTGCTTCTGCAACTGGTATTGTAAAAGAAGCAAAAAGATTATTAAATCAATCCAGTGAAACATCCATGCTTAGAGATCTTCAATATATATCTGCAAAAGCTATTTTTGATTGTGCAAAAGATGGTGACACGTTAGCGAAACAATTAGTAGAACAATTAGGTAGCTATCTTGGTATAGCTTTGTCTCATATTGCAGCTGTAGTTGATCCACAAGTGTTTGTAATCGGTGGTGGTGTATCCAAAGCTGGTGATATACTAACAGAATTAATCAAAAAGCATTATGAGAAAAATGTTATGTTTGCTTTAAAAAATAAAGAATTTAAATTAGCTGAATTAGGAAATGATGCTGGTATCTATGGTAGTGCTAAGATGATTATTGGTAGGTAAATTTTCTAAAATTTTCGGATATTTTAAAAGCTATTGATTGACTGACATACAAAATGTTAGTAGATGCATATATTAATTAAGAATAATAAAGTGAAATAGGTAAGGCTTAGGTAAAGCTTTTACCTATTTCATTGACTGAAGCATGCCTAAAAAAGCAGTACATTTTGAAGGCATGTCTAGGAATAGATGGGAGCCAATATGAACGAGGCATTTTATCAAAAATTAATGCAAGTAGTAAATAAGAATCAGATCTTGATAGAAGAACCTCTTGCAAGACATACTACATTCCAAGTCGGAGGTCCAGCACAATTTTTAATCGTGCCAGAAAGCATCACACAGATAAAAGAACTAGTTGATTTGTGCACGAAGGAAGATATGGACCTGTTTGTAATGGGAAATGGCAGTAATCTTTTAGTAAGTGATATAGGGTTTAGAGGCGTCGTTATTAAATTGTGCCATGTATTTAGTAATATAGCTATAAGTAAGATAGATTTTGATAATACAAAGGAATATTTATATACCTTACCAGAACAGTTAGATAAAAACGAAACATGGTATCAGGTAACAGCAGAATCGGGTGTAATGTTATCGAAATTAGCAAATCTTGTGGCGGATGAAAGTTTGGAAGGTTTTGAATTTGCAGCAGGGATTCCAGGAACACTTGGTGGTGCAGTTACAATGAATGCTGGAGCTTATGATGGAGAAATTAAGAATTCTATTATAGGTGCAACAGTACTTGATAGAAAAGGTAATATATATAAGTTAAATAAAGAAGAATTAAAGTTAGGCTATCGAAAAAGTATAATACAAGATAATAATTATATTGTTTTAGATGCAACGTTCCTTTTTAAGATTGGGAAAAAAGAAGAAATAAGAAATAAAATTAATGATCTCAATGCAAGAAGACGTGATAAACAACCATTAGAATATCCTAGTGCAGGTAGTACTTTTAAAAGACCAAACGGATATTTTGCTGGAAAATTAATCATGGATTCTGGATTGCGTGGTTATCAGTTAGGTAATGCACAAGTATCCGAAAAACATTGTGGATTTGTTATAAATAGAGGCGGAGCTACTGCAGCTGAAGTCAGAGCATTAATCTCTGAAATTATACGAATTGTTTATGAGAAACATGGAGTTATGTTGGAACCCGAAGTAAAGCTTTTAGGTGAATTCTAACAGATTGTGAGGAAAGCTTATGAGGCTAGTTATAGTAACAGGAATGTCAGGTGCAGGTAAAAGTTCAGCATTAAAAATGCTTGAAGATGCAGGATATTTCTGTGTTGATAATCTTCCAATCCAATTAATTTATAAGCTTGTTCAACTAACCGCAAATGGGACAGAGAATTTCGACAAAGTAGCATTAGGTGTCGACATTCGTAGCGGACAGGCACTGGAAGAATTAGATGAAGTCTTAGAACAAATGAAGTCGGATGGCTTTTCTTATGAAATATTATTTTTGGATTCAAGTACAGAAGTACTCGTAAAACGTTATAAAGAGACGAGAAGAAATCATCCGTTATCTGGTTCTGGTAGAGTAGAACAAGGTATTGAATTAGAAAGAGAAAAGCTTGGATTTATCAAGAAAAATGCAGATGTAATTATTGATACATCTAGGTTATTAATAAGAGAATTAAAAGCTCAGATTGATAAAATCTATGTGAATAATGAAAAATACAATAATTTTTATATTACTGTTTTATCGTTTGGATTTAAATATGGTATTCCAATGGACTCAGACTTAGTATTTGATGTGAGATTTTTACCAAATCCTTTTTATGATCCAATTCTAAAACCACAAACTGGAAATGATACACCAGTAAGAGATTTCGTAATGAACTCAAAAGAAGCAGGTATCTTCCTTGATAAACTAGAAGATATGCTAACTTTTTTAATTCCGAATTATATTGTTGAAGGTAAAAACCAACTTGTTATTAGCATAGGTTGTACAGGTGGTAAACACCGTTCTGTTACTCTTGCCAATGAATTAACGTATCGATTAAAAAAATTAGAATATGGATTAAAAGTAGAACATAGAGACATAGAAAAGGATGCGAAGAAATAAGCGTTATACGCGGATTGGAGTTACTATGTCATTTTCAAAAGATGTAAAAGAAGAGTTGTCAAGACAATTAAGTGCTGCAAGGCATTGTCAGATAGCAGAATTAGCAGCTATGATAAGTTTGTGTGGTAGAATTATTATAACAGAAAAAGATAAATATATCTTAAAAATTCATACAGAAAATTTGACAGTTGCAAGAAAGTACTTTACATTGATTAAAAAAACATTTAATATAAATACAGAAATTTCTATAAAAAGAAATTCTAATTTAAGAATGAGTAAAATGTATACTCTGGTAATATTAGAACATGATATTGTAATAAGGATTTTAAAAGCTACGAAGTTAATCGATGAGAACAAAGAAATAGGTGAGAATTTATCCGTCGTAGACAACTTAGTAATTCAAAATGCTTGTTGTAAAAGAGCTTTTATCAGAGGAGCATATCTAGCTACTGGGTCTATAAGTGATCCAGAAAAGACTTATCATTTTGAGATTGTAGCACCAAGTGAAGCAAAAGCAAAACAGTTGCAAAAAATCATTCTAGAATTTGATATTGATGCTAAAATTGTAATACGTAAGAGATATTATATTGTTTATGTAAAAGAAGGCTCTCAAATTGTAGATTTATTAAATGTAATGGAAGCGCATGTAGCCTTGATGAATTTAGAGAATGTGAGAATTCTAAAAGAAATGAGAAATTCAATTAATAGGCAGGTTAATTGCGAAGCAGCTAACATTAATAAAACGGTTATGGCAGCAACAAAACAAATAGATGACATTTTATATATTAAGGATCAGGTAGGTTTTAGTGAATTGTCAGAAGGACTTGAAGAAATTGCGACATTGCGAATTGAGTATCCTGAAGCATCATTAAAGGAATTGGGATCACTGCTTAGTCCACCAATAGGGAAATCAGGTGTGAACCATAGATTGCGAAAACTAAGTATTTTAGCTGATAACTTAAGGGAACTTAAAGGAGGAAGTAAATTATGGTAACAAGAAAAATTTTAATTAAGATTCCAACTGGATTAGAGGCAAGACCAGTAGCATTACTTGTACAAGTGGCTAGCCAATATGAAAGTAATATCTATGTGGAATGTGATGAGAAGAAAGTAAATGCCAAGAGCATTATGGGGATGATGAGCTTGGGATTAGCAGCTGGTGAAGAAGTTACTGTATCTGCAGATGGTCCAGACGAAGAAGTAGCAATGGAAAATATCGAGAAATATTTAAGTAGCAAATAATAACGAATTAAATAATAAGACTCCTACAAAATTGAAGTAAATTTAAAAATCTTGTAGGAGTCTTTTTTTCGATAATTATAATTATAGTTTTTTAAGTGTTTATAATGACGCAAAGAAAGAAAACCCAATATATAGAAATACATGGAAAATAAAGGCAAAATCTATTGATTTACCCAAATCACCATGATACAATTATTTATTGTACGAATAGATGAATCGCTTTCATTTCTGAACTATTTTCTAGTGAAAGTAAGTCAGTTATTATCAGATGATAAAAATCTAAGTAAACATAAGATGATTAGAAAAATAATAATTGCTAAGACATAAAGGCATTGAAACAAAGTAGATATGAAATATTTACCATAAATTAACATATCTATAAAAATTCGATAATGTCTGGCATTTATTATAGATAATAACTTATTTAGAAATAGGAGGAGAAGGAATGATAACTAAGGCGAAGAGAAAGTTATTATCATTAATTATAACAGTAATAATGATAATAACATCTGTTGCGAATGTTGATACGTCAATTTATGTACAAGCAGCAGATACCAGTACCAAAGAGCAAATTGTCAGTTTACAATTTGCGAGCACCGCAAATGAAACAAGTGGTATATTAAAATTTCCAGATTCATTGCCATACACCAATGATACTCTTGGAGTTATGATTGATACCAATGCTACATATGGAATAAATTCTGGCACAGCAACTACATTAAAAGCCACAAACTGGGCAGAAGGGAAGTATTGGCTGTTTGGATTTGCACCAAAAGGATATGAAAATTTAACCTTATCTTTTATGCCACGTTCTTCAAATACAGGACCAAGAGATTTTAAAGTTCAATACAGTACAGACAATAATACTTGGTTGGATGTGGATGGATCTTCCTATGTAGTGACTAGTAGTTATGATGTAACTCAGTCATTTCATTTACCGGTAACAATTACAAATGTTGATCATTTATATGTAAGAATGATTGTGACTAGTAATATTTCAGCAAGAGCTGGAACAGGGACTTATTCACCAACAGATCAGATACAGTCTGGTGGTGTGAATAACATAGGAACGGTTGTATTATCTGGGACTAAGGTAAATGTTGGTGGCACCGTAACAGTAGAACCAGTAACATCCAATTATCCGAGTGAATCCATCGTAGATAAAAATACTCCTATAATCTTAAGTTCTCCATCCGTTACTACGGGTTCAGCAATTACTTTAACAAACGCAGCAATTGACCTAATCGATTCACTTGAAAATAACAGTACAGTAGCCACTGGATCAGCCATTAAAATATCCGTCAATGGAAATGAGTTTCATACCTATCAAGGACCATTTACATTAGCTGATTACGGTGCTGATGATACCAATACGGAATTTACTATAACAGCATTTGCACAAGTGAATGGTATAACAAGTGCAACCAGTTCATTCCATTATTATACGAAAGATCCAAATAGTACGCCACCAACAACAGTACCAGACCCAATTACAGATGACATGGTAAAGGCAGCAGGGGCATCTACTATTAATGATGTATATGCCATGATATCAGGTGGTACAGCGACTGTAATCGGACAAGTTGCATATCAATATGGAAATGTTTATAATAACGCAAATAGCATTAATACAATCATTATTCAAGATGTTATTTCTGATGAAATCGTAGGGCTACAAATATACGATACGTCACACACTTATAATGTAGGTGATATTGTAGTTGTCACTGGAAAAGTAGGAGATTATGGTAAGGTAAGACAAATATCAGGAGTAACTTCCCTATCTATAATAGAAACAAAAGAACCTTTCAAAGCACAGGAGTTAACTATAAATGAGCTGCTTAATGGAGGAGATAAATATCTGTCGGAGTATGTATTCATTAAAGGAGTAACTCTAGGTACTTATAGTAGTACTAGTAATACATTAGTTACCGATGCAACAGGTTCAGTTAATTTATACAAAGGAGCATTATTACCGGATGGACTTTTAGAAGGTCAAGTCATAAATCTATATGCAGCTTGGTCAAAATATAATACGACCTATCAACTTCGTAATGGATTAACCACGGACTATGTAATTCTAAGTACTGGAGATACGGTTGATACCAGCATAGTACTACCAATTGCCTCTTGGGCAGGAACTGGTGAAAATCCAAGTGCCATGGTGTATGCAGATAAATACGCAGCAAATGATTTTCTAGATACTGCAGCTTATCTAACTCATTCATCTGGAAAACCACCAGTCACCACAATTAGTTCAGGAAATTATAGTATAGGATCCAAAGGAAGTTTAGACGGAGCGTATTACCAACTTGATTTTAGTTCTAAATTGTATGGTAATATCCAATTGAATTATTCCATGAGAGGCTCCAATACTGGACCTAAGAATTTTAAAATCCTATATAGTGCTGATGGTAGCGAATGGATACAGGCAACTACAACAGATTTATCCATATCAACTGCAAGTACTTGGGAGGAATTCTCGACGACCTTGCCAGTAGGTGCGAATAATATTACCCATTTATCAGTCCGTATTCAGGTAGCCGGTAGTACATCCATTAACAATGGTACTATTGGTAGTTCTGGAACAAACTACATCAATGAAATCAAACTAACGGGTAGCCCAGTGGTATCGAATACTATAGTTGGTTATCCAGTTATTTCGCCAAATACGGATGAAGTTCGTATGGGTGACGAAATAACCATATCATCATCAACAACAGGAGCTACTATTTATTATTCTTTTGATGACGTTACATATCAAGTATATGATAACAGTAAAAAACCAGTGTTTAAAACATTACCAAACACAATTTTTGCATATGCTACAAAGCAAGGATTAACGGATAGTTTAAAAATAATACGTACCTATACACAAGGTCAGGTAGAGCCAGTCAAAGCTAGTCCAAATGGTGGAGCAAAACCAATCGGTACAAAAGTTTCATTAACGTCCACGACTGGTGCAATCATATGGTATTCTTTTGATGGAGGTGCTACCTGGAATCAATACCAAGCAGATAATAAAATAGTACTTGAGAATTTGCCAATTACTATTACTGCAAAAGCCACGATGGAAGGTTATAAAGATAGTCAGACCAGTGAATTTAAGTTTACAAAAAGGGAAAATGATAGTTACAACATTTATTTTGGACAGATCCATTCCCATACAGAGTATTCAGATGGTGCTGGTACTTGTGATCAAGCGTTTAATTATGCAAAAAATACAGCAAAACAACTTGATTTCTTAGCTGTTACCGATCATTCCAATTCTTTTGATAATGCAGATAAAGCAACTTTATTAGATGGTAGTGTAAGTGAAGAATGGAAAGAAGGCCATGCATTAGCTGATAAGTATACGGATACAGACTTTGTTTCGTTATATGGGTATGAAATGACCTGGTCAAATGGGTTAGGGCATATCAATACCTTTAACACCGATGGTTTCCAAAGCAGGACTGGGGCAAGTTATAATACTTATTCAACAGCATTACAAAATTACTATGCAACCTTAAAGACAGATACAGAATCGATTAGTCAATTCAATCATCCAGGTACAACCTTTGGTGACTTTAGTGATTTCGATCATTATGATGCAGAAATTGATAACTTAATTACTTTAATTGAAGTTGGGAATGGAGAAGGTGCAATTGGTAGTTCCGGTTATTTCCCATCCTATGAATACTATACCCGTGCACTTGATAAGGGATGGCATGTTTCACCAACGAACAATCAAGATAATCATAAAGGTAATTGGGGTGATTCCAACACAGCAAGAACTGTAATATTAGCTGATAGTTTAACAAGGGACAATATTTATGATGCATTAAGAAATATGAGAACCTATGCAACTGAAGATAATGACCTTGAGATTAATTACACCTTAAATGGTGAGATTATGGGTACAATTCTAGAGCAAACACCTGAAAATGCGGAGATAGCTGTTTCTTTAAAGGATCCAACGGATGAAGCTATTGGTAAAGTGGAAGTAATCGTAAATGGTGGTTTAAGTATTGCAGAAGAAGTGATAGCCACAAACGAAGCTACTGTAAAATTTAATTTACCAGTTAGTTATTCCTATTATTATATTAAAGTGACTGAACCGGATAGAAATATTGCAGTAACTGCTCCAGTATGGGTTAGTGAAGTAGAATCCGTAGGTATATCTAGTATAAGTACAACAGCAGCTCTTCCGGTAAAAGGAGAAGCACTAGATATCAATACACAAATTTATAACAATGAAGCTCAGGATTTACTAATAGAATCCATGACATTTACAATTGGGGATGAAGTGATTCATACAGTTGACTTAGCTACAGCAGGCTTAAATAAAATTGCTACTTATAAAACCGGTGCTTACAGTTTTTACTACACATATAATGATGTAGGTACTGTAGAAATAAAAGTGACTATAAACGCAACGTTAAATGGTGTAAATAAGGTATATCAAAGTATTCTTAAATTAACGTATGTTGATCCTTCTATGGTAACTAATGTAGTAGTGGATGGAACCCATTATAATGACTATGTTACAGGTTATTACGGGGCAAATATGAACAACTTTACGGATATTGCAGCAGGAGAAAATATCAAAGTTAATATTATAAAAGATAAAATGACAGAAGAAATTTTATCAGATTGTGATTTACTTATTATATCAGCACCGGCAAAAAAATCAGGAACTGCAAATGCAGGAGCATATACTGTTTCACATTTTGAAGATGAATTTATTCAGTTAGTAAAATCTTATACAGAGAAAGGTGGAACAGTCATTCTTTGTGGAATTGCTGATTACCAAGATTCAGCAGATGCTCAAACTTCTACCGAAATGAATAAATTACTAGCGGCAATTGGTGCTACGACCCGAATTAATAGCGACGAAGCAATGGATGATAATGAAAATGGTGGTCAGGCATACCGATTATATTTAACGAATTATAATACTTCAAGTGAATACACATCTGGAGTAGTTAAGGATCAAAAATACAGTGCATACAGTGGTTGTACACTTGTATTAGATCAAGCATCGGTGGATTTAGGTAAGGTTGAGTATTTAATAAAAGGACACCCTACTACCTATTCAATAGATAGTAAAACTTTTGATGGTAATTATACTCCGGTGGCAAAAGGTGAGACAATCATGCTTGCTAGAGAAAAGCTGGATAGTGGAACCAATTTATTTATTGCAAGTACAGTATTTATGTCTGACTTTGAAGTTAAGGTAGAACTTGATAATATATGGGATTTGCCTTATATTAACAAAACGGTGATTGTTAATATTCTTGATTCCGTGAAAAAAAGAACTGACATTTCTAATATAGCAGATATTCGCTCTGGAAAAATGGGAGATATCTTCTGTGTAGAAGGTACAGTTACTGCTGGAACAGTGGATGGTAATGCATTCTTTGATACCATATATATTCAAGACGAAACAGGTGGAATTAATATCTTCCCAATTAATGAAGGATTAATTGAAGTTGGGCAAAAAGTAAAAGTTACAGGATATCTGGATCAATACCTTGGAGATTTAGAACTTAGAGTTATTACAGCTGAAGTTACAAGTGTAGAAAAGAATCCTATTTCACCTACCTTAATAACAACCAAAGACTCCATGGATTACAATTTAAATGGCGGTAAGTTGGTAAAAGTCCAAGGTAAAGTGACAAATGTTACGAAAAAGAATAATATAGTTGAAACTATAGTGGTTAAAGATACCAGTGGTGTAGAAGCACGAATATTTATTGATGGATATATTAGATATTCCGATTCTACCAGCAAAACCTTAGAGTCTATTGCTATTGTTGGTAATGAAATTAGTGCGATTGGTTTGGTATCCTATGATCCAGAAGGAGAGAGAATCCGCGTACGTGATCGATCTGAAATTATATTGGTAAAAGTTGCTGAACCAGAAAATCCAGATAACCCTAGCAATAATAATAGTGATAATACTGGTGATACAACTGTAGTAACGGATACAACCAATAATACTCAGGTTACAACTACCATTACCCGATCCTTTGATTCCAATGGCAATTTGGTTGTGACAACTTTAATTAGTAAAGTTGATTTAAAATCTAAGGACACCATAGAAACGACTACTCAGGTTGTAACAACGGATAGGAATACAGGTTCTTACGTAACAACAACTATAGTTCGTAATAAAAATAGTGAAGTAATAAAAGCATCCGCTTTGGTAGTATTAACAACATCATATAATTCTACTGAACATGGTGCTGCAGTATTACAATTAGGTGTATTAGCGGATCCATTGGTAAAAGCAGCAAGGGAATCTACTGAAAAAGTTCCTTTATCTGTTTCGATAAGAGTGGAGTCAGAGCGGGCAATTAATCAATTAAGAGATTCTGATATTAACCAAGTAAAAATGCTAATTACGATACCATCCTTAGTAAGAAATAATAACGGTATTGTGATAAATGAAATTATAATTGATGATTCTATTATTAAAACTGCAAAAACAGAAAAGAAAAATATTATAATTTCTATCGTAGATGAATCGGGTAAAGAAACATATTCTTTTAAGTTTGATGGTAATACTTTAAGCGAATCAAAAAATAAAGTTACTGATGTTAACCTGCAGCTTGAAATCTTACCTGTTACCGAAAATGTTAAGATTAACAATAGGATTCGTCCATTCATGGCGAAAGGGATCAGAGACCAAGGAGTCATATTTGATTTTAGTCATAGTGGTATATTACCGGCAACGACCAGAGTTCGTGCTTATGTAGGTAATAATTCTGGTTTAAGGCCAGGTAGCAAGGTTTATATTTACTACTTTAACGAACAGGATTCTTCTAAATTAAAGAAGCAAAAGCGATTAGAAGAGGGTAAAACAGTAACAGCAGTGATAGATTCAGATGGTTACATAGAATTTGATATCATACATTGTTCAAGTTATGTTGTATTACCAGCAAAACCAGATTCCAAGATAGTGGTAACTTATATTGACCAAGTGGAAGTGCCAACATCTAAGACAATGTACGTTGGTAAAACGTATAAACTAAATATAACGTTACCAGTTGATGCTACGGATGTTACTATATCCTACAAGTCAAGCAATAATGATATTGCTACGATTAACAAATCAGGTAAAATAACAGCGATAAAAAGCGGAACAGTAACGATAACTACAAAAGTAACAATTAACGGAGTAACAAAGAGCTTTAAGACAAAGATAAAAGTGAAAGTATATAAATAGAAATAAGTAAACACAATGAATAACTAAGATGTGAGTAAACCAAATTAAAGTCACAAGCAATAATCCACAAGAAATAAGTCACAAGCAATAAGTCACAAGAAATAAGTCACATGAAATAAGTCACATAATATGCTGCATGAATGGGGATGGTTAGGAGAATATGAGCAATCCCCATTCATTATAAAGTTTTGATAAAATAAGCCATTGTGAAACTAATTTAGTAGGAATCTTTTGCGTTTGCATTTGCTTATATGAAAATTGGTTGAAAGGATATACAATTTGATGAAGAACCTAAAAAAGATAAAAGCAAAAGGTTTATGGAATAAGACTTCGTTAATAAAATGGATGACCTTTCTTGGGGCATTGACTATTATGGGTATAACCATCTGGTTGATTGATGATTCGAAGCTACAAAATGGAGAAAAAAATATAAAGTATTATAAAGCAAAAGTAATAGAAGTGAATGCAGATACTACCGTCGTGGATGAGAAGACAGAAGGAGTACGAAAAGGATCCCAAGTGATTAAGATTAAATTAATGAATGGACCATATCAGGGGGACGTTGTTACAATGGATAATTATTTAAGTGCCTTATATAATATTTATGCTAAAAATGGAAGCAGAATCATTGTTAGGGCAACGATTTATCCGGAAGGTCCAAGCTACTCCGTATATAATTATGACAGGACACCTGTTCTTACTGGTTTTGTAGTTTTGTTCATGGTATCAATTTGTATAATTGGTGGGAAAAAAGGATTAATGGCATTGCTTAGTTTGCTATTAACTTTAATTGCAGTGGTAAAAATATTAATACCATTATTAATACAAGGTTTTCCTGCTATAACTACGACAATTGTGTTAATTGTAATTGTTACAATTGTAAGCTATATTTTACTAGATGGTATTAATGTTAAAACAATTTCAGCTACGTCTGGGACAATTATTGGTGTAATGTTGTCAGGTTTATTGGCGTACATAGTAGGATTGATTGGACATGTATCAGGATTTCAAATGGAAGAAGCAGAATCACTGTTATTGATTGCTGGAGAACATGGATTGAAAATTAGGAATTTATTTGTTTGCGGGATTTTTATAGCTTCGTTAGGTGCCATTATGGATATAGCAATGAGTATAGCTTCAGCAATACATGAATTGCATGAAGTAAATCCATCGCTAAACATAAATCAATTATTCCGATCAGCAATGAACATCGGTAAAGATGCTATGGGTACTATGACAAATACGTTAATCTTAGCTTTTACTGGTTCATCTCTTAATTTATTACTTATAATTTATTCTTATGGAATTCCTTTTTCACAGTTAATTAATACAGATATTATTGCAATTGAAATTATTAAGGGTATCGCCGGAAGTATAGGCATTGTACTAACAGTACCAATTATTGCATACTTTGGTTCCATTATTGAAAAAAGGTATGTACATAAAATATAATTTTTCTTTGGGGTGTTGTTTAGATTATAAAGAAACAACATCCCCTTTTCATTATTAAAGATAACTATTAACTATATTATAAAACGTATTCCACAGGATCAGCACTAAAAGAATAAACGGTTGCGTTACCTTCTGTAAAGTAAAGAACTTCAAATTTATCGTCATCAACGCTATACATTTTTTCAAGCCCTGGATTTGCATTTAGCATTGCTTCTTTGGCTTCTCTTCTGGAATCAGGTATTAATTTTCCTGTAACACGAATCCATCTTCCATTACTATCAGTTGCAGAAACTTCTACTTTCGGATTTGCTAAGATTTGAGCGAATACATTCTTTTTGTTATTTGTGCATATATAAGTTTTTCCTTCGAATTCTACAACTGCACCAAATGGTCTAACTCTTGGTTGGTCATCTTCAAGTGTAGCTAAGTAAAAAATATTGCAATCTGATAAAAACTGTGTAACTTCTTTCATATTATTGCTCCTTTTTATTTTCTATGTTACTATAAATATAGTATCATGATTATAGCACGTATTAAGATATTAACAAGTACGATTATTTTGTAATGTTAGTATCTTTTTGGATACTGTACTTTAAAGAAGACGAATGCAAATTTAAGCTAAGAACTTAAATTAAAGCTTTCGTAGCATGGAGGAAAAGTGAAAGAAGATATAACTTTATTTGGAAAATGTCCTTATGAAACAGCGCAAAAAATATTCTCTGGAAAATGGGCAATTGTCGTAATTCACCATTTGGCTGGTAAAACCCTTCGTTTTGGTGAATTGCACCGAAAAATTCCGGGGATTACACAAACTACATTAACAAAACAATTGAGAATACTTGAAGACTATGGATTGGTTGAGCGTTATGTTTACCCAGTAGTTCCACCAAAAGTAGAATATACACTTACTAATATTGGAAATGAATTTGTACCAGTATTGGAACAATTTGAAAAATTTGGGGACAAGTATATAAAATTTATCAATAATGATAAAATGTAGTTTTATAATAATTTATTCATTTTATTAGTCAATTTTATATCTTTTTATACAAAAATTAACATATTGAAACAGTAACTTAATAAAAACGTAAAGAATTATAATTTGAAACATGTTATAATAAATATTATGATGATTATATTTATTGGGGATAATATAATTATCAAAGGAAATGATAATCATAAGAAATGATAATCATAAGAAGTGATAACTATAAGAAGTGATAACTATAAGAAATGATAATCATAAGAAATGATAATTACAAGAATCGATAATCGAACGTAACAATAATTAAGGAATACAAATTAGGAGAAAGTATCATGAGTGAAAATTTTAAAAGTACGAATGAGTTGAATTCAAATAATAAGAAAAAAAGATTTAAAAAATTCTTAATCATAGAGATAATTATTTTATGCATTATCGTTGGAGGCTATTTTTACTTCACATTGATTAAATCGAATTCAGATAAAAATACTGATAATACTGGTGTTGATTCAGGACAAGTAGTTGGTGAAGCAGATGGTGATAAGAATAACGGTACAATCACCCCAGAACCAACATTAACGCCAGAAGAATTAGAACAACAACAAAAAGAACAAGAACAAAAGGAATTGGAAGAAAAAATAAATGCACTAATAAAAGATGCAGATGCTTTAGCTACGGTTTATGATTATGATGGTGCTATCGAAAAAATTAAAAGTTTTGATGGGGATTATTTAGAACAAGTTGCACTTACAAGCGCTATAGATGGATATGAAGCTACAAAACTAACATTAGATCCACTTGGTGCGTATGATTCCGTTGACCAGATTAGTCATATCTTTTTTCACTCCTTAATTGCAGACCCATCCAAAGCTTTTGATGATGATTATAAAACCAACGGATATAATTATTATATGACAACTGTGGGAGAATTCATTGGTATGATGCAGCAGATGTACGATGATGGCTATGTATTAGTTAGTATTCATGATGTGGGCAAAAAGGTAAAGGGGGATGATGGAACGGAAAAATACGTTCCTGGAGATATCATGCTCCCACCAGATAAAAAACCCTTTGTATTATCACAAGATGATGTTAATTATTATGAATATATGACAGGAGATGGTTTTGCAAGAAGAATTGTCATTGATGAAAATGGAAGACCATCAACAGAAATGATACTAGAAGATGGAACAATTTCAGTTGGAGATTATGATATGGTTCCAGTTTTAGAAACATTTTTAGAAACTCATCCTGATTTCTCCTATAAAGGTGCAAGAGGAATTCTTGCTTTAACTGGTTATGAAGGTTCTATGGGATATCGTACTAATGATCCATCCTCACCTACTTATGAACAAGATAAAGAAACAGTTAAAAATGTTGCAAAAGTATTAAAAGAATGGGGGTGGGAATTTGCTTCTCATAGTTATGGTCATCGTGACATGGGAAAAGCAACGTATACGTTCACTGTAAAGGATACGGATAGATGGATGGAAGAGGTAGGTTCTTTAATTGGACCAACAGATGTTTATATATTCCCATATGGAATTGATATTGAAACTACGCTAGATCATTATAGTAGTGATAAATTCGAATATCTAAAAAAGTTAGGATTTGATTATTATTGTGGTGTATTTAAAGATCCTTGGATTCAAGTCAAGACAGATTATGTGCGTATGACAAGAAGACCACTCGATGGACAAGCAATGCTGCAATTCCCAGAACGATTAAAGGATTTATTTGATTTAAGTAAGATTATTGATAGCACAAGACCAGAATTAAAATAATTAGTTAACCAATAAGTAATGATGAATTACTTATATAAATATTAAATGACAAAAAAAGGAAGAATGATAATACTGTTAGTGACCACTAACAAGAAGTTATTATCAATCTTCCTTATTTTTTATTACCAAACAGAACATTTTTTCTATTTTAATATTCCATCAACAAAAATTATGTTATAATATACACGATAAGCAGATTCGTCTGTTACAATCTGAACGAGAAAGTGCATTTTTTTCGAGTTCTAATATGCGTAATCTTATAGTGTGCTTTTAAGCATTTGTTTAGGCAGGAGAGATAGATATGAATTTTACTCATTTACATTTACATACAGAATATAGTTTATTAGATGGCTCTGGTAAAATTAAAGAAATGGTAGCTAGGGCAAAAGAGTTAGGCATGGATAGCATAGCAATTACAGATCATGGAGTTATGTATGGAGTAGTTGACTTCTACCGTGCATGTTTAGCAGAAGGGATACGGCCAATTTTAGGATGTGAAGTTTATGTTGCTCCAAATTCTAGATTTGATAGAGAAGCAAATTCATCCGATGATAGGTACTATCACTTAGTTTTATTAGCTGAGAATGATTTAGGATATGCAAATCTTATGAAGATCGTATCCAAGGGATTTATTGAAGGATTTTATTATAAACCAAGAATTGATTATGAAGTATTAAAAGAACATCATGAAGGTATTATTGCTTTAAGTGCATGTTTAGGTGGTGAAGTTGCTAGTAATGTGCGAAAAGGTTTCTATGAAGAAGCAAAAAAGGCAGCACTTAATTTAAGAGATATCTTTGGTGAGAATAATTTCTTCTTAGAATTACAAGATCATGGAATTCCAGAGCAGAAGACAGTAAATCAGGGTTTAATACGCATGAGCAGTGAAACAGGCATTCCTTTAGTAGCTACAAATGACGTACATTATACGTTTGAAAGTGATGCACAAGCTCATGACATTCTTCTATGCATTCAAACACAGAAGAAAGTAACCGATGAAAACCGAATGAGATATGAAGGTGGACAATACTTCTTAAAATCGCCTGAAGAAATGCTAAATTTATTCCCATATGCAAAAGAAGCACTTGAGAATACCCACAAGATAGCAGAACGTTGCCATGTAGAAATTGAATTTGGTGAATATAAATTACCAAAGTTTGATGTACCAGCTGGTTTTACAGCCCTTGAATATCTTCAAAAGTTATGTCGAGAAGGATTAGAAGAACGTTATGAGAATCCATCCGATGAATTAAAAGAACGGTTGGAATATGAGATTGAAACCATTCGCAGTATGGGTTTTGTAGATTATTTCTTAATAGTTGGAGACTTTATTAAATATGCGAGAGATAACGGTATTATGGTAGGACCTGGTCGTGGTAGTGCTGCAGGAAGTATTGTTTCTTATTCCTTAGGAATTACCAATATAGATCCTATTAAATACAGCCTATTGTTTGAACGTTTCTTAAATCCTGAACGTCTAACCATGCCGGATATTGATATTGACTTTTGCTTTGAAAGAAGACAAGAAGTAATTGATTATGTTGTAAGAAAATATGGAAAAGACCGTGTAGTACAAATTGTTACTTTTGGTACCATGGCAGCAAGAGCCGTTATTAGGGATGTTGGACGTGCATTAGATTTAGGTTATTCCCAAGTGGATACAGTAGCAAAAATGATTCCAACGGAGCTTGGAATTACCATAGAAAAAGCATTAAAGATGAATTCAGAGTTAAGAGAGCTTTACGAAGATGATCAAGAGATCAAATTCTTAATTGATATGTCTATGAGACTGGAAGGTTTACCACGCCATACATCGATGCATGCAGCGGGAGTTGTTATAAGTAAAGCACCAGTTATGGAGTATGTACCACTATCGAAGGCATCTGATGATTCCATAACAACTCAATTTACAATGACAACCTTGGAAGAATTAGGTTTGTTAAAAATGGACTTTTTAGGGCTTCGTACTCTTACCGTTATCCAAAATGCAGTAAGGCTAGTGAATAAAAAATTAGACAAGGATCATCAAATTGATATTGATAAAATCGATTTTGAGGATAAAAACGTTTATGCTTTAATTGCATCTGCTAAAACAGAAGGCGTATTCCAGTTAGAAAGTTCTGGAATGAAAAACTTCATGAAAGAATTAAAACCAAGAAACTTAGAAGATGTTATAGCCGGAATTTCTTTGTACCGTCCAGGTCCAATGGATTTCATTCCAAAATATATAAAAGGTAAAAATGAAGCTGATAGTATTGTATATGAATGCCCACAACTTGAACCCATTCTTTCACCGACTTACGGTTGTATCGTTTATCAGGAACAGGTTATGCAAATCGTTCGTGAATTAGCTGGTTATAGCTTTGGACGAAGCGATTTGGTTCGCCGTGCTATGTCTAAGAAGAAAGCTTCTGTTATGGAGAAAGAGCGTCATAACTTCGTATATGGTAATGAAGAAGAAGGTGTTCCTGGATGTATGAAAAATGGGATTTCAGAAACGGTTGCAAATCATATATTTGATGAAATGACGGACTTTGCAAAGTATGCATTTAATAAATCCCATGCGGCAGCATATGCAGTCGTATCCTATCAAACTGCCTATCTAAAATGCTATTATCCAGTAGAATTTATGGCTGCTTTAATGACTTCTGTGATTGATAATCCTGGTAAAGTAGCAGAGTATATATTTACCTGTAGGCAAATGGGAATTAAAATTTTACCACCGGATATCAATGAAGGTGATAGTATATTCTCTGTATCAAATGGAGCAATCCGATATGGATTATCTGCGATTAAAGGTCTAGGTAGACCAGTGATAGAGGCAGTTGTGAAAGAAAGAGAATTAAACGGAAACTTTATAAGTTTAAAAGATTTTGCAACAAGATTATCCGGTAAAGAAGTAAATAAAAGAACCGTAGAAAGTTTTATTAAATCTGGAGCATTTGACAGCTTACCTGGTACCAGAAAGCAATTAATGATGATTTATGTTCAAGTGCTTGATGATGTAGCACAAGATAAAAAACGAAATCTTAGTGGTCAGATATCATTATTTGATTTTGGGGCTGAAGAAGAGATGACTGAACATGAAATTATTTTACCAGATGTAGGTGAGTACTCGATAGAACAACGCCTATATTTTGAAAAAGAGGTTATGGGCATTTATGTTAGTGGACATCCTTTAGAGGCATATGATGATTTAATGAAAAAAAATATAACAGCCACAACTATGGATTTTGCAATTGATGAAGAAACCAATGAGGTAAAAGTGAAAGATGGCGATATTGCAACGGTTGGTGGTATTATAACTTCAAAAACTGTAAAAACTACAAGAACAAACTCCATGATGGCATTTATTAACTTAGAAGATATGGTTGGACAAGTAGAAATTATTATATTCCCAAGAGATTATGAAAAATATAAATCTCAGTTAATAGAGGATAATAAAATCCTAGTTAGAGGAAAAATAACAGTGGAAGAAGAAAAACCGGCAAAATTGATATGTAGTGAGATTATACCTTTTGATAGTATTCCAAAAGAAATTTGGATTAAGTTCCCCGATAAAGAAAGTTTTGTAAAAGATGAACAAAAGCTGTATGAGTTATTAAGCCAATATGACGGTAATGACAGTGTCTGTATTTATCTGGAATGTGAAAAAGCAATAAAACAGCTCCCGAAAAGTATGGGTATTAAGGCAGAAATTGAACTTATTGATAAGTTAAAACAAATTTATACAGAAACAAATATAAAAGTCATTGAAAAGAGTATTGAAAAAGCTAGAAAAATGAATTAAAATAAGAGCGATTTAGTTTTTTTGGAGGTGAAAGTCATGGCAAACATAAAAACAATAGGTGTGTTAACTAGTGGTGGTGATGCACCGGGTATGAACGCTGCTATTAGAGCTGTTGTAAGAACAGCCTTAGCAAATGGTTTGAATGTAAAGGGTATTAGAAGAGGATATAGTGGTTTATTAGAAGAAGATATCATAGATATGGATGCAAGAAGTGTATCTGATATTATTCAAAGAGGTGGAACAATTCTTTACACAGCAAGAAGTAAAGAATTCATGACTTCTGAAGGACAAGATAAAGGTGCTGAAATTTGTAGAAAACACAACATCGATGGATTAGTTGTTATCGGTGGAGACGGTTCCTTTAGAGGAGCTGGAAAACTTGCTGAAAGAGGTATTAATACAGTTGGCGTACCAGGAACAATCGATTTAGATATCGCTTGTACTGATTACACAATCGGTTTTGATACTGCAGTGAATACAGCAATGGAAGCCATTGATAAAGTAAGAGATACATCCACTTCTCATGAAAGATGTAGTATCATAGAAGTTATGGGTAGAAACGCAGGATACATTGCTTTATGGTGTGGTATTGCCAATGGAGCTGAAGACGTTCTTATAACTGAAAGATATGATCATGATGAACAAAGAATCATCGACAATATTATCGAGAAAAGAAAAATCGGTAAAAAACATCACATTATCGTAAATGCAGAAGGTATTGGCGATTCCTACGGTATGGCAAAAAGAATTGAAGAAGCTACCGGTATGGAAGCAAGAGCAACCATCATTGGACATATTCAAAGAGGTGGAAGCCCAACATGTACAGATAGAGTATATGCATCTGCTATGGGAGCAATTGCAGTTGATTTATTATGTCAAGGTGCAAGTAACCGTGTAGTTGGATATCGCGATGGTAAATATGTAGATTATGATATTCAAGAAGCATTATCAATGACAAAAGATGTAGATCAATATTTATATGATATGTGCAGAAAGTTGTCAAGATAATAATTCACCAGCTAAAATAGTTTATTAAATAAACCATTATGGGGGGCTTGACAAAAGCCTCCCATTTTTCACAAAATATATAGGAAACGTTTCTAAAACAAAAGGGAGGTTAGTGTGAAAAATAAAGGTTTTCTCACTGAGAATGGAGGATTATATGAATTCAAAATTTAAAAAATTTATATCTTACTACAGACCTTATTTAGGATTATTTTATTCTGATATGTTCTTTGCGCTGCTTGCAGCTGCAATTTCATTGGTTTATCCGTTGATTGTAAGGTATATAACTAATGAGTTGCTCACCAATTATGCAATTAGTGATGCAATACATATGATAATAAAATTATCCTTCTTAATGATAGGATTAGCCATCTTAGAAATGGTTAGTAATTTTTATATAGCCTATAAAGGTCATATGATGGGTGCAAAGATGGAATATGATATGAGAAATGATATCTTTGAACACTATCAAAAACTATCTTTTAACTTTTATGATAATCAGAAAACTGGTCAATTAATGACTCGTATTACCAATGATTTATTCGATATTACAGAATTATGTCATCACGGCCCAGAAGATATCGTAATATCTATCATCAAATTCGTAGGTGCATTTATTATCTTAGTAAATATCAATCTACCACTTACTCTAATTGTATTTGCATTCATTCCAATAATGTTCGTATTTGCTTACCATATGAAGAACAAAATGAATAGTGCATTCCGTAGAAATAGGGAACGTATTGCGGAAATTAATACACAGATTGAAGATAATTTGTCAGGAATTCGTGTAGTTAAATCTTTTGCAAATGAAAACCGAGAAATGGATAAATTCCAAGACGGTAACCAAAGATTTGTGGAAAGTAAAAAGAATAGTTATTGGCAGATGGCTACGTTCCATTCAGGATTGGGTTTATTTACTAGCTTAATTAATGTAGCGGTTATTGCCGGTGGTGGTCTACTTATTGTAAATGATATTATCGTATTAAGTGACCTATTAACCTTTTTATTATATATAAACAACATTATAGAACCAGTTCGTAAATTAATAAACTTTACAGAACAATTCCAAAATGGTATTACTGGATTTGATCGATTTATGGAAATAATGAATATACAACCAGACATTGTTGATAAAAAAGATGCCATTGCATTAAGAGATGTAAAGGGAAATATCGAATTTAAAAATGTATCCTTTAAATACAATGAAACAAAAACAGATGTATTTAGTAATATTAACTTAAAGGTTGATGCAGGAGATTATCTTGCATTGGTTGGACCATCCGGTGTTGGTAAAACCACCATGTGTAGTTTGATTCCTAGATTTTATGAAGTAACACAGGGAAGTATTACATTAGATGGAGTTGATATTAGAGATATTAAATTAAGATCCTTACGTAAAAACATAGGTATTGTGCAACAAGATGTGTATTTGTTTGCAGGTACTGTTATGGATAATATTAGATATGGTAAATTAGAGGCAACGGATGAAGAAATAATAGAAGCGGCTAAAAATGCCAATGCACATGAATTTATTATGGAACTACCGGACGGGTACAACACCTACATTGGACAGCGTGGTGTAAAATTATCTGGAGGACAAAAGCAAAGAATCAGTATTGCAAGAGTATTCTTAAAGAATCCACCGATTTTAATCTTCGATGAAGCAACATCTGCGCTTGATAATGAAAGTGAAAAAGTAGTTCAAGAATCCTTAGAAAAACTAGCTAAAAATCGTACTACATTTGTAATTGCCCATCGTTTATCCACCATACGTAACGCAAAAGACATTATTGTATTAACAGAAGAAGGCATCAAAGAACGTGGTAACCATACAGAGCTTCTAAGTCAAAACGGTATTTATGCTGGGTTATATCAATTAACACAACGAACTGAAACCATTGACTAATATGTACTTAGAGTTATTTTACTACATATGGTAAAAAGTGATGTTTGAAATCTATGCAAATCTGATTTAAGCTATATAGTGAAGGTTGATATAGGAGTAATCACACAACATTTTTTTATTGTGTTTCATACCTTAAAAATTATATTAAGTTATCTTATAATTTATTTATTAAAGTAAGTGTGAGTAATTCATATACCAAATCAGATTATATTCATAAGTTTAAATATATAACCTAAATTATTATAGTTCCAAAAACAGCTTTGCTTTCACAGTGTATATTAAACTCTGTAGTCACCTGTGTGTAATGACGGTGAATTAGGATAAATCAGTTACGTTTCTTATACACCAGAAATCGTGCCAATATCAGCAGTGCATGCTGTTTGACGTAGCGAGAAGTTACGCTACGGAGTTCATGCACTGCTGATATGTTATAAACGATGGTTGGTGTATTAGAATCGTCTGATTTATCCTTTGAACGACACTACACACAGGTGACTACAGAGTTCTCGCTACCCCCAAAAGCAAAGTGTCCTTCATAACTCTAACATTAACTCATAACCCAAAACAGAAAGAGGTAATCATGAATAAGAAAATTATATTTTTTGATATAGATGGTACGTTATATGATCCAGAGATTGGAGTTCCTAAATCCACACAAGATGGGATAAAAATGTTAAAAGAAAATGGGCATATACCTATTATCTGTACTGGAAGAACGAGACCAATGATTCCTGAATACCTTATTAATATCGGATTTGATGGAATTGTAGCTGGTGCTGGAACCTATGTTGAATATAAAGGTGAATTAGTGCATCATAAATATGTAGATGATTCCTATGCAACCGATATTCTTCCGCTTTTAAAAGAAAAAAATGTGAAGTACGTAATCGAAGGACCTAAAAATATCTATTATGATAAATATGATAAAAGTAAAGAATATGAATTTATTAGAGAAATCGCAAAAACATTAGGTAATAATATTGTTAAACCATTACAAGAAGAAAGTTACATTATGAATAAAATCACTTGCTCCTTAACCAAGGATAGTGATATAGAAAGTATATTACCTATTTTAGAAGAAAAATTTGATTTAATCTGTCATGAAGGATCTAATTTAATTGAATTAGCAATGAAGGGATATAATAAAGCAGTAGGAATACAAAAATTAATCCATTTTCTACAAATAGATAAATCAAATACCTATGCATTTGGTGATAGTACCAACGATTTAGAAATGTTACAGTATGTTGAATATGGTATTGCAATGGGTAATGCCTATCCAGAAGTTTTAAAAATGTCCAAATATACTACAAAATCAATTAAAGATGATGGAATATACCATGGATTAAAGGAATTTGGATTAATTTAAGCATTTTTTTTAAGTGGATTAAATTACCACGTATAAATGACGTAATTTATAGTATTATGGTGGAACTAAATTTAATTTGCATCGTCTAATAATTGATAGTATACTAATACTGCAACTATCAAACCTTTAGACGCGAATATAAGCCTATATGAATAGGAGATGAATACAAGCAACGCGTAAATAAATGTAGGGGGAAGTTATCAATGTACGAGGATCAACAGTCGGTTTACGACATAGAGACATTGATGCGAAAATATGGTAATGATGTTCTACGTACAGCGTATATGTATGTCAAGGATAGTCATTTAGCAGAAGATATTTTCCAAGATGTTTTTATTAAAGTAAATCAAAAACTCAGTACCTTTCAAGGTGGCAGCAGTATTAAAACATGGATTATACGAATTACTATTAATACTTGTAAAGATTATTTGAAAAGTGCATGGAACAAAAAAGTTGTACCGATAACAGAGTATCAGGAAAACACTATAGCTGGTGATGACGATTTTGCTTCTGTAGAACAACAGGACGAAAATCGACTGGTACGTCAGGAAGTAATGAAGTTACCGGATAAATACAAGGATGTTCTTTTGTGTGTGTACTTTCAAGATATGACAATTAGCGAAGCCGCCTCTATACTTAATATAGCCGAAGGTACAGCTAAAAGTCGCCTATCCAGAGCAAAAGAAAAATTAAAGCTTTGCCTAGAAGGGAGGATTTAAGGTGGAGAAAAATAAGAAAATTGACTCTCGAATTGATATTGATAACCTAAGTCTCAAAGACCATCTGAATACCTCTTTTGACATTGACAAAATAACAGTTTCAGAAGATTTAATTGCAAGAACATTAAAAGCAGTTAAAGAATCCGAAACACAAGAAGTTTTAGTTAGTCAAAAGAATGAAATAAAGAAAAAGCAATTTCCAGTGCGTCAAGTTGCAAGTGCAGCAGCTGTAGTTGTTTTATTACTAATTGGA
>JARBTX010000042.1 GCA_029239975.1 Anaerocolumna sp.
AAAAGATAATGAGACTTTAGATAGTGCTCTACGTCGATTCAAGAGAAACTGTGCGAAGGCAGGTATTCAGCAAGAAATCCGTAAAAGAGAGCATTATGAAAAGCCGAGTGTAAGACGTAAGAAAAAGTCTGAAGCAGCTCGTAAGCGTAAATTTAAATAGTGGATTTTAATCTACACAGGTAAACCCTTGAGTCTATGATTCAAGGGTTTAATTATATTTATCAATATTCGAAAAGTCTATGAATATCAAAATCTAAAATTCTTAACAAACTCCCCAATAATTAACTAAGCTGAATCTATCAAGCATATAAGTTCAGTTATGCATAGGACATGATAAAATCCCATATATTCTATAATAGTACCTTAATAATTTGGAGTGGTATGGATGAATAAAAAATTAAAATCAAACCATAAGAAATATAAGTTAGAATCAAATAAAGAAATATATAATCGAATTGATAAAAATAAGAAACAAGAAAAAGCAGAGAGAGAAACCTACCTTGAGATACTTTCAAATCAATTAAAGCTTCCATCTGATATTTTAGCAGGTGCACCAATTATTACAGCTTTAGGAAGAAATGAAGTATGTGTTGAAAATTATAAAGGTATTTTAGAATACAACAACAATATTATTAAAATTCTTACAAAGATTGGTCGGGTTAATATTGAAGGTAAGAATTTAGTGATTCAGTATTTTACCAACGATGAAATGAAAATCACTGGTATGATATACTCCATAAATTACGTAAATAGTAAAGAGCAATCAAAATAACTTAAAATAAATTTTTGAATAGACAGAATGGAGGTTTATGAATGTTATCAAAGTTATTAAGGTGGTTACAAGGGTACCTTTTAATTCAGATGAAAGGACAATCGCCAGAACGTTTTATAAATTTATGTAGTAATCGAATGGTTTATTTATGGGATTTAAAGAATGTAGATGGTTATTATCAAAGTCACATTACCTTAAAGGAATATAGAAAATTAAAACCAATCGCAAGAAAAACAGGTACAATTCCCTATATAAAAAAGAAATGTGGATTACCATTTTTAATGCATAAGTATAAAAAACGTAAGGGTTATATAGCCGGAGTTTTACTATTTTGTGTGATTTTATACATATTGTCTCTGTTTATTTGGGATGTAAATATCTTAGGAGGACATACCTATACAGAAGAGGCAATGGTTAAATTTTTAAAAAGCAATCAAATTTATATAGGATTACAGAAAAAAAACGTCAATTGCCAAGACATAGAAGTGTTAATTCGTAATACATATAAAGATATTGGATGGGTATCTGCTGAAATTAAAGGAACTAGATTAATAATTAAAATAGAAGAAACAAAAATGCCTACCCCTGCAGTTACCGCTTCAACACCATGTCATATTGTTGCTGCAAAGGATTGTATTATAGATAGTATTGTTGTTAGAACCGGAATTCCATCAGTAAAAATTGGATCTGTTGTGAAAAAAGGTGATCCATTGGTATCTGGAATCATTGATATAATTGGTGATAATTTAGAAGTTGTTGAAAAAATCCCAGTTATAGCAGATGCTGACATAATTGGAAAGACTTACTATGAATATAATGATACCTTTTCAATGAATTATATTGATAAACAGTACACAGGGAAAATCAAAACTGGATATAGCTTTTCTTTATTTTTAAAAAAATTTAATTTATATAAACCTAGAATTCCATATGGTAAATATGATATAATTGTGGATGAATTTACATTACACCTAGGTGACAATTTTTACCTACCGGCAAGTTATTCCGTAATTAAGTATCCAGAATATACGGAAACGAAGAAAAAATACACAGAATTAGAAGCAAAAACCATTGCAAAAGATAAGTTACAAAGATTTTTAAATAATTTAGTTGAAAATGATGTTTTAATTCTCGAAAATAATGTTAAAATAGCAATAGAGAAAAATTCTTGCACTGTAAGCGGAAAAATAATCGTACTGGAATCAGTGAAAGAATTTAAAACTATTGACGACAGCGAGTGGAGGATTACAAATACAGATGAGTCTAATGGAAACGATAATTGATGTGCCTATTGAACACGAAAAAAATGTATTCGGTCAGTTCGACGCACATGTAAAAATGATTGAAAAAACGCTAAATGTAACCATAATAGCAAGAAACGGTGAGATTAAGCTTATTGGTGAAAATGATAACGTAACGAAAGCAAAAAGTGTATTTCTAAACTTGATTGAATTATCAAGAAGAGGTAATACAATTATGGAGCAGAATGTTAATTATGCGTTATCCTTGTGTTTTGATAACAAAGAATCTGCTATTGTAGAAATCGATCAAGACTTAATATGTCACACAATTGCAGGTAAGCCGATAAAACCAAAGACACTTGGTCAAAAATCATATGTTGATTTAATCAGAAAGAAAATGATAACCTTTGGTGTCGGTCCTGCTGGAACAGGTAAAACATACCTTGCAATGGCAATGGCAGTTACAGCATTTAAAGCAGATGACGTAAGTAAAATTATATTAACTCGTCCAGCAATTGAAGCGGGTGAGAAGCTAGGATTTCTTCCTGGAGATTTACAAAGTAAAGTAGACCCATATTTAAGACCACTCTATGATGCGCTTTATCAGATCATGGGTGCAGAAGGATATCTAAAGAATACAGAAAAGGGATTGATTGAGGTTGCACCCCTTGCTTATATGAGAGGACGAACCTTAGAGAATGCTTTCATTATTTTAGATGAAGCTCAAAACACAACGCCTGCTCAAATGAAGATGTTTTTAACACGTATTGGTTTTGGTTCTAAAGTAGTTATTACAGGAGATTTATCACAAAAGGATTTACCAACGGGTACACAATCTGGTCTTGATGTGGCATTAAAAGTATTAGGTAAAATCGATGATATTGGTTTTGCATTTCTAACAGGTCAGGACGTAGTAAGACATCCACTTGTACAAAAAATTGTAATGGCATATGAATCATATGAAAGTAAGGTTAGCAAGACCGATACAACAAATGATAAGAATAAATATCAGAGAAAATTTGTAAAGAATACAAAAATCCAAAATAATAACGATAAATCATACAAAAGAAAAAAATCATAAAAATACAAAAGTAAAGCTTGTTTAAAACAAGCAGATGGGAGTTTTAGTGAAACAGAGTAATACCAGCCGTTTTGATATACCATTTTCTTTACTTTGGGGTATATTAGGATTTTTATCAATCTTTATTATTTCTATTACTGGATATCAAAAAGGGACAAGTTTTTCAAATATATTAAAATTATCTTTACTTGCAATCGTGCTAATATCAGTGATTGTTTTTTATGTAATCTCACATCATATGAAGATTAAGGATATACCATATTTTAAAACAATATTAATCACGGCTTATATTATATCATTAATCTTCATAATGATTACTGAAGGAAAGATTGAATTCAACATCTGGATGGTTGGAAGTTTAAGTGTTGCAATGTTACTAGATACGAATCTAGGCTATCTAGTAACGTATAATTTAATCTTTATTGCAAGCATGGTTGGTGAATTAAATACGCAATCCATTATATATCTATTTGTTATTGGAACTTTTTTATGCTTAATGTCAAAGTACGTTAAAAAGGTTGCAACCATTGGATATGCAATAATTATTATATTATCTATGCAGATAATATTGCTTTTTATAATTAATAATTTTATACTAAAAAAAGCGCTTACTATGGATGCTCTATACTCTGTTTTATCAAGTTTAGCAGTCATCTGTATTTCTTATGGAGAATTTTACTTCTATAGTAAAAACGACAAGAACAAATTGGATGAAACATTAGAAGATGAGTTTTTAGGACAAGCTAATGGTTTACCTAGTAATATTGATTACGCAAAAGATAACATCGTACATGGTAATACGGCATTAAACGATAATGCCTTACAGAATGATAGTGCTTTATCAAATGATAGTGCTTTATCAAATGATAGTTCTGGATCAAATGATAATATCTTATTAAACAATAAGATATTATCACCTGGTACACATACCTTTGATGAAGTTTTAGATACTAACTTCCCATTATTACAAAGACTACGTGATTATTCATTAAAGATCTACGAGCATTCATTATTAATTAGTGAGATATCAGCAAACGCAGCATCATTAATAGGAGTAAATGAAACCATTGCACGTGTAGGTGGTCTTTATCATGAAATCGGTCGTATTGAGAGTAGTCAATATGTTGAGTCAGGTGTTATGTTAGTTGAAGCTTATCATTTACCGAAACAGGTCTTAGATATTATTCGGCAACATAACGTGAAATATGACAAACCGAAATCTCCAGAAGCGGCAATCGTAATGCTGGCAATTAGCATTGTAGCTACGAAAGAATATTTAGAAAAAACCAATCCTAATGAACAAAGTAATAAACTAATAACTACTGAGAAAATAGTTGATAATGTATTCCAAATGCGATTGTCAAAGGGTAGTTTAGACGAATCAGGTTTATCACTGAAACAATTTAATGAATTAAGAGAATTTTTCTTAACAATATAGAAAAGTAATATTGAATCAAAATCATATACTTATATCTACATAGATAGGAAATGAAGTAAAATAAGGGGGATAAAAATGACATTAAATTTAGAGTATGAAACAGAAATAGAGCTTGATTTCGATTATAAAAGTATTATTGAAAAAGTGGTTGATAAGGCACTAGACCAAGAGGGGTGCCCGTATGAAGTAGAATTAAATGTAATATTAACAGATAACCAAGAAATTAGATTGATTAATAAAGATTATAGAGATATTGATGCTCCAACTGACGTTTTATCTTTTCCTATGCTTGATTATACGACTCCATCTGATTTTTCCGGTCTAGAAGAGGATGAAGACAATTATTTTAATCCGGAATCTGGAGAGTTAATGTTAGGAGATATTATTGTTTCAGTTGAAAAAGTTATAGAACAAGCAAAAGAATACGGTCATTCAAATGAAAGAGAGTTAGCATTTCTTATAGCTCATAGCATGATGCATTTATTTGGTTATGATCATATGGAAGACGATGAAAGAATTATTATGGAAGAAAAGCAACGAAATGTGCTTGAAGAACTTAATATAAATCGTTAATAGGAGACTGCTAAAATGAAAAAACATACTATTTTAATATTATTGGCTGTAATGATGCTTTCATTAATAGGTTGTAAGAAAAAAGATACGAAGGATGAGCCAGTTGTAACTGAAATACCTACACCTACTGTTGTTACACCTACAGATACACCTACAGTGACACCAACAGAAGAACCAGAAAATCATGACGGAGAAGTTATTAGTAAACTCACTGGACTTTGGGTACCAGAAGAGGTAGGTAATAAAAGACCTTATGCGATTATGTTCAATAATATAAAATTAGCTTCACCACAAAGCGGTACTTCTGAAGCAAGTATTCTTTATGAAGCAATTGTAGAGGGTGGAATAACCAGATTAATGGGTATTTTTGAAGAGTTAAATGAAACTAGAATTGGTTCAGTAAGAAGTGCAAGACATTATTTTGTAAGTTTTGCTGATGAATATGATGCAATTTATGTTCATTATGGTGAAACAACCTATGCTACTAAAAAAATAAAAGCTTTAGGAATTGATAACTTAAGTGGGTTAACTGGTATTGAAAGTACTGTGTTTTTCCGTGACAAATCTATTAAAGCTCCTCATAATGCTTTTGCAACAAAAGATGGTATTTTAAAAGGAACTGAAAAGTTAGGATATCGTACGGATTACGAGAATGACTATGAAGGACATTTTAAGTTTTATGAGAAGGATACAGATCTAAGTTCCGATATAAATGTAGAGCAAATAGTACTTAATTTTACAAATTATACTAGTCCTTATTTTAACTATAATAAGGATGATAAATTGTATTATAGATTTCAATTTGGTACAGAACATATTGATTATAATACGGGAAAACAGTTGGCATTTAAAAATATCATAGTACAATTTGTAAAAGAGTGGGACATTGATAAAAATGATTATCAAACTATGGATATTGAAAATGCCAAAGGTACTGGATATTATATAACCAATGGTAAGAAAATTGATATTACTTGGCAGAAAAATGAACAATCTAAAAAGATGAGATATTATGATTCTGCGGGTAATGAGTTAACAATCAATCCAGGCAAAACTTATATAGCTGTATTTCCGAATAATCAAATCAATGACGTAAATTTAAATAGTGAAAGAAAGAAATAAATTATACAAATGAGTTGTAAATTTTAGGAGGCATTATGGGATCAAGTAGAAAAAGTAATAACTTTTTGGTTCAAGGTAGTATACTAGCAGCAGCATCAATTCTTTCAAGATTGATTGGAATGTTGTATCGTATACCACTAACCAATATAATAGGTGATGAAGGAAATGGTTATTACTCCAATGCGTATTCGATTTATAGTATTGCACTAATATTATCCTCCTATAGTTTACCACTAGCTGTTTCAAAACTTGTATCAGCTCGTGTGATAAAAAAAGAGTACAAAAATTCATATAGAGTATTTTTATGTGCAATGATGTTTGCAGTTGCAGCTTGTTTAGTTACTACATTAGTTATCTTCTTTGGAGCAGATTTTTTAGCAACAACTATATATAATGATCCGAGAAGTGCATTACCGTTAAAGATTATCGCACCAACAATATTTGTCTTTGGTATTATGGGAATATTAAGGGGATACTTTCAAGGTAAAAATACTATGTTACCTACTAGCATTTCTCAGATTTTAGAACAAGTCATCAATGCTATTGTAAGTATATCTGCAGCTTATTTATTTATGAAAGCGCATAGTGCGTCCCAAGAGATTGCTGCTTATGGAGCAGCGGGAAGTGCCCTTGGTACAATAATGGGAGCTGTAGTATCACTTGCATTTTTATTGTTTATTTTTATTCTATATAAACCAATTATAAATAAGCAAATAAGAAAAGATAAAAGTAGCACTAGGGAGTCTTATTCTGATGTATTTCGTATATTAATAGCAACTATAATTCCAGTTATCTTTAGCCAATTGATTTTTCAACTAAGTGCCGTTATTGATGGATCATTGTTTGGACATATAATGGATTCAAATGGTGTGGCATATGAGACAAGGAGTTCGTTGTACGGAATTTATTCAAGCAAATACAAATTATTAATAGATTTACCAGTATCGATTGCATCAGCTATGGCAGTGGCAATTGTACCTAGTATAGTTGCATCTAAAGCCCATGGATCTAACACAGAAGTAAAAACAAAAGTCCATCAAGCTATAAAATTTAATATGGTAATAGCAATCCCAGCAGCGGTTGGAATAGGAGTTCTGGCGAAACCAATTTTAAGTATATTATTTATTGGAGACATGGAATTAGCAGCAAAATTAGTTCAGATGGGTTGCATCGCTATTATATTTTTTGCACTATCAACAACATCCAATGCAATACTACAAGGTATCAATAAAATGAAGGTGCCAGTTATAAATGCTGCAATTTCGTTAAGTGTACATATAATTCTGGTATTTATTTTATTAAAATTCTTTCATTTGAGTACATACGCTTTGGTAATTGGAAATGTTACTTTTGCATTACTAATATGTATATTGAATTGGATGTCAGTAGGTAAGTACTTATCTTATAAACAAGAAGTAGTTAAAACCTTCTTGATACCAACTGGTTGTTCTATCCTTATGGGTGGAATTGCATTTGTCGTTTATTATGGAGTTTATAGTTTGATACAAAGTAATGCTATCAGTACTGCGGTAGCAATATTAATCGCAATCGTTGTTTATGGATGTACTTTGTTAGTGTTTAAAGGTATAACAAGGGAAGAACTATACGATATGCCAATGGGTAGAACCATAGCAAGATTTGCGGAAAAAATACATTTGTTATAAAATAATCGAGGTTTTATCAATTAAATATGTATAATATAGGAAAAACTAGTAAATAATTAATGCCAAAGGAGTGATTTTGGTGAAGATCAAAAAGGCATTTGTTTATTTTATTAGTTTTTTTTCTATCTCTATGATGTTCTCGGTATGCTATTATTTAAGTTATAAAAATGCACTTGCTGATTTTAATAAAAATGCAGTTGAACGTAATAAAGAATTAATTCTGTCCTTAGAAAAGGATGGCATTTTAAATATAAACGATCAACAAAGTGCTAGTAATACAAACACACAATTAGCAAATCAGGATAATAATACGAATATTGATAGTGAAAATAATTTAGACGAAACTATAGACAATACGAGTTCAGAAGTAGATACCATAAAAGAAGATACAATACTACCGACAACAAAATATACATTACAGACGTACAATGTTAAAACTGGTGAGATGGAAGAAGAAGCATTGCCAATACCTAGTTATTTGGTTGGTTTAAATCGTGATGAGGTGGTGGAGTATCTTAGTAATTACATGCAGGATTTGCCATTAAATGAATTTGAAAAGGGATTAAGCGCATTTGAATTAATGTTATTTTCAAAAGATAATATCGTTATTCGAAAAACCTATAATGAAGATAAAGTCGAGTATAAATATTATATAACAGCACAAAATGGTTCCATTGTAGTATATTATGGTGATAAGAAAACAGTTTTCGATTATACCGGTATTTCAGTAGATGATTTATCACAATATGAAATTGACAAATTAGAAGCTGGTATTTTAATAAAAGATTTAGATGAATTATATGCAGTGCTCGAAAATTATTCAAGTTAACAAACCGAATATTTAACTTATTCCTATATATCGAATACACCTTGAATCAAAAAATACTTTATTTTTATTCCAATTATAGAGAGTAATAATTAGTAAACAAACTAATTATTACTCTTTTTTGTATTTTTATAAATTAATACCATTAAACATATTGACAAAGTAGGTATTCGATATTATAATGATAAAAATTATTAAGTATATAAAACCTATAGAAATAGTAGGAAAGGATGAGCCAAATGAATCGTAAACAAATCTTAAGTAGCTTATTGGTATTAACATTAATCGCAGCAGGTGCTACCGGTTGTAGTAAAACTGCCAATACCAATGCGAACAACACGAATGAGGTCACGTTATTAAATGTTTCATACGATCCAACCCGAGAACTGTATACAGAATTTAATGAAGCTTTCGCAAAATATTATGAGGAGAAAACAGGAATTAAGGTATCTGTTGAACAAAGCCATGGTGGCTCTGGAAAACAAGCAAGAGCAATCATTGAAGGACTTGAGGCAGATGTTGCAACATTAGCTTTAGCTTACGATATTGATGAAATCGCTAGTGCTGGTTTGCTTGAATCAGACTGGGAAGAAAAGTTTAGCGATAATAGCGCTCCTTATACTTCTACTATTGTTTTTTTGGTTAGAAAAGAGAATCCCAAAGATATTAAAGATTGGAATGATTTAATTCGTGAAGATGTTTCTGTGATAACACCAAACCCTAAAACTAGCGGTGGTGCTAGATGGAATTATTTAGCCGCATGGGGTTATGCTCTAGAATCCTTTAAGGGAGATGATGAAAAAGCAAAAGAGTTCGTGAAACAATTATATGCGAATGTAGAAGTATTAGATTCTGGTGCAAGAGGTGCAACTACAACATTTGTTGAAAATGGGATTGGTGATGTGTTAATCGCTTGGGAAAATGAAGCATATCTAGCAGTTGAAGAATTAGGACCGGATAAATTTGAGATAGTAGTTCCATCTATTAGTATATTAGCAGAACCTTCCGTTGCAGTAGTAACTGAAAATGCAAAGGAACATAAAACGGAAGAAGTAGCAAAAGAGTACATAAATTACCTATATTCTGAGGAAGGTCAAGAAATAGCAGCAAAAAATTATTATAGACCAAGGCTTCAAAGTGTAGCAGAAAAATATAAAGATAATTTTGAAAACGTTACATTATTTACTATTAAAGATAAATTTGGATCTTGGAAAGAGGCTCAAGAAACACATTTTTCCGATGGTGGAGTCTTCGATCAATTATACGAAGATATTGTTAATTAAATGCAAATATTGAAATAAATGAAAAGGTGGTTCAAAATGACCGGAAATAATCGTGTTGTTCCAGGATTTAAGCTAACGTTAGGACTTACGATCGCCTATCTATCACTAATTATATTAATACCGTTATCATCAATTGTATTAAAAACTGCCAATATGGGATTACCAGAGTTTATTGATGCAGCGTTTAACAATAGAACTTTACATGCATATGGTGTTAGTTTTTTTAGTGCTTTTACCGCGGCTTGTATAAATGTAATTTTTGGAGTAATTTTAGCATGGGTAATTGTTCGTTATGATTTTCCATTTAAAAAAATTATCGATGGTATGATTGATTTGCCTTTTGCATTACCAACATCAGTAGCAGGTATTGCACTAACAACTCTATATTCCGAACATGGTTGGATAGGAAGTAATCTGGCAAAAGTAGGAGTTAAGGGTTCTTATTCCATATTTGGTATCACCATCGCATTAATATTCATTGGCATTCCTTTTGTTGCCAGAAATGTTCAACCTGTGTTAGAAGAATTAGATAAAGGAATTGAAGAAGCATCTCTTATGTTAGGTGCAAATCGATTTCAAATTTTTTGTAGAGTTATCCTCCCTGAATTGTTATCACCTATATTAACCGGATTCTCCCTTGCATTTGCAAGGGGAATCGGGGAATATGGCTCCGTAGTATTTATTTCAGGAAATATGCCGATGAAGACAGAGATTGCTCCACTCATTATTATGTCAAAATTAGAACAATTTGATTATGAAGGTGCAACTGCAATTGCAATCGTAATGTTAAGTGTTTCGTTTTTGATGTTATTCATTATGAATCTGTTACGGATAAGAACCAATAAATTTATAAAAGGTTAAGTTGAGAAAAACTTGTATCCAAATTCGGTATTCTAAGAACGGAGGTTTCATATGAGCGATAATAGCATAAACCGAACTGATAATAAGAAAATAAAATACATATTGATTGGCATTAGCATTTTATTTTTATTCCTAATGTTAATTTTACCTTTAACTGTAATCGTTACGGAAGCACTGAAAAAGGGATTTAATTCTTACTTAACAGCGATTACAGATGAATATGCAATAAAAGCACTACAACTTACATTATTCGCTACTTTTATAGCGGTTACTATGAATACGATATTTGGTTTAATAGCTGCATGGTGTATTACAAAATTTACGTTTCGTGGTAAGCAACTGTTAACTACATTAATTGATTTACCATTTTCCATTTCACCTGTTATTGCTGGCTTGATATTCGTATTATCGTTTGGTAGAAATGGACTGTTTTATAAACTTATTGATACTTTAGATGTTAAGATAATTTTTGCTTTACCAGGTATCATTTTAGCTACAGTATTTGTAACATTTCCATTTGTTTCAAGAGAATTGATTCCGCTTATGGAAGCACAAGGAAATGATGAAGAAGTTGCTGCAGCGAGTATGGGTGCAAAAGGACTGACGATATTTCGTAGGATAACACTACCAAATATTAAATGGGGCTTGTTGTATGGTGTTATTTTATGTACCGCCAGAGCTATGGGAGAGTTTGGTGCAGTATCTGTAGTTTCTGGACATATAAGGGGAAAAACGAATACACTTCCGCTGCATATTGAAATATTATTTAGCGAATATCAATTTTCTGCTTCCTTTGCAGTCTCATCCATTTTGGTTATCTTAGCAATTATTATTCTGATACTTAGAAATTTTGTAGAATGGAAAGCGAAGAAAAATAATTAAGAGAGAAGTGTGATAAATAATGATGTTTCACACGGTAAATTTGTGCTGACGCTGGGATTCACGGTTTTTAGACAGCATGGAGGGTTAATATGGAAAAACTAGACTTTTCACTAATTGAACTATAACACAGTCCAATCACAAATAGTATGCTGACGCTGGGATTCGCGGTGTTTTGGCAGATCGGAGAATTATTTATATGTATATTGAAGTAAAACATTTAAACAAAACATTTGGCAATTTTAAAGCATCCAATGACGTAAGTTTTGATATAAAGAAAGGTAACTTAGTTGCACTTTTAGGTCCCAGTGGTAGCGGTAAAACCACAATCCTTCGTATGTTAGCTGGTCTTGAGAATCCAGACTCTGGTGATATTTTTATTGATGGAAAAAGGGTGAATGACATTGCACCGGGTGAGCGTGGAATTGGTTTTGTATTTCAAAATTATGCACTGTTTCGTCATATGACTGTGTCCCAGAATATTGCATTTGGATTAAAGATAAAGAAGCTAAAAAAGCAAGACATTATTTCGCGTACAAATGAATTAATTGATTTAGTCGGACTGAAGGGCATGGAAAATAGATATCCCCATCAATTATCTGGTGGTCAAAGGCAAAGAGTAGCATTTGCAAGAGCAATCGCTCCGAATCCTTCCGTATTATTATTAGATGAACCTTTCGCAGCTATTGATGCAAAAGTAAGAAAAGAGCTAAGAACTTGGTTAAAAGAGATGATTCATAAACTAGGCGTAACGAGTATCTTTGTAACACACGACCAGGAAGAAGCAATTGATGTATCGGATGAAATCATAGTAACCAATAAAGGTCAGATTGAACAAAAAGGTACTCCTGTAGAAATCTATAAAAAACCGTTGACACCATTTGTCGCTCATTTTATTGGTGAATCCAGTGTTGTTTCCAATGCAAGCATTTTCCGTGGTTTTGCAGAGATTGAAGAAGACAAGAAGTCAATTATTCGCCCTGAATTTATTGAGATAGGAAGAATTGATGAATTTATCAACCCATCTGCAACTGATATAGGTTTTGTAAAATCCATTAGTTTTCATGGTTCGAACTGGGAAATCGTTGTAGATATAAATGGATGCCTTCTAACAGGTTATAGATCTTTAGAAAAACCTGCGTTAAAGGAAGGGGAAGAAGTTTCAGTTTTGATTCATCGACTTTATTTATTTGATAACACGGAAACAAAAATTATAGAAAATAAACTTAAGATAGATCCGATGCCTGTTTATATCTAGGTACTTAAATAAAAAATGCCTAATTTATTTTGTCATCTTGGAGGTTAAAATGATCGAACTAGAAAAAGTAATAATGCATACTGACATTCTTATTGTTGGTGGTGGAACAGCTGGTTGTTATGCAGCAATCCGTATAGCAGAACAAAGTGATAGCAAAGTTATCATAGCAGAAAAAGCAAATATGAAGCGAAGCGGATGTTTAGCTGCAGGTGTTAATGCTTTAAACGCCTATATCGTTAATGGGTATAAGCCAGAAGATTATTTAGAATATGTAAAAAAAGATGCTAACAATCTAATAAGAGAAGATTTAGTACTTACTATGTCAGAACGATTAAATAAGGTTACTCATCATATGGAGCGCTTAGGATTAGTGATATTAAAAGACGAAAATGGCGAGTATGTGGCAAGAGGTAATAGAAATATTAAAATCAATGGAGAGAATATAAAACCAATACTAGCAGATGCAGTAGATAGTTATAAAAGCATTGATGTCTTAAATAGAGTAAATATTGTAGATTACATAGTAAAAGATAAGAAAGTAATTGGAGCTTATGGGTTTAGTATAGAGGAGAATAAATATTTTATTATTTATGCAAAAGCAGTTATTTGTGCTACAGGTGGAGCATCCGGAATTTATAAACCAAATAATCCAGGGTTTTCAAAACATAAAATGTGGTATCCTCCATTTAACGCAGGTGCAGGATATGCTATGGGAATACGAAGCGGTGCTGAGATGACAACCTTTGAAATGAGATTTATTGCTCTAAGATGTAAGGATACCATTGCACCCACTGGAACCATTGCACAAGGGGTATCTGCACCACAAATCAATGGCTTAGGTGAATATTATGATAAAAATTATGGAGCTTTAACAACAGCAAATCGTGTTTATTCAACAGTTGAAGAAAATAAACAAGGAAGAGGCCCATGTTTCTTAAAAACAAAAGGAATAGGGGAAGCGGCAGAAGACGAGTTATTAAAAGCGTATTTAAATATGGCTCCTGCTCAAACGTTAAAATGGATTGAGCGAGGGATTGGACCAAACAGTGAAAATGTTGAAATCGAAGGAACAGAACCTTATATTGTTGGTGGGCACACCAGCAGTGGTTATTGGATCGCCACCAATCGAGAAACTACCATTCCAGGTCTATATGCAGCTGGTGATGTGGCTGGTGGATGTCCGCAAAAATATGTTACTGGAAGTTTAGTGGAAGGTGAAATAGCAGCGGAATCAGCTTTAGAATACATTAAGTCAATAAATCAAACAGAAGTAGACTCCAATGAAATAAATGACAAATTCAGTGAGATTACTAGTTATCTAACGAAACAACAAAGTTCTTATACGGTGAATCAACTAGAAGAAGCTATGCAAAAAGTTATGGATGAATATGCTGGCGGTATATCCAGTAATTATGGTTATAACAGTACTAAGCTTGCGATTGCTGATGAGCGTATTAAGGAAATCAATAAGTTAACAGATGCATTACAAGCAAAAGATACCTATGAACTTATGAAGATACATGAGTTGAAGGATCGTTTATTAGTGGCTAGAGTAGTGATCGCACATTTAGCTGCAAGAAAAGAAACAAGATGGCATTCATTCCAGGAAAATCTTGATTATCCTGAATTAAATGATAAAGAATATTTCTTATATATCAATTCCATTATGGAAGATGGAAATATCACAATTATGAAAAGAGATTTTGTGGATAGGAGGCAAATATATGAGCATACTCATTCATCCAGATAAATGTGTCGGCTGCGGAAAGTGCAGAGTGGTATGCCCGGGTTCATTATTATGGAAAGAAAAAGATAGTAATAAAACCATTATGAAATACCCAGACGAATGTTGGGGGTGCACCTCCTGTTTAAAAGAATGCAAATTCAATGCAATTTCATACTTTTTAGGAGCTGATATTGGAGGTAATGGCACTATGATGCAAGTAGAGCAAAAAGGCCATGAACTTCATTGGCATATTACTGAACCAAATGGTGAAACGAAAGTTATAACAATTGATACTAGGAAAGCAAATTCGTATTAATAGGAGGATAAATCATGAATCATTTAGATGAATTAGAAGCAGAAAGTATATATATATTACGTGAAGCATATAAAAAGTTTGGTAAACTAGGAATGCTTTGGTCTATAGGAAAAGATTCTACCGTTCTTATGTGGCTTGCCAAAAAAGCGTTTTATGGTTACTGTCCATTCCCGTTTATTCATGTTGATACTAAGTATAAAATTCCAGCAATGATTGAATATCGTGACCAAATTGCGAAGGAACTAAACATTGACTTAATCGTACATACCAACGAAGATGCCATAAATGCGGGCATGGGTCCAGATCATGGTCGTCTTGTTTGTTGTAAAGCATTAAAAACAGATGGGTTACAGCAAGTAGTGGAAAAATATGAATTTGAAGGACTTATTCTAGGTGTTAGACGTGATGAAGAAGGTTCTAGGTCAAAAGAGAGAGTGTTTAGTGAACGTAATAAGGATTACGAATGGGATTATACCAATCAACCACCAGAACTTTGGGATCAGTTTAAAACAGATTTTCCAAAAGGTAATCATATCCGTGTTCATCCAATCCTTCACTGGAATGAAATTGATGTATGGGAGTATATCTTAAGAGAAAATATTCCGTTAATCGATTTATATTTTGCAAGAGATGGTAAGAGATACCGTAGTCTTGGATGTGCCCCATGTACTGGAACCATTGATTCTACAGCATCAACGATTGAAGAAATCATTGAAGAATTAAAACACACGAAAACCAGTGAACGTGCCGGAAGAGCGCAAGATCAAGAAGATGCTTACGCTATGCAAAAACTCCGTAAAGACGGATATATGTAGGAGGGATTTAATGAGCGAGAATAGAGAAACGTTAAAAATCGTTGTTGTTGGTCATGTTGATCACGGTAAATCAACTGTAATTGGTAGACTTTTATACGATACTAATTCATTACCAGAAGGTGCAATTGAGAGAGTAAAAAGAATCTCCAAAGAAAAAGGTAAACCATTTGAATATGCTTATCTTTTAGATGCATTTGAAGAAGAACAAAAACAAGGTATCACCATTGATACAACACAGTTACAATTCTTTACGAAAAAAAGAGATTATGTAATTATTGATGCACCTGGTCATAAAGAATTCTTAAAAAATATGATTTCTGGAGCAGCAAGTGCAGAAGCAGCTTTACTTGTTATTGATGCCAATGAAGGTATTAAAGAGCAATCAAAACGCCATGGATATATTTTATCTTTATTAGGTATTCAAAAAGTTTATGTAATAGTAAATAAAATGGACTTAATCGATTATTCTGAAGAAAAGTATCATAACATTAAAACTGAATTTAATGAATTTTTAAATTCACTTCAAGTAACTCCACTTGATTATATTCCAATCTCAGCCTTTTTTGGTGAAAACATTGCAACTTACTCTGAAAAAATGCCATGGTATCAAGGAAAACCAATCCTTGAAGCGATTGATGATATACCAAAAGATCAAGAAGAATCGAATAAACCACTTAGATTTCCAATTCAAGATGTATATAAATTTGATAGTAGAAGAATCATCGTTGGTAGAATAGAAGCTGGCACATTAAGAGTTGGTGATGAGATACATATTACTCCTGGCAATAAAACAACGAAGGTAAAGTCTATCGAAGCTTGGGTGAAAAAAGATGAATCCCATGTGGTAAGTGCAGGACAGTCTGTAGGTATTACGGTTGAAGATGAATTCTTTAATAAACGTGGTGAAATAATTAGTCATAAAGATAACGTTCCAGTTGTATCCAATCAATTTCATGCCAATGTGTTCTGGATGGGTAAAAATGATTTAGTAACCAATAAAAAATATAAAATTAAATTAGCGACTGCCGAAGTGGAAGCAGAAATTAAATCCATATTAAAGGTAATTGATGCGAGTACATTATCTGGTGAAGAACAAGCCAAAAGGGTAAAAATTAATGATGTAGCTGAAATCATTGTACAAACAAAAGAACCAGTTGCATTTGATTTATTCCGTGATAGCAAAGTAACAGGCCGTTTTGTAATAGTAGATGGCTATGATGTTGCCGGTGGTGGTATTATATCAAAAGCAGATAGTTTAGTAAGTGCAAAAGCAGGATTTGAGAAAGATGATTTATACTTAAATAGTAAGATATTTGAAGAGTATTATTACAGTGTACAGGATAATAGTATTAAGAATGTGCAACCGGATCAAAAACTTTACCAAGTAGGAGATGAAATCTCATTAGTTGGTGACACTTACTCCTATCCTGAAAACTTCGATATCATTGGAATCAGCGATCAAGTAGTAGTAAAAATTCGTGATAGTAAAATTGATGATATTTTAAATCTATACGAATATACTTATGAACAATTACCATTGATTAATGCGAGAGGATTTGGTATAAAAGTATCAAGTGTTAATGAATTTAATCAATTATTAGATGAAGTTAACGGTAAAGATAAAGGAAAGCTTAGAACAGATGTAGAATTCTCAAATCAATGGTTCTCCTTTGCACAGTATAAGAAGATTAAATTTAACGAAGACTCGGTATACTTAGTAGAGTATAATATTTAGTTGTATTTAGATATTTAAGACGTTTTGTATAGGCGTCCGTTTTAGGCGTTCGTTTTAGGTGCGTAGGCGTAAAGGCGTTTAGCGTTAGGCGTTAATAAAGTAGCGTTATAATAATAGTAAAAATAAAGCAAAGATAGTAAATATAAGTAAATATTTACTATCTTTTTTTAGTGTTATATGGTAAAATTTGTTGGGTTATTAAACTAATCTATTAATCGAATTATTTATTAGATTTTAAACTACTAAAGATTTATCAAAATGAATTATAGTCAAATACGAAATGATAAAATTCGATTGAAATAATTCGATATAATTAATTTGATTGAAATAATTTGATTGAAATAATTCGATTGAAATAATTCGATTGAAATAATTTGATTGAAATAATTAATAACTTATTAACATTTTGTTTCGTCTTGACTTAAAGATTTTATAAAAAGGAGAAAAAAAGGATGCATGACTTAGGTGAAAAAGATGATGAATTATGGAATGTTTATGACAGAGATAGAAATTTAACTGTAAAAGTACACCGCCGTGGACAACCTTTATCAGAAGGAGATTATCATTTGGTTGTACATATATGTATATTTAATAGTAAAAATGAAGTTTTAATTCAAAAAAGGCAACCATGGAAAAGGGGGTGGCCGGATATGTGGGATTTATCAGCCGCCGGTTCAGCTATCGTAGGTGATGATAGTAGAAATGCTGCTGAAAGAGAAGTAAAAGAAGAATTAGGTCTCACAGTTGACTTAAGTAAGGAACGTCCAATATTAACAATAAATTTTAAGAATGGCTTTGATGATTATTGGGTTATCAAACGAGATGTGGAGATTGATGAATTGATTTTGCAGTATGAAGAAGTTGCAGAAGCAAGATGGGCAAGTAAAGTAGAATTAGAAGATTTAATAAAAAAAGGTGAAGCTATTCCTTATAAGATTTTAGATTATTTATTTGAATATGCGTATAAATTATAGAAAAAGAGTATGATTCGTTTGAATCATACTCTTTTTCTATAATTAAGTCTTCTGTAATTAAGTAGTGCTAGAGCCAAGGTTAATATCATATTGCTAGTGTTAACTTTAAGTGATTTTATATTTAAAGGCTTTGTTCTTATTTTATTCGTGCAATTCTAACGGTAATCCATCTGGATCTTTAAAGAAGGTCATCTTCTTATTTGTAACCGAATCATATCTAATATCTTCACAAGGTATCCCTTTTTCATTTAGTTCATTTACTACGGATTCAATATTTTCCACTTTAAATGCCAGATGTCTAAGGCCACAGGCTTCTGGATTTGATACTCTTTTTGGACTGTTCTTTTTATAAAAAATTTCAAGTTCACTATCTCCGAATTTCAAATCTAATTTTATATCACCAATATCTTCACGAATGGTCTCTCGAAGTATCTGGAATCCTAAAATATCTACATAAAACTGTTTTGATTTGTTATAGTCTGAAACAATAATTGCAACATGGTGTAATTGATTTAAGTTCATAATTGTTCCTTTCGTTGGTGTGGTATTTATTTATGTGAAAAGGACTTGTCCTACTTTAAATAATATTAAATAAGATATGAAATTGTATTAGAATAGTTAATTATATTTGGATAGTTAATTATATTTGGATAGTTATTTATATTTGGATAGTTAATTATATTTGGATAGTTTAATTATAATAGGGAAGTTAATTATATTAGGATAGTTTAATTGTATAAGGATAGTTTATTATATAAGGGTAATTAGGATATAGGATTATTAATTTGTATTAGGATATATAAATTTAATAGAGTTCTTTATCATGTAAAATGTTAAGTGAAATTTGCTTTGCAGTTGGTCCGTCTGCTTTATCAGTTGCATTATCTTTGGTTTCTATATTAGTTGCAAAGTAATACACATTATCATTATTTTCAATGTATCCAACAAACCAACCTAAATTATCCTTTCCAGATCCAGTCTTTCCTGATAATTTTATATTATTTTCATCTGTGAGTACAATTATCTTTTTTACAATATCCATAGATCGTTTTGAAAAAGGTAACTCTTCATTATATAACCTTCTTAATATGGTTATTTGCTCTAATGGAGATATGGTTATAGAAGACTGAAGCCAAAATTTATCGATTCCGCCAGATATATCATTATTTCCATAATCGACAAGGTCCAAATACTCTTGCATATCTTTTTCACCAACTTTAGTAGCTAGAAGTCGATATACCCAGACAACGGAGTTGGTAATTGCACTTTGTAAGGTTTGATCACAATTCCAGGTTTCTATCGGATATTCTGTTCCATCCCACTTAATAATTGTGTTTTCGTCTTCAATCACACCGGTTTCTAGTATAATTAGAGAATTCATTATTTTAAATGTTGAGCAAGGTGATATACGTTTTTTTGATTTTTCTTCATTATATATGGTATATTGATTCTTATTCTTATCAAACATGACAAAGCAACCATCATAATTATCGAAATATTCACTTAAATCTTCGAGAACAATAGTTTCCTTGACGGAAGTTCCTGATGTTAATGGAGCTGGTGTAGTGGTTTCAGAGTCATTGATTACATTCGTATCTGAGTTATTAATTTCAGTATTACCTGATTCATCGATAACGGTATTATCAGATTTGCTAGTATCAACATTATCTGTGCTAGCAACTTTTGTATTATTTGAATTCGATTCTTGAACAATAAGACTTTTATCGTCTTTATTATCATTGGTTTTCGTACATCCAGTAAATGTCACACATAGAATGCAAAAAGATAGTAAAAATAGTAACTTTTTGATATATATCCCTCCTTATTAGTTATTAATTGCATATTAACCGAATTTTTCCAATGTGTCAACGTTATATGTAGTAATTTAGCTGATTATATTAATTATACTTGAAAAAATACTCTCCTTATGGTTAAAATATAGGAATATAGTAATGGTTCGTTAGTGGAATAAAGAGAGGAGCCAGATTTATGAGCAATGTAATTATAATAGGTGGTGGAGCATCAGGACTTGTAGCAGCGATTCATGCAGCTAGATTAAATCATAAAGTCTTGATTTTAGAACATAAAGATAAGATTGGGAAAAAGATTTTGGCTACTGGTAATGGAAAGTGTAATTATACAAATTATACACAACTACCAGATTGTTATAGAAGTAGTGGAAATAGTGAATTTATAAAAAGAGTAATTACAGCATTTGACGTAGAGACTACGATTGATTTTTTTAAACAACTTGGTATCTACCCGAAAGAAAAAAAGGGATATGTATATCCTAATTCTGAACAAGCTTCTTCTGTTGTAGAAGTCTTACGAATGGAATCACATCATCTAAATGTTAAGACACTTTGTGATGTACATGTGGAGCAAATTAAGAAAGATAAAAATCAATTTTTGATTCGTACGAATAAAGGAAATCATACCGCTGACAAGGTCATTTTAGCAGCAGGTGGATGCGCTTCTCCAAATCTAGGCTCTGATGGAAGTGGATTTCAAATTGCGAAAGAATTAGGACATCATATTATTAAGCCAGTACCTGCTTTAGTACAGCTTCAATCAAAAGAGAAATACTTTAAAACAATTGCAGGTGTTAGAACAGATGCACACATTAAGCTTTTTGTGAATGATTCTATGGTAGTAGAAGAAAAGGGTGAGTTATTGATAGCAGCTTATGGAGTTTCAGGTATTCCAATTTTACAAGTAAGTAGATATGCATCCAGAGCGTTAAATGATAAGAAAAAAGTACATCTATTGATTGATTTTCTGCCTATGGTTAGTTATGATGATACATTCAATTTAATATATGATAGAATTCAGAAAAGTCCAACTAAAAATATAGAAGAAATTTTAATTGGTTTATTTCATAATAAATTAGCTTATGTTATGATAAAAGAAGCCGGATTATCACCAGAATTAATTTCTAGTACGTTAACTAAAAAACAGATTCAAAGTTTGACGAATCAGATAAAATTATGGAAGGTTCCGATTAGTGAACCCAACCCATTTGATCAAGCACAAGTAAGTGCTGGAGGTGTTGATACAAGTGAAATTAATCCGGATACTATGGAATCAAAGATCATAAAGGGACTGTATCTAACCGGAGAAGTGGTAGATGTTGATGGAACTTGTGGTGGATATAATCTGCAGTGGGCATGGTCAACTGGTGCCATAGCGGGTAGAAGTATCGATAATTTGTAACAAATTCAATTGGAATAATACTAGTAGATAGTAGGAGAAAACATGATTCAAATAAAACAAATCAAATTAAATATAGATCATACCAATGAGGATATGAAAAAGAACATAGCAAAACAGCTTAAGATATCAGAGAATGAAATTATCTCATATGCTATCGTAAAGAAATCAATCGATGCTAGGAAAAAGAGTGATATATGTTATGTATATCAAGTGGAAATAAAAGTGAAAGATGAAATAAAAATTATGAAACGTATTCATAATGTAAATATTTCTATTGGGGAAAAGCCAGAATATCGCTTTAAACCAAGTGGACAAGAAGAACTTAAACTGAGACCAGTCATTATTGGAAGTGGCCCTGCTGGTTTATTTTGTGCTTTAATGTTAGCTAGAAATGGTTATAGGCCAATTGTAATTGAACGTGGTGACGAGGTTACCAATCGTGTTAAAACTGTGAATCATTTCTGGGAAACAAATGAGTTAGATACAAACTCAAATGTACAATTTGGTGAAGGTGGAGCTGGAACTTTCTCTGATGGCAAATTAAACACCTTAGTTAAAGATGAACTTGGACGAAATCATAAAGTTTTAGAAGTATTTACAGAACACGGAGCACCCGAAGAGATTTTATATTTAAACAAACCCCACATTGGGACCGATAAATTACGTTCAGTCGTGCAAGGTATCCGTAATGAAATCATTTCCCTTGGTGGTGAAGTGAGATTTCGCACTTGCCTTACCAATATATATATGAAACAGGGAGAATTAACTGGAATAGAATTAAATCATAAAGAACACTTAGCTTGTAATGTAATGGTTATGGCCATTGGCCACAGTGCAAGAGATACCTTTGATTTAATATATAAAAAAGGATTGCATTTATCACCAAAATCTTTTGCAATCGGTGTTCGAATTGAACATCCACAAGAACTAATAAATCAAAACCAATATGGTATTTTTGCTGATAAATTACAAGCAGCGGATTATAAATTAACGTATAATGCGAGTACAGGTCGAAGCATCTATTCATTTTGTATGTGTCCGGGTGGCTTTGTCGTAAATTCTTCTTCAGAAGAAGGAAGAGTAGTTGTAAATGGAATGAGTAATCATGCAAGAGATGAAAGAAATGCAAATAGCGCCCTAATTGTTACCGTAACACCAAAAGATTTTCCTATATTACCAGATGTACCAGAAGAATTAGCAGGAGTAGAGTTTCAACGAATCTGGGAAAGAAAAGCGTATGAAGCTGGTAAGGGGTTAATTCCAACTCAGATGTTTGGAGACTTGTTAAGAAACAAAGAGAGTGTTACAATGGGTCATATTAAACCGAATGTAAAAGGTAACTATAGTTTATCTAATCTTAGAATGTGTTTGCCAGATTATATAACAGATACATTAATTGAAGGTGTACATGCTTTTGATCGGATTATACCAGGTTTTCATGATGAAGAAGCAGTATTATCAGGAGTGGAGACACGTACCTCATCACCACTTCGTATTCATAGAGACGAAAAGTATGAATCTAATATTCAAGGAATCTATCCTTGTGGTGAAGGTGCTGGTTATGCTGGTGGCATTACATCTGCAGCAATCGATGGTATCAAAGTATTTGAAGCAATTGCTAATCGTTATAAAGCATAAATAAAATAATACGAAAAAAAAGCATAACTTGGCAATTACGAAACAACAAATTTATATCATATAATTTAAACAACTCTATAACTGAATCTAGCCCCATGAGTAACTGAAACTAGAAAATCTGAAAATTGTATGATACAATATTAAACTATTTCATTTCGTAATTGACTATATAGCGAGTAAAAAGAAAGGAAGCAATATGACATATAGTAGATTAGATTTAAAAAATAAAAAAAGAATTGTCATTAAAATCGGTTCATCTTCCTTAACGCATGCAGAAACTGGAAGTTTGAATCTTTCTAAAATGGAGAAGTTAGTTCGTGTCTTAACGGATCTTAGAAATCAAGGTAAAGATGTCATTTTAGTTTCATCTGGTGCAATTGCAGTTGGTAGAGAGACAGTTGGTTTAAAAGAAAAACCACAAGACAAATCAATAAAGCAAGCATGTGCAGCAGTTGGTCAAGCTCGCTTAATGATGGTATACCAAAAATTATTTGCTGAATATAATCAAGTTCCAGCACAAATATTAATGACAAAGTATACTATGATTAACGATATTAGTAGAGAAAATGCTCAAAATACATTTGAAGAATTACTAAAAATGGGTGTGATTCCAATCGTAAATGAAAATGATACCGTATCTACCGATGAGATAGAATTTGGTGATAATGATACGTTATCGGCATTAGTTGCAGCTTTAATCAAAGCTGATATGTTAATTCTATTATCAGATATTGATGGGTTGTACACAGATGATCCACGAAAGAATCCAGAGGCTGTCTTCATTGATTACGTGGATATTATAGATGATAAATTAAGCGAGATGGGTAAAGACTCATCCACATCAGTAGGAACAGGTGGTATGGCCACTAAGATTACAGCTGCTAAGATTGCAACGAACTCTGGAGCAGATATGGTTATAGCAAATGGGGAAAATGTCTACATAATTAATGAAATTATGGAAGGTAATAATGTTGGAACCTTATTTAAAGCCAATCGAGATAAAGATTTTATATTAATGGATTATATAAGAACAAAACAGTATTCGTAACAATATGAAAGCAAATGTAAATAAAGATTATCAATAGAACAATAATAAATATATAAGTGATAAATAATAGTATATAAGTGATAAATAATAGTATATAAGTGATAAATGATAAGTGATAGTATATAATTGATAATTGATAAATGATTAGTGATACTATAAAATATAATGTACTATAAGTGAAAGACTAGGAAGGATATAACAATGGACGAAATAAAATTAGCTAGAATTAATGAACTATATAAAAAATCTCAAAATGAAGGATTGACAGAAGAAGAAAAAGTAGAGCAAGCAGATTTAAGAAGTGAGTACATTCAAGCTGTTCGTAAAAATTTACGTGGTACACTGAATCAAATCTCTATTCTTAATCCAGATGGCACAGTTACAGAATTACAAAAAAAAGATAAACACTAAGAGTGGTTATTGTTCACATACGTAATAAGCCGAAATGTAAATGTTAGAATGTTATTACACATGATTGCACTCTATAAAAAGTTTGGTTTTTTTGAAGAAGGTAGAAAAAGAAAAGCAATTAAAACGGATGGTGAACATAAAGACTTAATATTAATGGGAAGATTTTCAGGAGTATAGCAATTCATAAGTATTTTAAAAGTAAATGTAATAAGGTTTGGTGTATCAATGACAAAACAAGAAATTCGAGATATAATAAAGGCGGAAAAAAGCGCATTATCTAATACTGAAATAATACATTACAGTGATGTTATTACAAAGCAATTTTTAAAAGATGAAGCATATAATCATTGCAATACATTGTTTTGCTATATGGCATTTAACCAAGAAGTAATTACCGTGAATATCATTCAAAATGCCCTTGAATCTGGGAAAACAGTGGCTATACCCAAAGTTATGGGTGATGTAATCCGTTTTTATCAGATTCAAGCTACAAATGGTCTTAAACCGGGAACCCTTGGTATCTTAGAACCAGAATTGGGTGACGAAGTAATACCGCTTGAAGAAAATAAAAACCTTATGATTGTACCTGGTTTAGCATTTGATCTTGAGAAAAATCGTATTGGTTATGGAAAAGGTTATTATGATCGATATTTTGCTGAATATAAAGAAATATCTTATGAAAAGATAGCATTTGCTTATGAATTTCAATTATTTGATAGCATACCAAGTGATCCAATGGATGTTAAAATAGATCGTATTATAACTCCTTCAAGGGTAATAAAATAAATATTACATGAGCTGTATCTATTAGGTTATGATAGTAATATTTATATTAATCAAAATTATATAAGAAAGGAATGGGTATCATGAAGTATTTAGAAGAGATTGGAATAAAGGCAAGAAAAGCGGCGACAAGTCTAAATATTTTAGGGCAAGAGCGTAAAAATGAAGGCTTAAAAGCAGCTGCTATAGCGTTAATCCAAAACGAAGCTGATATTATAAAAGCCAATCAATTGGATGTTTCCGCAGCCAGAGAAAATGGTATGATGGAATCCTTAATTGACCGCTTATCCCTAAATCATGACAGAATAGAAGGGATGGCGAACGGGTTACTGGATATAGTTCGTTTACAGGATCCGGTCGGTGAAGTTATATCAATGACAAATCGCCCTAATGGATTAACCATAGGCCAAAAAAGAGTACCAATCGGTGTTATTGGTATTATATATGAATCTCGTCCTAATGTAACTGCAGACGCATTTGGATTATGCTTTAAGACAGGGAATGCAGTGATATTAAGAGGCGGAAGTGATGCCATTCATAGTAATACTGCTATAGTTGCGGTAATTAAAGATGCTCTTAAGTCAGTGGGATTACCAGAAGATGCAATTCAATTAATTGAAAAGACCGATCGAGAGACAGCAAAAGAAATGATGCGTCTTAATAAATACATCGATGTACTTATACCACGTGGTGGAGCTGGCTTAATCAGTACGGTAGTAGAAAATAGTACAGTACCTGTCATTGAAACAGGAACAGGAAATTGTCATGTGTATGTAGATGAATTTGCTGATTTTGACATGGCTCTTAATATTATTGACAATGCAAAAACACAACGACTTGGAGTTTGTAATGCGTGTGAATCATTGGTTGTACACAGTAAGGTGGCAAATGATTTTATCCCATTAGTATACGATCGATTAACTTCAAAACAAGTAGTTATCCGTGCTGATGATAGAGCTAGAGCGATTCAAAATGGTATGGAAGAAGCTACAGACGAAGATTTCAGAACAGAATATCTAGATCGACTAATTTCGTTAAAAGTGGTTGATTCCATTGAAGAAGCAATAGAACATATCAATACTTATAATACAAAACATTCTGAATCCATAATTACAAAAGATTATAATAACTCCATGAAATTCTTAAATGAAATTGATGCAGCAGCAGTCTATGTTAATGCTTCAACTAGATTTACCGATGGTGCAGAATTTGGATTCGGTGCGGAAATTGGAATTAGCACACAAAAACTTCATGCAAGAGGGCCAATGGGTCTAGTTGCTTTAACAACTACAAAATACATTATATTTGGAAATGGTCAAATTCGATAGATTAAATAAACTACACTAATCTTAAAAGGAACCTTCAGAAGTAAGTTTATTTTAGAAAGCTTTATAAATGAAAAGAAAAGTGTCACCTACTAGCTATTAAGCTACCTAGTGACACTTCTTATTTTCTAAAGCCTCATGAATAGAATAGATTATTGAGTTGCACTAATTTAAACTCCATTCTATACACTACTTTAGCAGTATACTATAATTTATATTTATAATGAATCCTTTATACATAATATTGGGCTTGTGCAGCAAACATTTCTGCATAAACACCATTTGGTATTTTAAGTAATTCATCATGTGTTCCGTATTCTGTAATGGTATCTTTCGAAAAGACGGCAATTCTATCACAGAATTTACAAGATGATAAACGGTGAGAGATGTAGACTGCTATTTTTCCACCTACTAAACGATCAAAATGATTATAAATCTCGTATTCGGCTATTGGGTCAAGAGCAGCAGTTGGTTCATCTAAGATAACTACAGGTGCATCTTTATATAAAGCTCTAGCAATAGCTATTTTTTGAGCTTCACCACCAGATGGTTCAATACCACTTTCATCAAACTGCTTATAAAGGATGGTATCAATCCCTTTGTCCAATGAATTTATTTTCTCTTTTAAACCGCATAATTCGCATAATTCTAATACTTCTTTATCAGTTATTACCTTATCCTTGTTGTCATCCATTAAGTTAATATTTTCTTTTATAGAAAAAGCAAACAATTTATAATCTTGAAATACCACTGCAAATAATTTCATATATTCATCGTAATCATATTCTTTTATATTGGTACCATTTAAACGTATTTCACCTTCCGTTACATCGTAAAGTCTACAAAGTAATTTTATAAAGGTTGTTTTACCGGCACCATTTAGACCCACCACTGAGAGATGTTCATCACCTGATATTCTTAAATTTACATTACGAAGAACGTATTCCTTACTACGTGGATATCTAAAACTAACATGAATAAACTCAAATATATAACTATCTGCTTTCTCAATTTTCTTAGTGCCTTTGTATAATGCATTCCCGTAGTTCATAAACTCGATATACTCTTGCATAAAGGTAGATTTTTTGTGTATTTCTTGAATGTTCCATATTATACTTTGAAGAGAATTAGCGAAAGTTGATGCAGAAGCAGTTAACATATTAAAATCTCCGATAGAAATTAATCTTCTTATGGCAAGGTAGCCCAGGTAAAGATAAGTAAACCCGTCATTAATTACTGAAATAAATACATCTGCTTCACCAAATGGGAGTTGTTCCATGGATTGAGCTTTCCACTTATTGGTGGTTTCTTCATTGTGAGCATCGGCTTTTTTTAACATCATATCAGCTGAGCCGTAAAGTCTAATCTCTTTACCAAAGCGAAAATCTGAGAGTTGCCAAAAGATATATCCAAAGGCTCGGTTCAGAGCTACTAATCCTTTAAAGTGTTTTACGTTAATGGTATTATTTTTTGCATTTATTAGAGTACGAATTAATACAGTGATTAAGATTACTCCTAAAAGGATAGGGGATCCAGTTGCTAACACTACGATTACACCAGTTAATGTCAGAATGGATGAAATAATATTAACAAAGCAAAAGGTTAAACCTGCAATACCACCCGAATACCATTCCATGCCGGTTTCTGCTCTACTAGCTTGTTCTAATGCTTCAGGGTCTTCGGTATGTTCAAAATCCATCTGCATGGTTTTGCGGCTTATTCGTATTTTAAAGTACCGATCGAAATTGTCGTCGTATTTCCCTAAGGTTTCTCTAATAATATCTTTTAACATATTGCAGATCATGTTACTAAATGCAATGATTGCAATAATCGTAATAAGCCGTTTTAGATCTCTATCACCAAGTAATTCGTCAATAATTAATTTAGGTAGTAATATATTAATAAATGGGTGTAGTGCATTTAAAAGGATAGATGCAACTATAATTAAGAAATATATAGGTTGATAGTGAAATGCTTCTTTATAAAAATAGGATAAAGTATGTAGGATTAGTTGAACAGGTGTTAATAGACTTCGTTTTGAACTATTATTATCATTACTTTTCGCATTATTCTGCACTTATAGCCACCTCCTCTACGGTATCTTTGTAATACTGTGCTTGAATTTGAAACATATTCGCATATTCGCCTTCATTTGAAAGTAACTCTTCATGAGTTCCGTATTCAACCAGTGATCCATCTTTAAACATAGCAATGGCGTGACAAAAACGAGTACTAGAAAGTCGATGGGAGATATAAACCGCAGTTTTTCCACCTATTAGTTTGTCAAAATCCATATAGAGTTTATATTCTGCTAAGGCGTCCAATGCGGCGGTAGGTTCATCTAACACTACCACAGGGGCATCTTTGTATAATGCTCTTGCCAGAGCAAGCTTTTGTTTTTCACCGCCGGAGAGATCAATTCCATCATCGTATAGCACTTTTAGTAATTGGGTTTGAACCCCATTTGGTAACGTATTTAACTTTTCTTCCATACCAGCCATCTCTAAACATTCTTTGGATAAAGTTTGGTTCGTTTCTTGTGGTGATTTCATTGATACATTTTCAGATATTGGAAAAGCAAAACATTCCACATTCTGAAAGACTGGAGCAATGAGAGCATAATATTCATCCCTGTTATATTCTTTTATATTAACTCCATTTAGTAGAATAGTACCTTCTGTTGGTTCATATAACCTACACAACAGCTTGATAAAGGTGGTTTTACCTGCACCATTTAAACCAACCACAGCCAAACGTTTACCAGGGAAAAGAGTAAGATTTAAATTTTTTAAAGCATATTTCTCTTGGCCAGGATAACGGAATGAAACATGAATAAATTGAAATTCAAGTTCTTTTCCCTTTGGAACTGGTTTAAAATTAGTGTTTTCCTTTTCTTCCGGATATTCTACAAACGTTCTGAAATCGTTGATTTCTAAGCTAAGTTTTCGAATCTCAGCAATATTATCTAATACATTTGAAACAGTTGAAGAAAAAGTACGAATGGTACCAAAATATAAAGTGACATCAGCTATGGAGATACCTTCATAGATAACGGCATATACTAACCAGATATAAAGGATACCTTCTTGTAAGAGACCTATGATTTGATTTAGAATGCCGCATTTCATCCATCGGTTTTTAGATTCTACAATCTTTTCGTGAACTTCCGAATGATGATAGATTTGTTTTTTATGAAGCCATTCCTCCATACCAAATAATCGTATATCCTTAGCATAATCAAAGTTCTTCGTTACTTGATTCAAGTAATTTATTTTACGCCATTTAGATGATAATACATCCCAAACTTTTAATTTATCCTTACGCTTGGTATAATCAATAGCAAGGAAATGAAGAAAGGATAAGAATAACATTACGATAACAATCCATGGACTTAATGTGAACATAATCGCGGACGAAGCAACAATTTTTACTAAACTAACACAAGTTTGACTAGTAGAGTGCATCATTCCTTCAACACCATTTTGATTTCCACCGGTTGCCCTACCAGCCTTTTCCATGTAATCTAAAATCTTTGGATTCTCTAAATGTTCATAATTCATAGTAAGTGCTTTTTTCATACGAAGGGAAATAAACTTCATTCTTGCATAAATAAAACGCCACCAATTCTGGTGTTGTATGTAACGGTTGGTAGCCATTACTATTAGAGATATAAGCGTAGCAATAGACATAACTTTAAATAACTCAGTAATTCCATTATTTAATTCAATTTGCTCAATTACCAACTTTGAGATGTAAACCCATATAAATGGTATGGAGGCTTCCGTAAAGGAATAGATTATCATCATTGGCAGTAATACTTTTTGCCACTTTACAGTACCCTTCACAATATAAAACATATTTTGGAATGTGTTATATTTCTTTTTGTTTTTATCTTCTTCCAGTTTATCTTTTTTCTTTTGAAACATCATGACCTCCCCAAACATAAGTAACAATTTTTTAAAAGTTTAGCAAACAAACAAATTATAATATATTTCCAAATGGAAAACAATGGTATATTTCATTGCCAAATACCTTCTATAAAAACAGGCTTTCAATTACTTAAATACAATATGCCTGAATTCGATGATTCTAGTATTAAATTATGGTAAAAATTGATTAGGACGTGTCACTAATATTGACTGCGACACGTCCCTTTAAATTGTTTTATGCTGTTAACTTTTTTATTGGAAAATATAGACACATTTCTCCGTTTTCATTGGTAGGATCATAAAATTCATGGACAGCACCAGCTAATTTATAGTTATTCATTGGAAAGTAATCTGCAAGTACACTAGAAAATACTTCTCCATATGTAGATTGAGTACATTTTGCGACTACGTACTCGTAAGATGGTATTACCCATTTTGTCCAACCGTTTGGTGCAACTGCATTATCTAAAACTTCGCAACCAGCCAAATACTTTCCTTGGTCATTCCAAGGTTCAAATCGTTCATCTAAGTCACTCATTGCTCCCCATAAACCAACAATTTTTCCAGAATCATCTAGTTTTGCATAAGTGCTGATCTCATAAAAATGACTATTCGCATCGTTCCACAATGGAGGAATCCATTCTGTACTTTTATTTCGTTCTCCTTGACCAAGTTTACCAATAACAGAAAATGATTCTTTTGTTATTATTTTAATATCCATATCCATACCCCTTTGTCCTAGAATTTTTGATAGCATTCTGCTACCATGTTTTATAGTATCAAGCAATCCACTATCACCGGATTGTATGTATCATATCATGCAGAAGTTGACAACTGCATGTCTAGTTCTATTCCTATATCCTTTTTGGTTGCAACTTTTTATTTATGTTGTTATAATAGCATGTAGTTATTCTAAAAAAACAAATGAAATATTTATTATAAAAATTATATACAGCTATTTTATGATAAATGTAGGTATAGGTTTGATTAAATGTGGAGGACTTAATGAGAAAAGAAATTAACATAAATGTAAGTGAATCAGAAGCACAAAGACAGCTTCAATTTGTCGATGAATTAAAAGAAATATATCAGAAAAAATCAGATGAGCTAGGAAGACCATTAACTTACCATATTGCTACCTTTGGATGTCAAATGAATGCAAAAGACTCTGAAAAGCTTGCAGGAATACTTGAAAAAATAGGTTTCGTAGAAACAGATACTGAAGTTGCTGACTTTGTTGCTTATAACACATGTACAGTACGTGAAAATGCTAATACAAGAGTATATGGTAGACTTGGTTATTTAAACAGTTTAAAAAAGAAAAATCCTAACATGATGATAGCACTTTGCGGTTGTATGATGCAGGAAGATGCAGTTGTTGATAAAATACGAAAAAGCTATCGTTTTGTAGATATTATATTTGGTACTCATAATATATTTAAATTGGCTGAGTTAATTCAAGCAAGATTATCTTCAAAAAGTATGATTATTGATATATGGAAGGATACAGATCAAATTGTAGAAGACCTTCCAAGTGAGAGAAAATACAAATTTAAAGCAGGTGTTAATATCATGTATGGCTGCAATAATTTTTGCAGTTATTGTATCGTGCCTTATGTAAGAGGTAGAGAAAGAAGTAGAAATCCAGAAGACATCTTAAGAGAAATCAGAGAATTAGTTGCTGATGGTGTAGTAGAGATCATGTTATTAGGCCAAAATGTAAACTCTTATGGCAAAACACTTGAAAATCCTATGACTTTTGCAGAATTACTTATAGAGATTGAAAAAATTGAAGGACTAGAGAGAATTCGTTTTATGACTTCTCATCCAAAGGATTTATCCGATTCTTTAATCGAAGTAATGAAAAACTCAAAGAAGATTTGTAATCACTTACATTTACCATTCCAATCTGGTAGTACTAAGATTTTAAAAATTATGAATCGTAAATATACCAAGGAAGATTACTTGTCATTGGTAGACCGAATTAAAGCAGCAATGCCTAATATATCCTTAACAACAGATATAATTATAGGATTTCCTGGTGAAACAGAAGAAGATTTCCTTGAAACATTAGATGTAGTGAAAAAAGTTCGCTATGATAGTGCCTATACATTCCTATATTCAAAACGTACTGGTACTCCTGCAGCAAATATGGAAAGCCAAGTAGAAGATTCTGTTGCTAAAGATCGCTTTGACCGTTTACTAAAAGAAGTACAAGCAATATCATCTGAATTAACAAGCAAACACCAAGGAAGTATTCAAAAGGTTTTAGTGGAAGAAATAAATGAACAGGATCCAACCCTTATGACCGGTAGATTAAGTAATAATGTCTTAGTTCATTTTAAAGGTAATAAAGATATGATAGGAAAAATCTTTAATGTAAACTTAAAGGAATGTAAGGGATTTTACTACATTGGAGAATTAGTATAATCGAAAAGATTAATTGGTAGAATAAATTATTTTATTATTTATTATGTGGGTAGTTGAATTTGTTATAAAAAAAGATGATTTAATTCTATAATATGAATTCTAATTTATAATTTACTCTAATAAATAACGTGGAATAAAATAATATGGTAAATTTGTACTAAATAAAGAATGTTAATTGAATATATAGCTCCCATACAAAGGTTTACTCTTGTAATGGGAGTAAGGTATCAATTGAATCTATAATTAGTAGCTGTTTCCTAGTTTTATTCTATGATTTGTTAGAGTTTTTTTTATTTTTACACATTTATTTTTTAAGAAGAAATACAGTAATTTCGTATAATAATTCTTAATATTATCGATTATATTCGTTATATTGTGACATAATGCATAAAAATTTAGTAACTATACTTGACATACCAAACAAAACAGTATAAAATTTAAGTGTTGTATTCGTACAATGAAAATTTAATAAGGAGGTGCTCCTGTGCAAGAATTAATACCAGTATTAATATCGATATTAGTTACCTTGGTAATAGTTGCTCCTCTTACTTGGAAATTTGCAATTTCCTATCGTATAAAAGTTGTTGAAGCTAAGATAGGTTCTGCAGAAGAAAAAGCAAGAGAAATCATAGATGAAGCTTTAAAAACAGCTGAAACTAAGAAGAGAGAAGCCTTACTCGAAGCAAAAGAA
>JARBTX010000145.1 GCA_029239975.1 Anaerocolumna sp.
ACGGTGGCATGAGGTTTATTTCGCATGCCTAAAAATAGGTTTTTAAGGTGCCCAACATAAAAAGAATTATAAAATCAGTAATAGGGCGGGATTCAGTAGGATCCCACCCCCACTATTGACAAAGAACCAATTTTAAGAAAAAAAATTCCCGAACACCATAAAAATTGGTTTCGGGAATTTTATTATCTACTATTCTTCATGATTGATACGATTTTCAAATTCGTCAAAAATATAACTTAAAACGGATGGCATACCAACGAACTCAGCACCATATTGATATTTGTTATCATCTGTTTCTTCTTTTCTTATTATTTTAACTACACAATATAAATTGGAGTCATCATCTCCTAATTTTAACATGGCATTAAAATAATAATCTGTTGGAAGAACACTTTCTGATATAAAACCGATACCATTCTTTGAAATATTGATTACTTCTATTGGTGCATCAATATTATCCACGCGAATATTATCTTGTTTAAAAAGTGAAGATATGTCAAGTTTTAAGTCTACCTGTAATCTTCTACTACGTCTCTTCTCCAATATACAAACCTCCCTGCTACCTTACTCCCATTAGCTTTGATATAAATCTTAGTACATGCTTAACAGAATATTTCCATTATTATACACAATTTTCTAATTAAAATCAATTAATATTAAAATACTTATAATAATTCCTTTAAAATTCGATTAATCATGCCAGGGTCAGCCTTGCCTTTCATTTCTTTCATCGTTTGACCTACTAAGAAACCTAGTGCTTTCTCTTTACCACCTTTATAATCTGCTACAGAAGCTGGATTCTCACTAATAATTCGCTCTATTGTAGATTTTAGTAAACCTTCATCACTTACCATAGAAAGCCCACGAACGGTCACATATTCTACTGGATCTATATTATTTTTAAATACTTGTTCAAATACTTCCTTTGCTACTGTACGGTTAATCTTATTATCACTAATCAATCCAATAAGTTTGGCTAAATTATCTGCACTAAACAAAATATTCTCAGGTTCTATTTCAGATTCTTTTAGTAATCGCATAGTCTCAACCATTAACCAGTTGGATACTTCTTTTGGCTTACCACAGATAGTAACTGTTTCTTCAAAGATATCTGCTAACTTTTTAGAACCAGTAATAATTCCCGCATCATAGGCAGGTATATCATATTCTGTTTCATATCTTAACATTTTTGCATCACGAAGCTCTGGTTGACGACTCTTAATTTCATGAATCCATTCATCACTAATCTCAATTGGTACTAAATCTGGTTCTGGGAAATAACGATAATCTTGAGCATCCTCTTTCGAACGCATAGCAAAACTGGTATCTTTATTATCATCCCAACGTCTTGTTTCTTGAACTACTAGTTTTCCATATTCAAGTAATTCTATTTGACGTTTTCTCTCTCCTTCGATGGCACGAGCAATGGCTTTAAAGGAGTTCATATTTTTCATTTCTGTTCTTGTTCCGAATTTTTCTGCTCCTACTTCTCTAACAGAAAGGTTAATATCTGCACGAAGAGAACCTTCTTGCATCTTACAATCCGAAACACCAAGATATTGAAGTATTAATTTCAATTTTTCTAAATAAGCTATTACTTCATCAGCTGAACGCATATCTGGTTCACTTACTATTTCAATTAATGGAACTCCACAACGGTTGTAATCAACTAATGTACAGTCTTCCCATGGATCGTGAACTAATTTACCAGCATCTTCTTCCATATGAATTTCATGAATACCAATTACTTTTTTAACTCCATTTACATCAATTTCAATCCCACCATCTCTACAGATTGGAAGATATAACTGAGAAACCTGATAAGCTTTTGGTAAGTCTGGGTAAAAATAATTCTTTCTATCAAATTTACAATTTTGAGTTATGGTACAATTTAAGGCAAGACCTGCTTCTACAGCAAATTCAACTACTTTTTTATTTAACACTGGAAGAGTTCCTGGCATACCGGTACAAACCGGACAACAATGAGTATTTGGTTCACCACCAAATTGTGTGGTACATCCACAGAAAATTTTCGTTTCTGTAGCTAATTCCACATGAACCTCTAAACCAATGACAGTTTCATATGATTTCATCTTATCATTCCTTTCTATTACAGGGAAATTCACTTGTTGAATAACGTATTAAGCTTTATTTACAACTTAAGTATACAATTATTCTATTAATATTTATCTAACAAACCAATGACTTACAATTGATTTTTCAACTTCTAGTTGAATGGTCTAACGTATTCTCTCGTTTGTTCAAAGGAATAAGCCGCACGTATAATATCTTTTTCACCAAAATGTTTACCAATTAACTGTAACCCAATAGGTAAACCACTTGAATCGATTCCACATGGTAAACTAATTGCTGGTAATCCTGCTAAGTTAACGGATACAGTATAGATATCCCCAAGATACATCTTAAGTGGATCGGATAAACTCTCACCTAGCTTTAAGGCTGTAGAAGGTGCAGTTGGTCCAAGTATTACATCATATTTTGCAAACGCCTTATCAAATCCTTCTTTAATAATAGCTTTTACTTTTAGAGATTTATTGTAATAAGCATCATAATAACCCGAACTTAATACGAAAGCTCCTATCATCATTCTACGTTTTACTTCATTTCCAAAACCTTCACTTCTACTCTTTTTATAAACATCTTGAAGACCTTCAAAATTCTCTGTACGATATCCATATTTAACACCATCGTATCTTGAAAGATTTGAACTTGCTTCTGCAGAAGCTACTACATAATAAGCAGGTATTGCATAATCAACTGCATCTAAATCAAATTCTTCCACAATTGCACCTTTTTCTTCAAAGACTTTTGCAGCTGCTAAAATACTTGCCTTTACTTCTTCATCAAGTCCTTCACCCAAATAACCTTTTGGAATACCAATTTTCATTCCCTTTACATCATCTACTAAAGCTTCCATGTATTTATAATCATTTTTATCTACTGAAGTAGAATCTTTACTATCATGACCTGAAATCACGTCTAACACTGCAGCACAATCGGATACATCGCGAGCAATAGGCCCAATTTGATCTAGGGAAGATGCATAAGCGATTAATCCGTATCTAGATACCGTACCATAAGTTGGTTTAATTCCAGTCACACCACAAAATGCACTTGGTTGACGGATGGAGCCACCGGTATCGGAACCTAATGCATAAAATGCTTCATCTGCTGCAACTGCTGCTGCAGAACCACCACTTGAGCCACCTGGTACATGCTCCTTATTCCAAGGATTTTTCGTTTCACCAAAAGCAGATGTTTCTGTCGTACTACCCATAGCAAACTCATCCATATTCGTTTTACCAATGATAACAGCTCCGGCTTTTTCTAGCTTTTCAATTACTGTTGCATTATATGGTGGTTTAAATTCACCTAATATCTTAGATGCACAACTTGTTCTAACTGATTTTGTACAAATGTTATCTTTTACTGCCATAGGTACTCCAGCTATCGGAGAATCACTATACTCACCTGCATCCATTGCTTTTTGCACTTCTTCTGCACGTTTCATTGCTTCTTCTTCTAAAACTGTAATATAACACTTATATTCTGAATCTGTAGCTTTTATTTTTTCTAATAAAGCTTTTGTAGCTTCTACTACAGTTACTTCATTATTTTTAATTTTTTTGCCCAACTCTAGGGCTGTCAATTTAGTTAAATCCATGTTATACCTCTTTTCTATATCTGCGGCTTATTCAACTGTTTTTGGAACCATAAAGCATCCATCTTTTTTTGCTGGTGCATTCTCTAATAAGATATCTCTATTTGGCTCATTTACCACTTTATCTTCACGAAATACATTACGTATCGGAAATACATGAGACATAGGTTCAATATTGTCCGTATCTAATTCATTCATCGTTTCCATATAACCAAGGATGCTACCTAAATCTTTCTCCGCTTTTACTTTTTCTTCTTCACTTAATTCTAACTTCGCTAATGCAGCTACATAATCAATTGTTTTTTCATCTATAATCATGGAAATTTCCTTTCATTGTTATAATTTATAAGGATTAGAGAGTCAAAAGATGAAATTTATTCTGCCAATGAATATCATCGTATATTCATAAGTTAGTATAATAACGAAATCTGACACTCAATTCTTTGTTAGGTAATTGCGAAACTTAAAGATTTTATTATAATACTTACGATTAATACAATTTAATATCAGTATCTTACCCATAAAGAGAACAATCACTGTTTATTCGTACAAATTGTAAGAAACATATAAAACTTCCGTCACGTAATCATACTTCTGGTTCAGGATTACGAAAGCCCTTCCGTAATCTTGACTAAGTCAATTTGCACATTCTCATCCTTGCAAAAGCGTGATGCAAACAAGAAGTTAGTGAGCAACTGTTATGAATTCGTTGGTACTTAGACCCTGTATTTTAGGGTCTTATGTACCACTACGAACTTCATCAAGCGCGAGCGTGTTGCGAACTAACTTCTTGTATGCATCACGCTTTACTAAGCTAACAATGTGCAAATTGACGTATACTAATTCAGACTTTTCGCAATTCCCTTTATGGCTCTAATCTTGATACATCTCTTGGGAACAAAGTTGTCTCTCTTACATTTTGCTCGTCTAATAACTTCATGGTAATTCTCTCTAAACCGATTCCAAGTCCGCCATGTGGTGGCATTCCGTGTTTGTGAATCATTAAATAATCAGAAAAATCTGCTGGGTCCATACCACGCGCTACCATTTTAGCTACTTGATCTTCGTAAGTATGAATTCTCTGTCCACCAGTTGTTACTTCCATACCTTTAAATAATAAGTCAAAACTTAATGTGAATTTTGTATCACTTGGATCGTCCATAGCATAAAATGGTCTCTTTTTTGATGGATAATGAGTAACGAATACAAAATCACTGTTAAATTCTTCTTTAAAATATCTGCCAATTAAAACTTCTTCTTCTGGTTCTAAATCATACGGATTTTTAATTTTACGGTCATATTTTTCAGATACTAATCTCTTTGCTTCATCAAAACGAACTGCTGGGATGTTGCTGGTATCTGGTAATGTAATACCTAAAAGTTTCACTTCTTTTGCATATTCTTTGGATAAAAATTCAAACACATAACTTAACATGGCAGCTTCCATATCCATAATATCTTCAAACCCATCAATATATCCCATCTCAAAATCTAAACTTGTGTATTCATTTAAATGTCTTGTTGTATTATGTTTTTCTGCACGAAATACTGGAGCAGCTTCAAATACTCTATCATATACACCTACCATAGTTTGCTTGTAAAACTGTGGACTTTGTGCTAAGAAAGCTTTTTTACCAAAATATTCTAACTTAAATACGTTAGCTCCACCTTCTGCATTACCTGCAACAATTTTAGGTGTTCTCACTTCTGTAAAATGTTGTGAGTATAAGAAATCACGAAATGCCCTAACAATACCTTCTTGAATTTTAAAAATTGCTCTCTCTCTTACATTACGAAGTGCAATTGGTCTTAAAGATAGTTTTGTTTCTAAGGAAGTATTTAATTTCCATTTACTAATTGGAATTGGCATTGTTGTTTCTTTCGCAGGTTCTGATAACACTTTAATGTCAGACAAAATGATTTCAAAACCATTTGGTGCACGGTCTTCAGGGTGAACCATACCTTTCACTTCAATGGTAGAACCTTCTCTTAGATTCTTGATAGAAACGTTATTTACTTTATCATTAACAAAAACACATTGTACTAATCCTTCATATTTTCTTAAAACTACAAAAGAAAATTCACTCATATCACGAATGGTATGAACCGCTCCACGCAATACAACTTCTTTACCCTTTAAGTCATTACTTAGAATATCACTTATTTCAATGACTTCCTTTTGTTTTAAACCTTTTACAAATTCCATATTGGTTCCTCCTTTTAATAAAGCATACAAATTTATTCATTCAGTTGAACGTAGGATTTTGTACTCTAACTTTTATATAAAAAAAGTCCCGAGTACAAATGAACTTTTCGTTCAAATATACTCGGGACGGGATATTTTCATTTTACCCGCGGTACCACCCGCATTGAGAGCATAAACTCTCCACTCTTACACTTAACGCGTGTCACGCATGAACCTACTACAGAATAAAACCGTTCAATTCACGAGCTCCAGAGTGTTCCTTCCTACATCTATCATCCAAGGCATGCTCTCAGTCGGTGACACGCCATTCCTGTCTATCGATGCAATCCACATAGTTCAGTCTCTTTCATAGCCATTTTTTATAAAAAAATACAAAGGTATTGTATAAACAACACCCTTGCTGTTGACTTATATTAACACAGATTATTTCCAATGGCAAGGGGGAAATTAAAAATAATTTTTAAAATTTATGTATAAAATTTCATTTATCAGGTTTAGCAAGTTCTCCTAAACTTTTTTCATTTGGAAATAAACAATGGTAATAATTATTTTCTAATATACTTTTGGATATTAGAAATTTATTATCTACAATTTGATTCATTGATTTAATATAATCATCTGGTAACTCTTCATCTGTAAGTTTAACAACTTTTTTCGTCTCACTGTTGTAACTTACTTTATCACTAATGAAACTTCGATTAGAGAATATTACTAATGGGTCTGAGTCAGACAATATATCCTGCCCCATATATAAACGCGAATCATAAGATAATCCAAATAAATTCGATATGGTCGGCGCAATATCTAGACTTGAACAAGCCTTATCTATAACAATTGGTTCTTTTATACTCCCTGACCATAAAACAAAATGATTCCGATAAATCTCAAAATTTTCTTCCACTACATGACCTGCTAATTCATCAATTTTTTCTTTCTCAAGTCCATATGGATAATGGTCAGCACTTAGTGCAATCACTGTTTTATCTGCTATTCCCCTTATCTCTAATTCTTGCAATAACTTTTCTAATGCTTTATCTAATTCAACATTACAGGCGATGTAAGCTTTGGCTTCCATGGAATATGGTAAATCTTTTACTGCCTCTTTATTTTTTGTAGACATACTATTTCCCATAAAGGTGTAATTCATATGACCACTAACCGTCATATAATAAGTATGAAAAGGTTGATTATCTATATATTCTGGTATTGTTACTTCCATCATCTCAAGATCAGATTCAGGCCAACTTTTCTTTATATCAAGTCCATTCCCAACACCTTGATACAAGTACCCCATATTAGGATGTGATATATTTCTTTTGTAATATGTATAGGAATGATTATGGTAAGCTCTCGTATTATAACCTAATTTATTGAATTGATTACCAAAAGCAAATGGCATAGTATTATTACCAGATTGATAAAAACTTAATACACCTGGTTTTGGAATCAATCCAGTACATGCAACATATTCACCATCACTAGTACTTGCCCACCATAATGGGGTGTAAAAATTCTGAAATACAAATCCTTCGTGGGTTAACTTGTATAACGTTGGAGTTACTTTTTCATCTACAGCATATGGAGAAAATCCTTCTGCTGTTATCATTATTAAGTTATAATCCTTAAACATACCTGTATATTCATTCTTTTTCGTTGGTGTGACCGATGCAAAATATTGATGCATTACTTTCAAATTATTATCTTTTTCATTTTCAGTAAGTTTATTAAAATCAATATCTAATACATTAGGTGAAGTATCAACCGGCTCTATCGTTGGTGTTGGAGTATTCGTTGGACTTAATATTTGCTTTTCTCCTAGATTATTACTACTCTGACTTGATGCATTCTCTTCCTTAGGAGTTTCAATAGTGGGTGTTAATTGATCGTTTATATTTACTGTTTGTATAATTAATGATTCATCTAGAGAATCTCCATTACTATCTTTTATTAACCCCATAACATCAAACCTAGTAGCTGTTAATAACCCGAATTTTTTAATCCCCATTTCTTGCACCCAAGTATTATGGTACAAATCATACGGAGCATAAGATTCTTTACCAAAAACCGGAAGAATTAGAACTAAGATAACTTGTGTAATTATAATACTGCAAAACATGGTAACTTTTTGACGAAGTTTTTCTTTCTTCCCATCTATTCCTTTTTTCAGCAGTATTCCTAGTAAAGGAAGTGGTAGTAGTAAAAAAATTAATCCAACTATATTATGAAAAATGGCACTAAACATCTGGTCTTTAAAATCAAATACATCCGTACCAACTGCTCCAACAGAATATAAGGATAAAAATGCCTTAAATACATAGTGATAAACGAATTGTACACAAAATATAAGACAAATTAGT
>JARBTX010000043.1 GCA_029239975.1 Anaerocolumna sp.
AATCTAACAAATGAACTAAAAAGAAATACTATAGCTACTCCAATCCATATATATGAAATTACACGTAAATACTGTTGGAACAGTTGGTTATTAACATTATTAAAATTCGTTTTATTGATATTAGTAGTTTTATTATCTATAGTAGATACAGTTCTATTGTCATTTGGATTTAAAGTTTCATTAGAATATGTTGAATTTTGACTTGCATCGCTGTCTGTATTATGACTTGAACTTCCTTGTGTGTTCTGCTTAACTTGAACATTCATATTAGTCTTTAAGGTAGTTTTAGGGAGAATGGCCGCAATATCTTGGTATATCAGATCATAAAATGATACCAATTTTTCATAAAAAGTTTCACTTGCATTCTGCGGTATAATACTGAATCTAGATTCCACTGAAATCGGGACTAATAATCGAATAAATACTACAAACCATAAAACATAAGAATATCTTTTAGGCATTTTTTTAAGCAAAAATCGCAAAAGAATTACTATAGAAATAACGATTGTAGCACTTAAACTCATATTTAAGACTTTTAAAAACATGTGTACTAAACCATCCATTTACCGCCTCCTATTTACTTGCCTCTTCAATCATCTTTTTTATCTCTTCAGCTTCTTTTTTTGATAATTTTTTATCCTTTAAAAATGTTGTCAAGAAAGCTGGCAATGAATTGTTAAAACTTTTTTCAAGGAGTACTTCACTTTCATATTTTTGAACTTGTTCCTTTTTAATTAGTGCAGTTACAGTGGCATTTTCGTTTGATAGTATGCCTCTTTCGCATAATTTCCTTAATACCGTATAGGTTGTTGCCTTTTTCCAACCTAGTTTTTCATATGATATCTTTACTAAATCTGTAGAATTGATTGGTTCATTATCCCAAACCAGATTTGCAAATTTATATTCTCCATCAGCTAATTTATATTCTTCCATTAGTTACCTCCAAATCTAAAGGTTTATTGTAATAAACCTAGTTTATCACAATAAACCTTTTTGTCAAGAGAAAACTATACTTAAGTACAAAGTCTGAAAAAATTCGAACTATATACAAACTATTATCAAGTACTTACTATGATAAAATTACAACAACCTGCTCTTAATAATCAATAGTGTATTAACTAACTTGTAATTATTTATCAAAATTCCGTATTATTTCTTTCAACCTTCCCAACTGAATTCTAATCTCAGCTTTCGCTTCATCATTGATTCTATCAGGAGACATAATAGGGATTCCACAGAATAATCGATCGTTAGATCTGCCATATTCTAACGTTATAATTTTAGGTTTATTTTCTTTAAGTATATTTTGTAATATTTCATATCCATGTGGATTAATTTTGGTATGAGACATTATATCGTTTTCTGTCTCAATCCATCCGTTTATATGTATCTCATAAAGTTTATCAAGTGGTAACCGATGAAGATATTCATAAACGTCTAAACCAAGGTTTCTTGAAGAAGTATATGCATGGCTAATATCCAATAAAAAATCACAATTCGTTTCATGAATAATATCTGCTATAAAATCTGGTTCAATACAAACACCAAAAGTTTCTCTGTATTGATATGGATTCCCATCAACATTTTCAAGTGAAAAAAATTCAACTTCCGAAAATTTATCTTTTAAAAACAAAATATTATTAATTAAAATATTTTTGTTCTCAGTACGCGATAATTTATTATCAATACCCGATAAATGAAGTGATATCCCGTTAACTCCTGCTAAATTTATTACTTTTTTAACATAAGATATATCAACTTCATCCATGAATGATTTAGATCCAATTATATTCGGACTTAAACCAATCCCATGCATCATTACAGGGCGAATTTGATTTAATTGATTTACAAATAACTCATAATCTGAAAGATCATACTTATCAAAAACACTCATTTGAAAACCAAGCGATGGAAACTTAAAATAATCAATATCTATAACTCCATTTTGGATTAACTCTTCAACTTCTTTGTAATAATTACATGCTAATTTAATCATTCTATACCCCCTTAAGAATCATTCTATTTAGATTACTGAAATTTATTCTACATTCAACCATTCGTAAGATTCCTATTTGGTACTCTTTTTAGATCATAATTAAAAGCTCACTCTAATGAATACACGAAAGAAACGATAATGGTACAATAAATTCAAAACGAATTCCCATAACATAATACCAATAGATATTTGCGACATTACAAAAAGAAACCTTTTTCGACATTAAGCATACAATTATAATGAGCAATTCTTCTTAAAAAGCTCAGAAAACCATAAAAATCATTGTATAAGTTGAAAGGGAGAATAAGATGAGCAAACTATCGTTATTGAAAAATAAAGAGGTAAAATTGATCCCATTTACCATTCAGAAAATTATGAAAAATGTAACTGAGATACCACAAGGTGTTGATATGGTACACGCTCCAGCTCTATGGGAACAGAGTAAAAAAGGTCAAGGTGTAGTAATCGCAGTGCTAGATACTGGTTGTCAAATCGACCATCCAGAACTACAAGATAGAATTGTAGGCGGCAAAAACTTTACCAAGGATTATAATGGAAATACTAGTAATTTTGCTGATAATAATGGTCACGGAACCCATGTTGCTGGTACCATAGCAGCTTCTGAAAATAATGCCGGTGTTTTAGGTGTTGCACCACTCTCTAAATTACTTATATTAAAAGTTCTTAGAAAAGATGGCGGTGGTAACTATAAAAGTATAATTGATGCAATTAATTATGCAATCAAATGGCGTGGAAGCAATAAAGAACGGGTTAGAGTTATATCCATGTCCTTAGGTGGAAAAGAAGATGTAGCTGCTCTTCATTCTGCAGTGAAAAAAGCAGTAGAAAATAATATTCTGGTTATTTGTGCTTCAGGTAACGAAGGTGACAATAGCTATAAAACAGATGAATATAGTTATCCTGCTGCCTATAATGAAGCCATATCTGTTGGAGCAGTTGATTTCAATAAACAAATTGCAAAATACAGTAACTCAAATATGAATGTAGATCTTGTAGCTCCCGGTGATGGTATTCTTTCAACTTTCATCAATGGAAAGTATGCTAAATTAAGTGGAACTTCTATGGCTACACCACATGTATCAGGTGCTGCTGCTCTACTAATAAATGTTAGTGAAGAAGAATTTGGTAGAACACTAACAGAGTCTGAGCTTTACGCACAACTGATTAAACGTACTACATCTTTGGGCTTTGATAAAAGAAGTGAAGGTAATGGATTGCTTGACTTATCAAAATAATGGCTTATTGATGTGAATAGATTAGTAATTACTAAATTAAAGCTATTTAAATTTTGAAAATAAAGTAGACTTCTAAAACCAATATATAACGAAACTATATGTTACAAAAACAGATTTAGTAGAGTGTCATCTCTGCTAAATCTGTTTTTGTAATAAGTGATTATTCTATATTGAATCTATTGTTTTTCTGTGTTCCATTAATGATGTTAAAATAGAACGAGAAATATGGTAAGAATTAGCTGCACCAAATACAACAACTAAATCACCAGTTTGAGCATTTTTCGTTATAAAATCGGTAACTTCTTCGGCTTCTTCGATAAACCAAGTTTTATCTTCTCCAATTGCATCCGTCCATTCTTCTCTACTAATTGGGGTAATTCCCTTGTGGATTTCACGGCCTAAATGAGTTTTCGTGATAATAACATGATCTGCAATACCTAAAGCAGTTGTAAATTCTTTAAAAAACATGCGTATTCTTGAAATTTGATGTGGTTCTAATATTGCCCAAATCCTTTGATTGGGATTATTTTTTTTACACATAGAAAGAACTGAAGTTATTGCAGTAGGATGATGCGCATAATCATCATAAATTCGAATATCATCAACGATACCAACTAGTTCAAATCTACGCCCCACGCCATGAAATGCTTTTACTCCATCAAATATTACATTTTTACTTACACCTAACTCAAGAGCAATACATATTGCACTCATGGTATTATTCACATTATATTCACCTGGAATACTTTGAATAATAGTATCTTTCTGATTACCTATTTGTATTTCATATTCAACCTGTTGCTCTGATTGATTTACAATGTTAACTTTATATTCTTTATAGTATGGATAGTCAAAATGATTATGAATATAGTATCCTATTAACTTAACTTTACTTTCACTTAACCACACTCTTAATTCATCTATAATTTCTCTTATTCCAGCACTTTCTTCATATATAATTAATATCTTTGGACCTTTTAACTTCTTGATAAAACTTTTAAAAGCTTCTTTCATCATGGTAAAATCAGAAAAACTCTCAGGATGATCCATTTCCAAATTATTAACCACAGCAATGGAAGATTCATAATTTAAAAAATTATTATTAAATTCATCCGCTTCACATACAAATAAATCGGTTTCTCCAATCCTGCATCCTTTACCCCATTTTGAATAATTGGTTCCAGCTACTACGGTCGGATCCAATCCAGCTTTCTCTAATAATACCCCAGTTAAAATTGTAGTTGTTGTTTTACCATGAGTACCTGATATAGAGATAAGTTCTTTTCCTTTATGTAAATAGTTAGCCATAAATTCCTGCCAAGTCATTAGTATTCCACGATTCTTTGCTTCTACCACTTCTGGATGGTTAGGAGATACATCTAAAATAGCTGGTGAAATAGCCACAATATCAACATTTTCTAAATGACTTACATCATGACCTTCTAACACTTCTATATCATTTTCAGCTAAACTTTGGCCATAATAATCTGATATGCTCATATCGCATCCTGAAACCTCGTAACCATTTTGTTTTGCCACAACAGCAATAGATGACATTCCGCTTCCGCATATTCCCATGAAATGTACTCTTATTTTATTTTGCATACTTCTACCTCTTATATATAATTTTTATATTTTTTATTAAGTTATCTTTATTTTTTAATTTAAATCCAATTATTCAGTCATCCTTTATGTCCTGCAAATTGACTACCAAATACTTCTTCAAGTGTATTAATCAAATCTCTATTCTCACCTACATATAATACAATGGTATTATTTTTCTTATAAAAAAATGGATATGAAATCCAACTTATACAACACTTACTATAAATACCATCATAACTACATCCATCATTTGATATCCTTGCAGCATCATCTTCCATACGTTTATTATCAGCATATAAATAAGCAGAAATATGTTCATCATTATTTAGTGTTAACCATTTTCTTTTTCCTACAAGTATATCTTTATCGACATCTTTTATATCTATTATATAGTCTTTCTTTTGTAATTCCTTAACAATTTGATTTAACTCCTGTTCACTATATTGTTTCGTATCATTGTAATGAAATGCATAAAAAGTAACTACAGATATTTGTAGTATTAACAAAATGGAGCCAACAATAATTCGTTTTTTATTCATAGCAAATTCTCCCTAATACGGATTAAATGCGAATCGAGTTAATAAGTTTTAACATTAGGCGCATTTTATACCCATATTATATCACAATGATAAAAGTTGTGTAAATATATCCCATTTTACGTTATATGTAATTGGTACAATAATTATTAATAAAAAATTTATTTTTAAAACCTTCTATACAACAATTCCTTGTTTCTTTATATAATATACGATAAATCTTAAGATAAAACTTGGGTCGTTTTAAAATAGATATAACTACTTAAGGGAATGACGTATAATAATCCATTCAAATTAGTAAATATACTATTTTATAACGACCCCATTTTTTAAAACCTAATTTTTCAAATTTGCCTCTAAAGAAAGGACAAAGACATATTCACATTCCTTTTCACCAAATGTACATAACACACGAAAACCACGATAACTTGGGTTTTCATAGGCTAGCATACTAGAACTAAGCATTAAAGCCATATGTTGATATAAGCCATATGAAACAGTACCATCGTCTTCAATACGAACAACACGATCTTGACCTAATTTCTCATTATACATGTGTCTTCCGTCTTCTGTTAATAGATAATCCATTACTTTGATAGAATCTGGAAAATCATTACCAAAATCAAGTACTATACTATCCTTATACTCTAATATGCTACCTGGATTTTCAAATACCGGTATGTTATCTTTACTCTCCATAAGTGATACAAAGCTAATATCATCGGAAGCTTTTTCTCCATTCCAGTTTACCTTTTTAATTTCATAATCAAGTTTTGTATCTCCTATTGTAATATTTATTTCTGGTGGCTCTTGTAAAGCTTCATTTGTTTTATTCTTTTTCCACTGCTGTAACTTGGTTTTTAGATTACTTTTATCATAGGAATAATCCCACTGATCGTATGGAAAATTCTCCATTATTTCTGGTATCAGGTGATAACCATCGGTATCTAGAAGTATTTTTCCATAATCCGTTGGTGGTGACACTACACTATCACTATCTTCTGCTTTCCAGTCATGATCAAGTAAATGTATTTCATTATCTGATATCTTAGTTAGAGATAATTTTCCATAACCATCCTTTGGCACAAAACAATTACGATATGTTATTTGAAGAATTTTATTATTTGAACTAAAGTAAATAGGATTTACATTTTTATAAGCTGTTAATTCAATTCGATATAAACCAGAACCCCATCCATATAAACTTAACAACTCATATTCCCCATCTGCATCAATATCTGCAACGCAAGTATCTGTTAACGTATCAAGAATAGGTAATACATAATTATTGCAAATGAAAAAGTTCCTTACAAGATTCCCATTCTCATCAACTACGTAAAAAGCCTGCAAACCCATTTTTTCGTAGGATTCTTCAATGTAACGTTCCACAATCATTGACCTACTAGAATTTTTATTAAATGGTACATCAACACCAAGATAATCAAGTTCTTTTATTCTATCTTCAATTAACAAGAATGCATCTACTTTATTTAAAGCATTTTCTCTTTTTAAGATTTCATCATTCCCATAATGTAACGATACTATTATAAAATCATTTATAGATGTATTTTCTTTTGTCTCATTTGTATTATCAATTATTTGAAGGTTCATGTCATCCTTAATATAGATATAATTTTCCTTATCTTGAATTTCCATACTTGAATATAAGTTCCAACCATCTTTTACTAATTTCTCTAGATATTCATCCAAATGTGTTTTAGAAAATTCATAACAAATAGTACCAAATTCTTTTACCACAATGTAATTTGCTTCTGGCTTTGGAACGGGAACAGAAAAACCTTCACACCAAAATATTAATTTCTCGTTGTCATTATTGGTTGTATTATTATCAATAATAGTTTCATTCTTATCTAAATTATCTATACTATCGTTATTATCACTAGAAATTATAGTATTCGTTGTCTCAACTGGTTTACTAGTATTTGAATTCTCTGCCTTACATCCATTTAGTCCAATCAATATTATGATTAATCCAACACTAATAAGTATTTTTTTCATCCTTTTCATGAACAACTTGCCCCTTTCTTACCGACTCGCATTGGTTAATGCAATCACCGTTATCCCACCAAATAGTAAAATAAAGCATATTGTAGAGAGTATAGTCAACTTTTTATAAGTAATAATATTCATTATCCGTTTTTTCATTTTACTCCCACCAAAAGTTGAAATAAACTTGCTTGGTTCCTTTTGATTATATTTTAGTAGCGATAATGCATATAAGGATCTGTCTTCATCCTTTAGATTTTTAATTACACCAGCGTCACAGGCAATTTCTAAATCATTTAGAAATACACGTAAGAAAAACCATATAAATGGATTAAACCAATGAATACATGCAATAAAAATCGCCACCATTCGAAAGATATTATCATGTCTTTTGATATGAATTTTCTCATGTGCTATGATAAAACGTAAAGATTCTGGATTTATGTTACTTGGTAATATGATACGTGGATTTATAATACCAAAAACCATTGGTATACTAACTTTTTTATTTTCGTATATATTTTCATATAGATAAGTCGAATCTTTCATTTCAACTATGTTTAGTATATAAATAGTAGTAACAATCATTAGAAGGGCGATAGCAATAATCAGCCATATAATAGATGATATGTGAATAAAACGTAACCAAAAAATATTTTTGTATTGAATCGGATTATAACTATCTGCAACTTGAATATAATTTGATGTGATTAACCAGGAGTTTAAATCAGGAACTGAGACTGACTTTACCATTTTATTTGTTAGTAAATTCATAAAACTATATTTGCTTGAGATAGCAAATGGTATTGATAACCTTATTAAGACGATGCTCCAAAGTGCATAGATACTAAATCTTGGAATCTTTTTTATATATCTTAATAAATATAGCAAAATACCAAGTAACGTTCCAGTAATACTCATATTCAATATCCAATAAAATATCTCACTCATTGATAACTCCCATTCTATTCCATGCAGTTTATTTAAAATGCTTCATCTACTTTAATAATACTACATGCTTAAATTACTTCTTATATCTCGTTTCTATCATATTTTTTAGTTCTGAATATTCCTCATCTGTTAACGTTTCGTTTTGTATAAACGCAGAGAAAAATGCTTTTTTTGAACCATTATATAATTTCTCAATCAGATTCTTTGTTTCTATTCGCATAATTTCATCTTTTTTAACCAGTGTTGTACAGACAAAATTTGGTTCTGTTCGTAATATAATTTGCTTCTCAATTAATTTCTTAATGATTGTATATGTTGTGTTTTTATTCCAACCTATTGTTTCGGCTGCTATTAAACTAATATCTTTTGCAGATATTGGTTCCTTTTCCCAAACAATCTCCATAATTTTTAATTCACTGTCAAATAACTTCGTATCCATGTTAAAACCCCCAGACTATTATAATAGTATAGATTCATACTATCACAATAGTCTGGAGGTGTCAATAAAATAGATGTATAATTTTGTATTTTCAACAGTCATAAAATTTGATAAACTATTTCATAAAATTTTATGATTCATTATTCATAATCTAACAGTCTTATAGTGGTTTTCGAATCATATAAGTGTCATATGGCCCATTATATTCATAGCCTAGTTTCTGAGCTAATTGAACTGAGATTAAATTAGCAGCATCCCAGCTTGGATATAGATTTTTTTCACGACATGCAAGAATTAAGGCAGCTCCTACAATTTGAGCCAATCCTTGTTTTCGATAATCTTCTCTTGTAGATATTTCGATTTCAATTCCTTCGTCATAAATGGAATAAGAGGATGCTCCACTGACGATCTTTCCTTCATGAGTAATAACCCTTCCTATTCCTCTTTTTATGTAGTCTTCCTTTGATAAAAAGTTAGAAACAAAATCTTCCGACCAATCCTCTTCTAGCGCCTTATCATATAATTCACCATCTATCGGACACAATTTATATTCATTTGGCAAAGTGGTTATCATTGACTGTAATTTTTCTAAATCAAACTCATCTTCTTTCTTCTTTATTGCATATCGTTGTATTACCTTACAGTCATCACCAAAGTGCAATAATATTAAATCACCAAGGCCCTTCTTTTCTGGTATTACGTATGCAAAGTTCATTCCTGTGAGATTTAGTATTTGCTCGATTAGTTTTGATACCTGCTCAGAATTATCATCCCCTGCTATAAAACAAAACGTACCAACATGTATAATTGCGCCTTTCGGATTCTCTAAATTATCTGTCCAGGCTCTTCCCATATGTCCTTGAAGGCATGATAAAATTACTGTATCATGCATATTTTTAAATAGAGGTGCAATTTTTATCATTTCATCTTTCTTTAATTCAACCATACTTTTACCTCTTTCTATTTTGTATATACGCATTAAAATGTTTGATTAATGCTCTAAACTATTATAAATCCTAACCGATAAATATACAATATTTACCTGTTAGAGAATTCATTTTCTTTCATAAAATCTTTTTATTTAATTATATATTATATTTCAACTGATACTGAATATGTATCTGTGATTTCGAATTCGTAATTAGCATTCGTCCAAACTAAAACAATTAAATCATCATCTCCTATATTTCTAATACTATGGGTATATCCAACTGGTATATCCATAGTTTTCAATGGATTTTGGGATATATAAAAATTAAATATTTTTTCTGTGTCGTTTCTTCTTATCTGTACTAAAGCTTTACCACTTAATACTATCCATTTTTCTGTCCTTAAGTTATGCCAACAATCTCCTTTTTTCATTCCGGGTTTTATTCTTTCGATATAAAAATGATCATGATATGATGTCTTTAATATTTCAGTTCTACTATCATAAAAACTTTCATTGGTATTTATGGTATTAATGGTATTTATAAGATCTTCACATGGTAAATAATAAAGATACGTATTATATAATCTATACAGAAAGAGATCTGAAATATCTGGAATTTCGTCATTTTTACGCATTTGATGAACTGATTGTATTTTGCTTATTAATTCATTTCTATGAATAACATATTTAGGTTCTATATTTACATGTAATACTTGTTCCTGTTCTAACACATCAGTATCTGTAAATGAATTCATTGTTTTTAAAATAGAATCATCCAGTTTTTTCACTCTACTTTGCTCTAATAAATTCAATTGTTTTAATAGCGAATCAATGACATCATCTATAAAGCAACATTCCAGTATATCATCTCTAGAATCTATATTCACATCAATGCTATGAGAAATGTCATAACAATACCTATTAATTATAAACTCTTCCGTTGGTGTATCCCATTTACCAAATATATTATCTAGTTGATATAAATATAGCTTACAACTAACAATCTTTGCATGTTCAATTAGCATTTTCTCTAGGTTAGATTGATTTAAAGAATTCGTTGTTTGATTAACATGTTGTGAAGTGGAATAGTAAAAGATTGGCGATGAGTTCTGTGCTTTTTGTAATAAGTTTAATAACTCACCGAATAGAAGATAATGTGAGTATGACGTCCTTTTTTTATATTTTGGTTTATTATTTATTTTACAAAATACAACGTAGTCGCATTCTTTCGTATATAAGACCAGTTTATCATATGGTGTGTTGATATCATACTGATATATGACATTCGTAGTATCTTCCTGTAATTCAAGTTATGAAATTACATTTTTACCTATGAAACTATTTGAACCTACAAGTAAAATCTTCATTACACCACTGCTCCTTTTATATAGATTTCAAGTATAAATAATAAAAAAACCCCATCGTTACCAAATTGGTTTTATGCTATAATCCAATGGTATTGTTAGGGTTTATCTATCTTTTCATAAAGTTATAATAAATTATATATTAGTGTAAAATTTAACTGTAACTTTTTATTAATTTTCAATTGTAGTGTAATAGGGTACAATAATATAACGACCTTCATGAATCGTATCAGTTACCAATCCATTACTCTTCTTAATCTCAGTGATATAGTCATTGATATTCTCATATTCATCTGTAATATAATTGCTAGCAATACTCCATAATGAATCACCTTTTTCAATTCTAACACTTATTACAGTTTTATCTCGTTGAATGGATTTTTCGGCCGTCACTTTAGTCGTAATGAAACCTAGTGAAAGTATTAAAATAGTACTAATTAATATTCCAGTTAGGATAAGTGTTCGTCTTTTATCTATTATAGATAGAATTCTGTTACTTAATAAGTAATATCTCTTGAAATGAAGATCAATAAATGTATTCATATGAGTACCTCCTACTAGGTTATCTTTCGTATCCTAACCATCTATATAATCATCTATTGTATAGTTTATTATGTTATGTTCTAATATATGAATCGAACATATGATACGAACATTTGTTTTGTTTAACATTATTATACAAAGCAAACACATGTTTGTCAATACCAAAAACGGAAAATTTTATTAAAATTACGAACATAAGTTTTGCATTATGATTTTTTTTATGTTATAATGTCACTAATATATAACTGGAGGTTAAAATATGAGTTATGGCAAAATAAGTGCGAAACAAAGAGAAATCTTAGAATATTTAAAATCACAAATTATAAATAGAGGCTATCCACCTGCTGTAAGAGAAATCTGTGAGGCAGTAAATTTAAAATCTACATCTTCTGTTCATTCTCATTTAGAAACATTAGAAAAAAATGGATACATCAGACGTGACCCTTCAAAACCGAGAGCGATCGAAATCATTGATGATGAATTCAATTTAACCAGAAGAGAACTTGTTAATGTTCCAATTGTTGGTACTATTACGGCAGGACAACCAATATTAGCTGTTGAAAATGTGGAAGGATATTTCCCAGTACCATCCGAATACATGCCTAACGAAGAAACTTTTATGTTAAAAGTAAAAGGTGATAGCATGATTAATGTTGGAATCTATGATGGTGATAAGATATTAGTAGAAAAACAATCCACAGCTGCGAATGGCGAAATCGTTGTTGCCTTAATTGATGATTCCGTTACGGTAAAAACGTTTTATAAAGAAAAAGGTTATTATCGTCTTCAACCAGAAAATGATACTATGGAACCAATCATAGTTCCTGAGTTAACTATATTAGGTAAAGTAATAGGATTGTTCCGCTTATTCCATTAATTCTATTACATACATAACTAAAACATAGCATATTACGTTTAAAAATCTCACTTTTAGACATGTACGGTGTTAAAACAATCACATAATATGACAAATCGAATATAATATAATGTACTATAAATTTCATTATATTCTAGGAGGGATATGCATGTGTTTTTCACCTTTATGTAATTTAATACGTAATATAATAATTACTATCATAAGCATTATATTAGGTGTAGTAATTGCTGTATTATTTTCAAATGGAGTGATTCCTTATATACGCTCCATCGTAAAAGCCGTATTAATTCTTGCAGTTCTTTTACTAGCATCCCATGTTGTATCGAGTATCTTATCATACTTTATGGATCATGTTAGGATTAAAGCTTGTTTAGCTAGTGCTGGTATACCACTATTAGTATCTAGTATTGGAACAATTGTTGTAGGTATCATTGCCCTTGGAATAATTCTTAATATTGCTTCTATACCAGTTGCTATATTAATTGGATTTGGTGGCTTCTTCTTTAGCTTAATGATTCTTTCTTTTATCTTCTTTATTATCTGTCTTGTAAGAAGAACTACACCAGCAGCAATAATATAAAAGTTCTTAATAATAATATAGGCTACCCCATAAGGAGTAGCCTTTAAAATAAAAGAAAATTCTCTAATCTAAAATGATTTCTAATATATCTAACTTCACTTTAGCAATTATAATCTCCAGTAGTTATATCCATTCTTTTCGTATGTATCTTTATCGAATATACTTTTGACATCAATTACTATCTTTTGGTTATTCGGAGCTTTCAAAAATAATTTATCATTATCCTCTAAAGTACGATCCTTAAATTGGTCATGTGCAACTGCAAAAACCAAACAGTCTGCGTTGTTTACAGAATCAATATTCTGTAGTGGTACACCATATTTTTCTTCTGTTTCTTTTTTATCTGCAATTGGATCCACTACAATTGGCTCTATTCCATATTCCTTTAGCCTTACAATAATATCTTCTACCTTTGAATTCCTTATGTCAGGACAATTTTCTTTAAATGTTATACCAAGGATTACAACCTTAGCTTCTTTTACCACCTTATTCGCTAATACTAAATTCTTAATAATCGTATCTGCAATGTATATTCCCATGCTATCGTTTATTTTTCTTCCTGCTAATATAATTTGTGAATGGTATCCAAGCCTTTCTGCCTCATAAATAAAATAATATGGATCAACGCCTATACAATGCCCACCTACAAGGCCTGGATAAAACTTTAATGCATTCCATTTTGTTAACATTGCATCGATGACTTCTTTAGTATCTATATTCATTCTGTCAAACACCATAGCAAGTTCATTCATAAAAGCGATATTTATATCTCTTTGGCTATTTTCAACTACTTTTGCAGCTTCTGCTACTTTAATGCTACTAACGCGGTGCACACCAGCTTCTATAATCAACTCGTAGACTGCTGCAATTTCAGACAATGCTTCTTGATCCATCCCTGAAACTATCTTTTTAATTGTTTCTAGACGATGAATCTTATCACCAGGATTAATTCGTTCTGGTGAGTAACCGATTTTAAAGTCAACTCCACATGTTAATCCAGATTCTTTTTCTAATATAGGTGCACATATATCTTCTGTAACACCTGGATACACGGTAGACTCAAACACGACAATTGACCCTTTCACTAGATTTCGCCCAACTATACGGCTTGCTTCTTCTACTGGCGTAAGATCCGGTGTTTTGTCTAGATTCACTGGTGTAGGTACTGCAACAATATGAAACTTTGCTTCTTGAAGCTTTTTTTCATCACTAGTAAATTCAACCTTTGTATTTTTTATCGCTTCGTCACCAACTTCATTTGTTGGATCTTTACCACTTTTATAAAGATTTATTTTACTTATATTTAAATCAAAACCAATCACATTTACTTTTTTTGCAAAAGCAACCGCTAATGGCATTCCAACATATCCCAATCCAACAAGTGAAATTTTTTCTTCAAAATTTATAAGTTTTTGATATAGTTCCATTATATCCTCCATTCTACCGAAGTACTCTGAATTTAGATATCAGTACATTTATAACTGACTCCATTCAATACAAGAACACCTGTATGATAAAATAAAGGTAATTCTCATATGTAGTAAATAAGAACTAATGCTTAAATAAAACCTTTATCTGAGTTAATAATGGATTCATATTTTTCTTTAAAAATATTAGGTTACCTATAATAACGAACAATGTAATAATTACTCCTGTAATTGCAGCATATATAAACCATTCAATATAACTATTTACCGGATACAGTACGAATTGCTTAACCGTTAGTATACCAAGAATTAAGAAAAGTGCATTAACCATAATCTTTTTATATAGATCCCTAATTGGCTCATTTAATATTTTTAAGTAAGATACTTTTGTTAAATAGATCGTTTGAATGAATCCAGAAAGTATACTTCCAAATAATACGCCTTGATATCCAAACAAGAAACAACAAAGGGGAGTTAATATGGAACACATTATAATTTCAACTAGACCACTATTTCTAGCTTCTTTTAGTTTCCCAACCGCTTTAATTGAAATCTTTGGTGAAAAACGTAAATTCAATATGGCTTCATTTATAATAAATGATATCGTAAGCATTGGCGCGCTATAGCTTATATCACTTACATTCCCTACGTATACTTGTATGAAAGGTTTTGTTAAACAAAAAAAACATCCACTTAAAATAGCAATCACTATCACTGTCAGCGTTTCACTGATGTCATAAGAACGTTTTATGATTTCATGATTTTCTTTCGCAACAACATTCCCAAATATAGCAGTAATACTATTACCCGAAATCTCTAACATCGAGCTTCCAACATGAAATAACAATGAATAAACCGTATAAACACTAACAACTCTTAAATCATACATTAACGATAAAACAACAATAGGAATCGCAACTTTACATAATTGTGAAATATTCATTGATAATGCATTCCATTTTTGGCTAATTCCCTGATATTCTGGCTCACCATGATAATTAAGAAACAGATAATTTTTTCTGATATAACCCCGTATGATAAATAATCGAACAAGGGAAAGTATTGGTACAACTAAAACCACAAAAATAACACTCATTTTCGTGAGCATGAATACCATTTGTGTTATACAAATTAATAAGTTTACAATCGCAGAAGATATTAATGTGATATAATGTTTTTGATCTGTTACCAATATCATATTATATTTATTAAATACTAAATATCCTAACACACTTATTACACTTAGCATTATCATAATAATGGAAGCTTTTGTAAAAGTTATTTGATTATTAATTGTTAAGGGATAAATGATACATAAAAACGCAACAATAACTCCTATGATAATACCAGTCTTTTGGTAAAACTTCTTTACAGCAGTCATGATATTATTAATCCTAGTATGATCATTTTCTACAAATGGTTTATATAGTGATGCCCCCGCTGCTGCTGCCACCCCACCTTCAATGATTCCAAAATATCCAATTATTTGATTCGTAGAAGAAATAAGTCCGTTTAACGTAGATCCATAGGTTGCTATTATTAGCTTGGGAATAATTAAACCAACTATAATTGATACCATCTGTAAAAATACACTAGATAATAGATTAATAAAAACTTTTTTCGTTCTCATTTACAATCACCCCTTTCTAGATAAATTGGTGTCAAACTATATCGTTTCTCACTTGATTCATAAATCTGTAAAATAGAATATAAGAAAACTCAACTTAACTTTCTAATAAATTTGGCCGGAACACCACCAACCATTGTATAACTATTAATATGATGTGTTACAACTGAGCCCGCTGCTACTAATACTCCATCACCAATCTTTACTCCATCTGTAACTACTACATGGCTAGCAAGCCAGACTCCTTTACCAATCGTAATTGGTACAAAAGCACCTTCATTTGTAACTTTTTTATCTCGGTATATATGTTTTGAAGATGCTAATACAGACATTGGTCCGATTACTGAATTATCACCAATACGTATTCCGCCAACTGCATTAATCCATACGTTATGCGCAATATAAACATTATCTTCAATCAATAATTTTCCTGGTTTATTTATAATAACTCCAGAAGCCAATCGAAAATTCTTACCACATCTACCAAGTAAGGGACCAATTAACATTCCACGCAGTCTTGTTGTTATATATGAATTTGGTAATAAAGCAGTCAACATCTGTATTATATGAATTAGCACGTCTCTTCGTAAAAAATCTATTATTTTTAAAAACATCCTATTCCCTCTTTTCTGTTAAATGGATTCGATTGTTGACAAAATAAATCACGCTAAACATTACTAGGTTCATACTAATTTCATTGGACATATTTCCAGTATTTTGCCCCATAAGAAAGCCCATTCTAATTAAACAGATGGAAAAGAAATAAATAATCTCAACTCTTCTTTTTTTATATAGCCAAATCTCTAATATATACGCAATATAAATTACGAATAAATCAAGGATTGGTGCTAATATAAAACCGAAATGAATAAAGCCTTGACCTACCATAGGTGTTATCTGTGAATATAAAGTTCCAAACCATATTCTTCTATTAAAAAATGCGTTAGTTGCTTCCATATCAACCCCTTTTAATAACACATTAAATCCAATGAAAGGGCGAAATGTATCATATAAAGCTCGTAATATATTTCTTGCTTCCGGAAAATAATCCACTGTTTCTATGGATATTGCCACATTATAAACTCCACCAAAGTAACCTTGTATAAAATCAGCACGGTCAATCCACTGATTTTGGTCTTTCGAAATAGATGCTAGCTCTCTAGATTCTGCTATTACTGATATTAGTATATAAACTATAACTGCAATAATGATGTATTTTGATATATTTCTATCTCGGAATAATAATGCATAAAGTAAAAGGGATGCAATCGCTGGCATTACTAAATCAGATCGATTCAATCCATAAAATAAACAAATATTTAAGATTACAATTAAAAATCCTAAATTCTTATAAATCCCTTTATTTGATTTTTCATAGTGTTTATGAAAAAATAATAATAATATAACAAAAATCAGATGCTTACTTGTAAACATCATGTATATCACAATAGCCTCTAAAAAAGGTGGACTTGCTAAATATTCGGAACCGGAGAGATTTGGGGTGATAAAACTAAATAATCGAAAACTTTGCGGGAAAAGCATTCCGAATAATAACGTTACTCCAAAAAATATAAAATATATAACCATGTTTTTCGGTTTTGCTACTTCCATATTGAATGTAAGTCTATTCGTTTGAACTCTATTTCTTCGTCGTTCTAAAAACTCTATAAATAATGCTACTACCACTAATTCATATATCATTAGTAAACATGCTTTTTTAAAGGAATCATCTGTTGGTGAAACTATGGATCTTCCACCATAGAAACCAGAATATACAATTAATACAGGCATCACAACGAAACGTATAAAAGTAGCTCCAGCAAAAACGGTTAAAAATATTTTTAGTTCCTGAAAAATTCGTCTTCGGTAAACAACAAAATAAACAAATCCATATGTTAAAGGTAATAATCCTAAAAATATATACCCAACGTGATCATAGTTATAAATAGAGTATAAAAAACTAAATAGAACACTAAAAAATACTACGATATCAACGATATATTTATATGGATTCATAAATTTCGAGTGAATAAAAGGTGTTTCTAATCTTGTTTGTTTCACGAAATCTGCTCCCCCTTATATCATTCTTTTTATTATCCATTATGGGCAGCAATCCAATAGAATTTTTTTCGCAACTGTTCGATACGATGTGCTTCATATTTTTTCGCTTTATGAAAATTCTTTGTTGCTGCAGATATTTGGTATTCTTTATCACGTATGGCATATTCAATCAGATTAGCTAATTGCTTATAATTACGTTTTGAAAATAGATATTTAGCATCTAAGGAATCAACTAACCCACCAGTTTTTGCTGCAAATACAACACACCCTCTACTCATAGCCTCCACCACGGCCCTGCCATGACCTTCCGTAATACTGGGTTGAATATAGATATCTATTTGATCAAGCCAATCATATATAGGTTGCCCACCGGGAAGACTTCCATCATAAATGACATATTCTAAAACACCTAATTCATTCGCCATCTCTTCCCAACGTTGATAACTTCCCTGTCCTAAAAAATGTAGTTTTATATTAGGAAACTTATTTTTTAATTCTACAATTGCTTTTAAAGCGGTATCGTGCCCTTTATAATTCACATCCAAGGATCCAATAAGACCTATGTGAATCAGGTCTTGCTCTAATTTTTCATTTATTTTATGAATACGATTGTTTAGAATGCTCTTATCCAATTTTGGTAAACTTACATTAGCTATTCCACCACGGGAAAAACCTTTTGTAGGATAACACTTCTGTAAATATCCTTCTGTGATATACGCTACATTTTTTGAATTCCAAACTGTATACTTCATTATTAAGTGAATTGGTAGAGCAAATATTTTTCCTTTATTACTATGGTACCAGAGAGCTTCTAAGATATTTCCAACAACTTCGATCGCATATGGTTTACCTTGTCTTCTACATTCAAAACAAGCAATGACTCCTGCAATACTTGGTAATCTACAGATACAAAATTCAGAATTTGATACTGCTTTTTTAACTACAGTATATACATTAGAATAATTACTTTTAAATGTAACAAGTGAGATATTAGTGACTTGATATTTATCATGAATAAATTCTTTGTTTTTTGATGTAATTCGTTCTCTTCTTCCTACGTATATAAATTCATCAAAAATATCTAAATAACGATCAAACAAACTATTGGTTACTCCATAATGGGAATATATTTTTTTCTTACGTACTAAGAATCTAATATCATAAAAGAATGTGACATTCATACGGTTCCCCCTAATGTAAATCACTTTATAGGAAATTTCGAAAATCTAATTGTAAGTATTTATCGTACAATTAATACAATTTTCTTTCTTTACTTAAAATCGTCTCATACATATACAAAGCCTGTTTTGCAGATAAATCAGAGTTAATGGTATTTATTAAATTTTGTCCATTCACAGTTACTTGTTTTGCTTTATCATAATTGTTGATGACATATTCCATCTTTTTAGCTAATTTTATAGGATTAGCTGCTGGTACCATATAACCTGTTTTTTTATCTTTTATAAAATCTGGAAATCCACCTACATCTGTTGTTAGAGTAGGAACACCATAGGAAATAGATTCACAACATCCACCATAGTTTTCACTTCGAGACGGATGTACCGCCAGATCTAATTCTGGATATATTGTATTTAGATCCGTACGAAATCCAGTAAATATAATAGTATCACCACATTTTTTCTTAGCCATCTTCATCAAACGATGCATATAATGTTCCGATTTCGGAGCAGGTCCACCAATGATCATGGCTTTTGTATTAGGGTATTTTTTATTCAATAAGGAAAACGCCTGTATAAAATCTTCATGACCTTTTATCCCTTTAAATTGTAATAAAAAATATTTTGGTTTATAAAAATAGCTTACTGTACCAATTAAAAAAGTGTCTTCTGGTATCGAATATTCTTTTCTTAATTTACCTGTTCGAACTGCATTTTTTATGTTTTGGTCAAAATCACTGGTATAATAACCAAAGAAGATTCTGTCTTTTGGTATTTTTGTTGTTCGATAGATATTACATGTCTTTTGACAACTTCCTGCCCAATAATCATAATCGTTACTCAACATAATTTCAGCTTTACGAAACAATGCGTATTCAAGGTGTAAGGGACCTGGAACTTGAAATAATCTCGGTATGTTAGTATTACGTAACGCTATTCTAGCAAACATAATGTTAGTTAAAAAATGACAATGTATCATATCTGGTTTTATTTTATTTACGATATTTCTAAATCTTTGTATTCTAGAGAATAAAAGCCATGGTTGTTTGACTGGTAATGATGCATCAAAAGCAATTACTTTAATGCCTAATTCTTTGTAAGCTAAGGCATAACCTAAATCTTTCTTTGGCAACATTACTACGACTTTTACTCCCATGGCTTGTAATTTTTCTATTTGATTAAATGCCCAACTTGCACCTGTATTCGTTTTAATTATGTGTAATACCTTCATAACTCCCTCCATGAGATAAAACTGTATCCTTATGAACGGTACTCTGGAAAGAAATCAGTTCTTGCTTCTACTATTTCTAATTTCTTTTTCATCTCAACTAGGTAATTATACTTATCGTGATTTATTATTTTCTTCCCTATATAAAATGAGTAGATACCATGTGGGGCAAGACTTTTTTTATACCTGAAAATCCCATCATTTGGTCCATATCCACCACCTAATACGAAGTATTTTATTTTCTCTTCTTTCGCCCATTTTATAATTTCAAATTTTAAGAAATCATTTGGACGAAGAGAAAAATATTCTGGATTTGTTCCACCAAGGAAAGAATAACAATAATCTTTCGAGTATATTACTAATTCTGTCGCTATACGATTACCATTTTTATCAAAAACATAAAAGTATACAAAATTACCCTTCATCCTATGGACCTGTTTAAAAAAATCTTCTTTAAAATAGTAATATTCCTTTGCATTATTTTTTTCCATTGTTTCATAGTATATCTTTAGAAAATCATTCAAGTTTTGACCAGTTTGATCAATTTCTAGATACAAACCACTTTGATTCGCTCGATTTAAGTTTTTTCGTACTTTATATTCAAAGTCCTTTTGAATATCCTCTATAGAAATATCCAAGTTTCGGACGATATTGTCATACTTTTTTATGACAGACCCATTATAATAAGTTTCCGCTTTATTGAATAAATGAAATCTTACAAATTCACTTACTATACCATCATTTAAACAATACTCATCGTACTTATTCATTATTTCTTTTGTTTCGGTACCCTCTATTAAAAAACCACCGTAACCATAAGGTGAGGAAAAATCAAAATATTGACCTTTGGGTAGTTTATCTTTAAAAATAGGGTCCAAACTAATGTCTCGCTTTATCACTGCGTTAATACCACGTGTGTTATTATGCTCTATATAAAATAAAAATGGTTCTCCATCACCATGTATTTTTAATGATTTATTATATCCAGATAGGTAAAATACGTCGTAATTTGAAAAACTACGAACAACATTGTCCCAACGTTCATAATCTTCGATTGGTATTAATTCAAAAGCCATAATATCCCCCCATGCAAAGATCACATAATTCTAATATATGCATTTTTAATCTTAATGCTATCTATTTACTTAAGAATAACTTATATAAAATAAGAAACTTCGCTCCTGCATTTAGTTATCCATCATTTATTTATGCAGCATTTATTTACTCCATCATTTATTATCCAGTATTTAATACCAAGAATTTAATATCAAGCATTAAATATCAAGCATTCATTATCAAACATTTAATATCAAGCATTCATCATCAAGCATTAATCTCATTACACAACTTCGTTAACAATAAAATCATATCTTCATAGTGAGATGCATCAACATCTTGGTGAACCGGTAAATTAAGAATGTGATTAGAGATTAGAAGACTCTCTTTAAATACTTCCTTCTGAAGTGGTTCAATTAATGTATGATATAAACTTACTACCCCAAAGCCTGCATCATTCATTTGCTCATATATCCGGTTTCTATTACCTTTCTTTAAAATGATTGGATAGGTCTGCGGAACAGCCCCTTCACTCAATTCATTTTTTAGCGGTTCAAATGGTAAATCTCTTTTTCTATTTTTTATTATTTCATCCAGAAGTAAATAATTTCGTCTTCTAGCTGCTGCTATTTCATAAATATCATAATTCCATGGATTTGTTTCTGTTTGATTCATATCAATGCCTGTGTATGAAAAATCTAATAACTTCTTATTACGAATTTTTAACATTCCACCACTTCTAAATGGAAACATTTTATGCAAGGAAAAGAAAGTAGCATCAGATCGATTCGTATTGGAATACAGATACGTAAAAAAACCATGCGCATTATCTTCTATAATCCATCCATGGAACCCTTTTATCATAGTCACTAGTTCTTCATAATTTGAATCTTTGAAACCAAAATAATTGACTAGCAACACTGCAAATTTATCACTTCCAAGATTTCTAATCAAATCTGTTAAATGCTTTGAATCTATTTCTAATCCCTTCTTCATCTTGTAATACTCTATAGTTAAATCTTTTATTTTGTTCATTGGATCAAATATACCACTACCTTCTTTTGGGGACCATCCAATGTAACTGGGTATAAAAATAGTATGAATCATATCTGTTTTTACCATATTACTTATTAGATCATACATACCTTCTCTAGCACTATTATAGTAAAAGTCATTATTTTTAAAGTTAACAATCTGCGACGCTGTTTTATTTATTAACATATATCTACCCCAACTTCTTCTCAAATTGAACTCTAGTCATAGAAAACCCTTTCGAATTATAAAACTGTACTGTATTCTCATTATTTAAAGATGTTACTAAATCGATACATTGTATCCCTTCCTTTTTAGCAATGTCTTCTAATTGATTTATCAATTTAGTCCCAATTCCTTTACCTCTAGATTGAGACTGGACAACAATGTGGTCGATGTGAATTCTCTTTTCATTTAAAAACTCTTTACGATACCCCCATATGAAACCAAGGAATTGATTATTCTCATATGCTCCAAGAATTATGGCTGATTTATCAGCTGTAAATCTCACCATATCAACATAATTTGCATTCGCAAATCTATCTAGATTTTTGTAATCTGGAAAATTTAATTTATAATTTTCTAGTAATAGCTTGATAAGAATGTCTTTATGATTACATAAATCCATTTCATCTAATACTTTAATCACAATAGGATTATTGTTTTCTTTCATATTTACTACTTCTTTCTATCGACAAAGATTATTTTTAGATATGAGAATTGAATAATCATATCATTTTATAATTATTTTGCATTAGTATCCGATCTTTCCTCATCAAGATTAGGCATTGTAAGTTCTTTTCCACTTAATACATTTAATCTATTAATAGTCACCACAAATGTTTTATAGATAATTTTTAAGTCATTCAAAAATGTAATATTCTTAACGTAATCTATATCATATTGAAATCTCTCGGCCCATCCTAATGTATTTCTGCCATTTATTTGTGCCAATCCTGTTAACCCCGGCTTGATTTTATGTCTTAATCGTTCTTCCTTGGTATAGTAAGGTAGATAATGTGGAAATAAGGGTCTTGGCCCTACGATACTCATATCTCCTTTTAATATGTTTATTAATTCCGGCAATTCATCTAAACTTGTAGACCTTAACTTCTTGCCAAATTCCGATAACCGTTGTTCATCTGGTAACAATTTTCCTTTTTTATCACGTTTGTTATTCATAGTTCTAAATTTATATAATGTAAATACTTTTTCATCTTTACCAACTCTTTTTTGCTTAAATATAACACCTTTACCTATCTTAATCCGAATTAACAATGCTAGAATAACAAATAAAGGAATTAACAGAATAAGAGCCGTTAAAGACAATATTACATCTAGTTTACGCTTTATATAAAGCTCATACATATTCCGATTCACCCCTAACTTAAGCATCTAATATACGCTCCACCATAGATAACGAAATTGATTTTTTGTGGAATAGGTTCCGAATTATATTGATAATCCTTAGCATGTCAGTAGCTGTTATCTTAACGTCCGCTGGTAAGCAAACACCATGGTTATAAATATCTTCAGCGACCGAAACACCTTCAGCAATCTGAATAAAATCATTCTCTTTATATACTGGTTGTATATGCATAGGTTTCCATATAGGGCGACTTTCAATTTGATCATCTTCTAACGATGTAATAATGTCTAATGGTAATACATTTGAATCATCATTAATTGTAATGCAGGAAAGCCAAAAATTTGGTTCACTTATTTTTTCATCATAGGGATTTAAATGAATGGATTGAATGTCCTGTAGTAACTCCTTATATACCTTACGGATTCTTTTCTTTTTTTCAATAAAATCATTAAGTGATTTTAATTGTCCTCTACCAATTCCAGCCACTATATTAGACATACGATAATTGTAGCCTATCTCGGTATGTTCATAGTGACGCTCAGGCATTCTTGCTTGTGTCGCAAAATAACGAGCTCGATCAGCTTCCTCATTCGTCTTGGTTATTAACATTCCACCACCAGAGGTAGTAATTATTTTATTACCATTAAATGATAAGATAGCATATCTACCAAAGGTACCCGTATACTTACCTTGATACTTTGCACCGAAAGATTCTGCAGCATCTTCGATTAAAGGAATGTGGTATTTATTACATAGCTCCATAATCTCTTTTACTTTTCCGGGAGTGCCATATAGATGAACCATAACAACTGCCTTGGCATTAGGATATGTTTGTAATGCTTTTTCTAGTGCTCTTGGATCCATATTCCAAGTATCTCTTTCACTATCCACAAAAACGGGTATTCCTTGCTCATACGTGATTGGATTCGCCGATGCTGCAAATGTTAGAGATGAACAAAGAACAATGTCCCCTGCACCAATACCAGCTAACTTAATAGCAAGGTGGAGTGCAGCTGTTCCAGAACATAATGCTGCACCATATCCATCTCCTAAATAATCAGTAACTTCTTGTTCAAATCTATCAACATTTTTACCAAGCGGAGCAATCCAGTTGGTATCAAAAGCTTCTTTGATATATTGCATTTCGCTTCCATTTATCGTTGGTGATGATAAAAATATTTTTTTATTCATATTTCATCCCTCAATTACAATTTTATATTTTTGGCTCTCGAAAAGTAGGTATTATCTGCTTTAGAGCTTCTTTTATAATATTTGTATCTTTGGATTCCAACGCCTCTTTCAGTAGTTCTATTTTCTTATGAATCTCTTCTTGTTCTATATCTTCTTTTTGCCTTTCTATATAAATTTTATGGTTTTCCGTTTTTGTTAGTTCTTCTTCTTTCATAAGAAGTTCTTCATATAATTTTTCTCCTGGTCTAATTCCAATCTCTTTAATTGGAATTTCTGTATATGGTGTATATCCTAATAAACGAATTAATTTTTCAGCCATTGCAAGAATATTAACTGGATGACCCATATCCAATACATAAATCTCCGAATTTGATGCCATGGATCCTGCTCTTAATACCAATTGAGCTGCCTCTGGAATGGTCATAAAATAACGATATGCTCTTTTATCTGTTATCGTTACTGGTCCACCATGTTCAATCTGCCTTATAAATAAAGGGATTACAGAACCATTTGAACCTAATACATTACCAAAACGTACTGCTACATAATCTGTTTTACTTACCTTTTTCATACTTTGTATGATCATTTCACACATACGCTTGCTTGCACCCATGATGCTGGTTGGATTTACTGCTTTATCCGTTGATATTAAAACAAATTTCTCAACATGAAAGCGATCTGCGGCTTGAACCGTATTATACGTTCCAAATACATTATTTTTTATAGCTTCATCTGGGCAATTTTCCATAAACGGCACATGTTTGTGCGCTGCTGCATGAAAAACGATCTGTGGTTTATAACGTTTAAAAATCTCTTCTACTTTTTCTTTATCTTGAACAGAAGCTATCTCGACATAAAGATTTAACTTCTCCGAATATTCATTTATAAGTTCTTGTTGGATATCGTAAGCATTGTTTTCATAGTTATCAACAATAACTAATTTTGCAGGATTCGATTTAGCAATCTGCCTACAAAGTTCACTTCCAATGGATCCACCTCCACCTGTAACCATTATTACTTTATGATCTAAGAAATGTTTGATTTCTTTTTCGTCAAAAGATACAGAATCTCTTCCTAATAAATCATCCATATTTAAATCGCGAACAGATGCTAGTAAATTATTTTCGCTATCATGTAAAATCGATAATAGATCTGGAAGCACTCTAACTTTTAAATTTGTCTTTGAAAATGTTTTTAATATTTTATCTTTTCTTTCATTGGATAGTGACGGAATAGCTAATATAACTTCTTTTATTGGTAAACTCTTTACTATTTCTTCAAAATGATTGATTGGGCCATAAACCTTTATTCCCCTAATTTTTTTTCCGATTTTTTCTGGATTATCATCAATGAAACAATGAATTTTATAGTTTGAACTGGCCTTATGTCTTATTTCTTCCATCAATAAAACACCTGCACTACCAGCACCTACAATAGCTAACGATATCTTTTCATTTGAGATACTTTTGATTTTTTTGTTATAGATATGAGAAATAAATCTTACCAATAACATAGTTAGATTAGATATATAACTTGCTATTACAGCGAAAATCAGACTGGTTTTATATTCAAGAATGAAATAATTAATAAGAAAATATAGCATATAACCAGCAATAACTCCGAAACATAATAATAAATATTCTCTTTGTTCCGCATACTTCCATACATTTTGATATGTCTTTAAAAAAAATTGACATATAACGATACATAAGAAAGGTAAGAAGATATGAGGTAGTATCTGGTTTATATCAACAGGATTCAAATTACTTTTATAAAATAAAAAAACAGATAAAACATTAGCAAGTATAATAATCACTGAATCTATAATAAAAACACTTGGTTTTGGATATTTTCTCAATTTACTCATATGAATACCCACATACCAGAATGTTAAATAAATTAAAACACCTGGATTCCTTTCTTTTTCTTTTTCTAACTACTAAAGAGACAAGAATTTAATGGTTTCACTAAAACTTGCTCTATTGCATTAATTAAAAATATAAATCTATTCCATAATATAAATTATTTTTCTCTTGCGTTCTTTACCATCTATTATCAAATGAGCATTTTCTATCAATTGGGAATTGTACTTTGCTCCAAGATTTATATTCACGATATCTAAGGCATCACGGATAATCGGATAACGAGTCTTTATATTGTGACAATCACTCCCTAAAACATCGATATAACCATTTTCTATATAATGTAAAACTCTCTTTCTATTCTTTTTATCTATAATTGAAGTTGTATTAAGTTGAATTGTACAACCTGATTCTTTTAACTTTTCAATAATTCTAACATTATTTTTGATTGCAGGATAACGTTCAACATGTGCTATTATTGGAATCACATTGTAGAAAGAACATAAACGCTCTAACATATCAAAAACAGGATTATCCCACTTTTTATCGAAGGGTAATTCTACTAATAGATATCTTGTATTTTTTATACATAAACCATCTATATCAGGGTAATGGAATAAATAAGGGTGAAGCGCTGTTTCACTTGCTGGTATTAAATTAATTTTTGATTCAACCAAAAGACTTAATGATTTATCTCTTTTATGAATAAATTCATCAAGAGATACTTTCGTTGGATTAAAATGCGGAGTACAAACTGCTGTTTGAACATTTTGTTCATCAAGCAATTTTATTAATTCATATGCTTCATTCAGATCACAGGCTCCATCATCTATAAACGGTAAAATATGAGTGTGTATATCAATCATTTTCATTGTTGCTATTATAGTAATAATAATGAGACATTGACTTACCCTGATTAAGCTCTACCCCATTAATAACGAAACCTAAAAGGTTTGCTTTTGCTAACTCAAATTTTGATAGTGCATTTGTAATATTCGGATGTGTGGTAATATTTTCTCTTACTACAACAATAACTCCGTCAACTAATTTAACAAGACTTAGACAATCTGAAACAATATTTACAGGTGGTGTATCAATTAAGATATAATCGTATTCCTTATCTAAAATACTAATTAACTCTTCCATCTGCATACTTCCTAATAATTCAGCTGGATTAGGTGGAATTTGACCCAATGTTATTACATGTAAATTAAGGTGATTTGTTGGGCGAATGATATCCCTTACATCAGCCATACCAGATAATGTATCACTAATACCTGCCGTGTTTTTTAAAGAAAAAAATGTGTGTAATCTACCTTTTCGTAAATCGCAGTCCATTAATAATACTTTTGCACCCGTCTGAGCAATCGCTATTGCTAAATTTGTACTTGTAGTACTTTTTCCTTCTCTAGGAATAGGACTGCTTACAATAATCTTTTTACAGGAATCAGAACGCACTGTAAATCTTAGATTCGTTCGTAAGGACTTATATGCCTCTGTTAAAACAAAGTTTGTATCTTCACTTTTATCTTCTATATTAACTTGATTTTTTTTCTTTGTAACCTTGTATATGAATCGTTTTAATTTTGGTGTAGCTTTATGATTGGATTCAAAGCTAGGAATAGAACCTAAAATTGGAAGTTGGTATTTTTTCAATAAATCTTCTTGGCCTTTTACTTTGATATCAAATATTTCCAACAATAATGATAAGAGAACCGAGAAAACAAAACCTAAAAATCCACCTATCGCCGTGTTAAGTAATACATTAGGGCTTGATTGTCTTGTTGGTAAAACAACTGGATCAACAACACTAATTTCTGCTGATGATTTAATTTTACGAATTAAACCGGGTGCAACATGTTGCATTGTCTCAGCTATTTTAAACGAATCATTTGGATCATTCGTTGTTACACTTATTCTAAAAATCTCAGTGTTATTAACTACTCCAATTGATGTCATTTTTTTAAGCTCATCTGGCGAATATTTCAGATCACCTTCTTCAGAAACTTGTTTATAAAATACGTTTGTTTGTAAGAAATTAATATAAGTTGCTACAATCTTTTGCGCATAATTAAGTTCATTTAAATTAGCGGATGTTGTTGTTTCATTTGTATAAACATACATTTGTACGGATGCAGTATAAGATGGATTAATGATAAATTTGCTAACCATAAAAAAAACAAATAAGCCAGCAACTGAACATGTAATTATGAATACATAACGTTTTATCAAAATCGCAACTAACTCTGTTAAAGAAAATTCCATAAAATAACCTCCGTTTATACGTTTTCCCATTAGCATTAAAACTCGTTTGCTCAACTACTATTCTTTAAACATGAATATTTATTACATCATTTGATTTCTACACTCATAATATGTCGTAAATACATTTCTGTGATAAAATAAAGATTTATTCCTGCACTTTTTAGCATTTTATATACAAATAAGAAAAAAAACAGCCAAATCAAGTACGTATGAATCTAACTCAAACATTTGATTTGGCAATAAAAAAAGCTCTAAATCTAAAATTTACATCTGTAAATTCTGATTTAGAGCCTAACATTAAGCTTCTAATTGTTCTTTGCTTATCGTTTTTCCATCTCTCCATATTCTTTCAAGATCATAGAATAGTCTATCTTCTTTAGAGAATACATGGACAACCATATCGCCGTAATCTAATAATATCCAACTAGCGGAGCGTACACCTTCAATTCTTTTTGGTTCAACACCTTGTCTTCCTAACGTTTCTTGAACACTATCAACTAAGGCACTAACTTGGGAAGCATTGGTACCATTTGCAATGATGAAATAATCAGCAATAACAGAAATATCACCAATTTCAATTACTTTTATATCCTCACCCTTTTTCTCATCTAAAGCGTTGTAAGCTAATCTAGCCATTTCTTTTGATGTCATATTACTCATATTTAAACTCCTTTCAAAACTAATTTTTTTTATATCATCTAAGTAAAACTAAATTCTTAAATATAATATCTAAGTAAAACTAAATTTATAAATATATTATAAAAGTAAATTCTTATAATACTGATACGTATCAACTGTTAAGGTATCAATCTCTTTATTTGATTCTTCTAAATACTTTAATGTATTTTCTAATGTTAGTAATACCGTTTTATCTAAGTCGATAAATGCTAATTTTCGCACTTCATCCAATCCAGGTATTTGTTTCGTTGAACGATTTGGCTCGATATAATCAGCAATAAAAATAATTTTCTCTAATATGGACATATCAGGCTTTCCTGTGGTATGGAATGTGATAGCTGATAAAATAGCTTCATCATCGATTCCGTAAACATGTTTTGCATAATAGGAACCTAATTTTCCATGTAGTAAAAATGGATTTTTTCTTTCCACTTCTGATATATCCAAATGATATGTTTCACATTCTATTAATAACTGTTCATCCGATAGACATTTTGCAACGTCATGTAACAATCCTGCTAAATTCGCTTTGTTCGCATCATATCCATAGTGAAGTGCTAAAGCAAAGCTAATTCCCTGCACACCTAACGAATGGTAGAATCTCTTTTCATTTAACTTCTTTAGTAGATCATGTTGTATCTTATATATATCGTAATCCATATCAAACCTCATATAGTTAATAATTAATTTTATAAATATAACTTATTATCATTAATATACTCAATCACCGGTTCTGGAACATAATAGCGGATTGATTTATTTTCTTTGATATAATCACGAATCATATTAGAGGATACATCCATATTAGGTACTGATAAATAATGGATGGTAGCTCTGAATTTACTTGTTAAATGATCTATCTGATCTATTAATTGCTGCTCTGGAAGATGATATCTACCAAATGCTACAATATGAGCTAGTTTCATAATTCTATCGGTCTGATACCACTGTTCAATTTGAAACAAGGAATCTGCTCCTAAGATAAAGTAGTACTCATTTTCTGGAAATTTAGTTGTTAAATCTTCTAAGGTATCAACCGTATAAGTAGTACCTTCTCTTTCTAATTCTACACTTGAAAACTCAAAATGCGGATTATCTTTAATCGCCAAATGAATCATATTACTTCGATGATCATCATTAACAATATCACTATTTGGTTTGTGCGGTGGCTTTTTCGTAGGCATGATTAATACCTTATCAAGCTTTAATTGTTCATAAGCACATTCCGCCATGATTAGATGCGCAATATGAATTGGATTAAAAGTACCACCCATGATTCCTATCTTACTCATCGTAGGCTTATCCTTTCGTATACGTACTCAAATTGCTACGTTACTTTATTTTACTGCATTTTTGTTTTCGGTTCTTTTGGAAGTTCTATTTTTTTCTTCTCTTTTGATTCACGATAAAGTACTATTTTTTTACCAATTACTTGTACAACTTGACTGTGAGTTCTCTCTGCTACTATCTGAGCAATCTCATTTGGGTCATCCAGGCAATTTTTAAGTACATTAATCTTTATTAATTCTCTTGCTTCTAATGCCTCATCTAAACCTTTCGTGATCTCAGGCGTTAAGCTTGCTTTTCCTACTTGGTAAATTGGATCTATATTCATCGCAAGACCTTTTAAATAAGCTCTTTGTTTACTTGTCATTCACTAATCCTCCATCCTACTAATACGCCACGAATATGGGCGTCAGCATATATTCATCGTGTGAAAAATCAAGATTTTTCACACGAATTATCTTAATTATTTATAGTAATCAAAATGAAGTCCATACATTCTAACTGTATCACCTTCTTGTATATCTAATGCTTCTAATTCAGCAAGAATTCCACTATCCTTTAAGAAACGTTGGAAGAATTCAAAGCCCTTTTCAGAATCAATATTGGTATAACCAAGCATTCTTTCAATTCTTGGTCCTTCCACAACAAATGTATGATCATCTTCTTGAACAACGGTATATGGTTCATTTGAAAAATCCATGTTTTCTGGGAAGAATTCTCTCTCAAATACGATTGGTGCAGTATCAAGTGTATCTAAGATTTCTTTTACTGCAAACAATAATTCTTTCACACCTTTACCGGAAACTGCTGAGATTGGGAATACTTTGATTCCATTTGGTTCAAAAGCATCTCTTATACGATTCACTGCTTCTTCTTCCTCTTCACCGTATAAAACATCTAACTTGTTAGCTGCAATGATTTGTGGTCTTTGTGCTAATTCTTCATTATATGCAGTTAATTCTGCATTAATGGTATTGATATCTTCCACTGGATCTCTTCCTTCTGTAGAAGCTGCATCTACCATATGGATGATAACTTTTGTTCTCTCAATATGTCTTAAGAACTCATGTCCCAAACCGATTCCTTCGGATGCTCCCTCGATTAATCCAGGAATATCAGCAATTACAAAACCTTGACCCTCTCCTAAATCAACTACACCAAGATGTGGATTTAAGGTAGTAAAGTGATAATTCGCAATCTTTGGTTTCGCATTAGTAACACGTGAAAGAAATGTAGATTTACCAACATTAGGAAATCCAACCAAACCTACATCAGCAATTACTTTTAATTCTAGTGTAACATTAAGTTCCATTCCAGGTCGTCCAGGTTGAGCATATTGTGGGACTTGCATAGTAGCTGTTGCATAATGTTGATTACCTTTACCACCTCTACCACCACGCAAAATAACTTCACGGCGATTTCCATGAGACATATCAGCAATTACCTTACCTGTTTCGGTATCTTTTATGACAGTACCTTCCGGAACTTTAATTACTAAATCTTGACCGTCTTTACCGTGACAACGAGCTTTACCACCGTTCTCACCGTCACCAGCAGAGTATTTTTTTGTAAATCTAAAATCTGTTAGAGTATTTAATCCTTCATCAACTTCAAAAATTAAATCTCCACCACGACCACCATCACCACCGTCTGGCCCACCGGCAGGTACATATATTTCTCTTCGGAAACTAACATGTCCATCTCCGCCCTTACCAGATCGAATATATATTTTAGCGCTATCAGCAAACATTTATTTCACCTCTTATTCGTTTCAAATTAATTCTAATATCGTTAATTTAATGTTCTTATTATAATCAGATTTTACCAAAAATACAACAAGAACGCAAAAATAGTCTCTATGTTTATCTATAAATAAACCCCAAATTCATGATTTAATCAAGAATTTGGGGTTCATAATCATCTCATATTATTTTGATTCAACAGGGTAAACAGAAGCTTGCTTCTTGTCTCTACCTTTTCTTTCGAATCTAACAATACCGTCAACTAATGCGAATAAAGTATCATCTCCGCCACGTCCAACGTTGTTACCCGGATGAATTTTTGTTCCGCGTTGTCTGTAAAGTATATTTCCAGCTAAAACAAATTGTCCGTCAGCTCTTTTCGCACCTAATCTCTTGGATTCGGAATCTCTACCATTCTTAGTAGAACCAACACCCTTTTTATGAGCGAAAAATTGAAGGTTCATCTTTAACATAACCTACACCTCC
>JARBTX010000044.1 GCA_029239975.1 Anaerocolumna sp.
TTAACAAAGCTTTGTTAGAAGAAGTGACGGTGAATGGTCTTTTTAAAGATATGACAGATTTACCTGCCGATAATCAACTAGATTATATAAAAGAGAAAGGACTACTTACCTTAGATATAGCTGAAGTAATCACGATGAAAGAATTGATCGAAAATGTTCTTGCAGGTGATACTGCTATATTAATAAATGGTTATGATAAAGCGTTACGTGTATCGGTAAGGGGAATGCCCAATCGTGGTGTTCCAACTAGTGAAAATGAAGTAGCAGTTAGGGGATCGAAAGAAAGTTTTAGCGAAGCTTTTTATATAAACAGAGTTTTGTTAAGAAGAAGAATAAAAGATACAAATTTGAAAATGAAGCAATTAAAAGTTGGTACAAGAACACTTACCGATGTTGCTATTTGTTATTTAGAGGATGTTGCAAAACCGGAAATTGTTGCTGAACTGGAACGAAGATTAAAGGAATATATTATCGATGGTATTTTTGATAGTGGAATGCTTGAGCAACTTACAGAACGGAATGTATTTTCACCATTTCCAGAGTATCAGACTACAGAACGACCAGATAAAGCGGCTTCTGCCATATTAGAAGGCCGTATTGTAATCTTAGTGGATAATTCACCAATGGCGTTAATTGTCCCAACAACTCTAAACTCATTTTTTCAAGCATCGGATGACGCCTATGCTAGATGGGAAGTTGCAACGTTTACTAGGATATTACGTTATCTTGGAGCTATCTTTACAGTTGCTTTTCCTGGTTTGTATATTGCAGTAATTAATTATAATGCGGAAGTATTAACCTCTTCAATGGCATTATCGTTTGCAGCTGCTAGAGATGGAGTCCCGTTTTCTGTTTTATTTGAAGTGATTATTATGGAAATCGCGTTTCAAATGTTATTAGAAGCAGGTATTAGACTTCCTGGGCCAATGGGAAGTACGTTAGGTATCGTTGGTGGTTTAATCATTGGAGATGCTGCAGTAAATGCAAATCTTGTAAGTCCTATTGTAGTAATCGTAATTGCATTCACAGCTATTTCTGCATTTACTGTACCAAATGAAGCGTTTGCTTCTGCATTTCGTCTAGTGCGTTATGCTATTTTATTATTATCTGCATTTTTTGGTTTATATGGATTTGTATTAGGTATTATGTTTTTAATGATTCATTTAGCAGGATTAAAAAGTTTTGGATTGCCATATATGGTTCCTTTTGCTGCATCGGGCATCAATGAAGGAACGGATACAAAAGATGCAATCGTGAGATTTCCACTAAAGACGCTAAAGAGACGGCCGATATTTGCTAAAAAGAATGAAAGAACTAGGTTAGTTCCTGATGTGGATAAGGAAGAAGATAAAAATGATAAGGAAAAATAGAAAGGCTGACTTAATACATGTTCTCAGATAATGAAAAAATATCACTTAGACAATTAAAAAGGCTTCTGGTTTTTGATCTATTTAGTGTTTCAGGAATAATAATACCTAGAATTGCAACAGCAGCAGCTGGTAAAGATGGAATCATAGCGATTATATTAGCAACTCTTTATGCTTTACTATATGTTTGGATTATTTTAGTTTTAGCCAAAAATGTTGATGGAAATTTCTTGAGTTATTCTACTAGATATACAGGTAAAATCATAACGTTCATAGTAGGAATGTTATTTATAATAAAACAATTCGTCTGTTGTGTGTTTGCTGCAAGATTATTTAGTGAAGTTATTAATCAAACATTATTAGAGGATACAGATCCAAGGGTCATTATATTATTACTTTTAGTTGCTTCTGCATATGCTGCATCGAAAGGATTCGAGGTAAGAGCACGAATTGCAGAAATATTGTATTTCATAGTAATAGTACCCATCTTTGCATTCTTAATATTAGGCTTACGTGAAGTTGATTATGCAAATCTTATGCCGTTATTTACAAATGGCACCTTTGAAATCATTGGTGGCGGGTACGAAGTATTTTTAACATTTAGTATTTTAGAATTGCTTTTATTTGCAGCTCCATTAATAAAATTTAAAAAATCAGATGTCAAAAGAGGAAGAAGATTACACCATTATGTATCTCAGGCATTGGTTATCGTTAGTGCCTTAAATATTTTACTATATGTTGTTACTTTAGGTATATTAGGAGAAGAAGAAACCAGACAAAAATTATGGTCTATGGTTACTATTATACAAGTTATAAAAATGCCAGGTGGTTTTATTCAAAGACAGGATGCAATCATTTTAGGAATCTGGATGTTAAGCATCTTTACTATAATCAGTGCTTTTATGTACTATATTGCATTAATTAGTAAGCATTTATTTAAAGTACCAATGCAAAATTATATGTTGATTCCATATATCTTATTAATTTATGGTGCATCTGTTATACCAATTGAAACAGAACAATTCTTTTATTATTTTGAATATTATATGAAATATATTGGAATTCCACAGTCTATTATATTGCCAGCTATCGTTGTAATTATTGGTAAATTAAGAAAAGTAAAACTTAATAAACCTGCGATTCGGTCCCTTTTACTAATAGTTACATGTATATCGGCATTTACGCTAACTGGATGTAGTGATAAGACTGAAATAGAAGATCGGAATTTTATACAAGCTATGGGTGTTGACTTAAAAGATGATGAAATCAATGTTTATTATATACTTCCAGATTTAAAAGTTTTAACAGAGCAAGGTAGTGAAGATCCAGAGAAATTGGTATTAAAGTTAAAGGGTACAGATTTTTTACAAGTAGAAGAAGAATATGATTTAACATATAACAAACGTTTAGATTTTAGTCATCTAAAAGCGATTGTTCTTGGCAAGGAATTTATCAAGAATCCAAATTATATGGTTGAGTTCTTATCATACGTTGAAAATAATTATGAATTAGGGAGAAATACTTTAGTATTTTTATCTGAAACTACGGCAGATGATATAATTTCATTAAATGGTGATTTACAAGGTGGACTTGGTGATTACTTGGAAAGGCTATATAAAATTAATTTATCCAATACTGGTAAAAAAGTAATTACAGTTGGTGGTTTAATTTCTAGCATGAATAATAAGAACCCAGTCGTAACTGTTCCTAGGTTAAAAGCAAATAAAAAAACCATAGAAACATTAGGATATGGATTATTTGCCAATAACCAATTATTATACGAAGTTGGTGTGGAAGAATCAGATTATATCGATATACTTAATTCTAATGGAAAAAATGATAGAATTTTTTTAACGAAAGATTACAATGAAATCAGCGGAGACGATAAAAAAGACATTTCCGAATATGTTGTAAAAATTAATAGTATAACAAGATCCGTAGAATTTAATTGGTTAAATGATAAACCACATTTGACTTTAAAAATTATCGGTACTAGCATAATAGAAAAAGGTTTTAAAGATCAGGGACAAACATCTCAAAGTGAAAATGCTAAAATAATTGAAGATATAGAGTTTATATGTAATAAAATTATTAAAAACCATGCAGAAAAGAATCTAAATGAAATAATCAAACAAAAAGGTATCGATTTTTTAAATCTATATCGAATGACAAGCTATAAAAATAGAAAAATGTGGTTGCAATATGAAAATAAGGAGTCTAAATTTATTGCTGATCTTGAGTATAGTATTGATATTAGCTTGAAAATTCATTAAGCTACCATTTTTTATAATGATAAATAATAATATAGTGTTGCTATTAAGACTGTTACAAAATAGCTATAAGAACTTTACTAACGGATTTATATACTTAATCCATTTAAAATAGTAAATATCTATTTAGTGGCAGTCTTATTTTTATTGGTATAAAGCTTGATTTTATTATGAAAAGTGTTATGATGTTTTTTAATTAATAAAGTGAGGTATTATAATATTTTATAGGAATAAATTATTCTAACAACGGATTATGAATAAAAAATAGGGATTTTTAGGGAGAGGGATAAATGAATAATATTAAAATTATAGCTGATAGTACTTGCGATTTAACAGAGGCTATTCTAAAACAATATGATATAAGTATAATACCATTATGCGTTATTATGGGAGATGATACATACCTGGATGGCATCAATATTACACCAGAACAGATTTACACCTGGTCTGAAAGAGAGAATAGTACGCCAAAAACAGCCGCACCAGTATTACATGATGTAATAAGTTTTTTAGAGCCATATGTTAAGGAGCAAAGAGAAATTATTTTTATTGGAATTTCTGAAGATATGTCATCCACTTGTAATGTCATTAAATTAGCGAGTGACTTCTTACATTATGATCGTATCCACATTATTAATTCTAAAAATCTATCTTCTGGAATTGGTCACCAAGTTTTAAAAGCAGCTACCCTTGCAAATGCTGGAAATTCTGCTGAGTACATAGTGGATTACATAAGAAATCATATGTTGGAAAAAGTAAAAGCAAGCTTTGTAATTGATACATTAACTTACCTTCATCGAGGTGGTAGATGTTCATCGGTTGCAGCACTATTTGGTAATGCGTTAAAGTTAAAACCAATGATAGTTGTAACGGATGGAGCAATGGGAGTAAGTAAAAAATACAGAGGAACAAATAAAAAGGTTTTATTAAACTATGCAAAAGATTTACAACCAGATTTAATAAATGCTGATCCAGAAAGGGTGTTTATAACTCATTCCGGCTGCGACGAAGATGTTGTAAATGAATTATATCATTTCTTAGAATCACTTCATACATTTAAAGATATTATAGTAACAAATGCTGGCAGCGTTATTACTTGCCATTGTGGTCCTAAAACATTAGGAATTTTATATGTAGAAAAATAAATTATTAAGGCTTGGATTTGTGTTTTTTCTTACTAATGTAATGATTTATTTGACTACAATACTTGCTATCTATCTAAATAATGGGGAATACTACTTAAAACGCGCTATAGAAAGGAGATATTCAATGCCATTATTAGCTACATTTATTGTACCGCATCCACCACTTATAGTACCACAAGTTGGGAACGGTCAAGAAAAAGAGATTCAAAAAACAATTGATGCATACCACTTAGTAGCAAAAAAAATTGCTGAATTAAAACCAGATACTATTATAGTAACTACTCCCCACTCTATTATGTATTCTGATTATTTGCATATTTCACCAGGAACGAAAGCTCGTGGTAGTTTCAGTCAGTTTCGAGCGCCAGAGATTCAAATGGAGATAAATTATGATACTGAGTTTGTGAAAGAGTTAGTGAATTTAACTAAAGAGCATGGAATAGATGCAGGTACAGAAGGAGAAAGAAATAAGGAACTCGATCATGGAACTATGGTACCACTTTATTTTGTAAACCAATATTATAGTGATTATAAATTAGTACGTATATCAATCTCTGGACTATCACCTTTAACTCATTATCGCTTTGGTGAGTTAATAAAAGATATAACAGATAGTAAAGAATCAAGATATATATTTATAGCAAGTGGTGATTTATCACATCGGTTAAAAGAAGATGGTCCATATGGTTTTTCAAAAGAAGGAGTTAGTTTTGATAAAGAAGTAATAGAAGCAATAGACAAAGGAGATTTTTCTACGTTTCTAAACTTTAAAGAAGAGTATTGTGATATGGCAGCGGAATGTGGATTACGATCCTTTATCATAATGGCAGGAGCTTTGGATGGTAAATCATTAAATAGTGAATTACTATCATACGAAGGCCCTTTTGGTGTAGGTTATGGCGTAGGAGCCTTCTTTCCACAGGGTGAAGATGATTCAAGACACTTTGGGACAATGTATGAAGATAAAATATCAAAAGAACTGTCTGAGATTAAAAAAAATGAGGATCCTTTTGTTCAATTAGCAAGACAATCATTAGAGTATTACATCAAAAATGGTAAGCAAATAAAGAGACCGAATAATTTAATAAATGAATTAATAGATAATAAAGCAGGAGTTTTTGTATCCTTAAAGAAAGAAGGAAAATTACGCGGCTGCATTGGGACTATTATGCCTACAACAGATTGTATAGCAGATGAAATTATCCAAAATGCAATCAGTGCAGGTGTACACGATCATCGTTTTAATCCAATTGAAGAAACGGAACTTCCCTTTCTAGTTTATGATGTTGATGTTCTAGGTAAAAGTGAACCGATACATTCTCTAACAGAACTTGACGTAAAAAAATATGGCGTTATAGTAAGTTATAAAGGTAAAAGGGGCTTATTATTGCCTAATTTAGAAGGAGTAGACACCGTCGAAAAGCAAATTGAAATAGCACTTCAAAAAGCCAATATAGCTCCAAATGAGAATTATTCCATGGAGCGCTTCCAGGTGGTGAGACATCTGTGAGTAGAGTGATATGTAACATCTGTCCGCATTACTGTAATATAGAAGAAGGTCATATTGGATTTTGTGGAGCGAGGGGGAATCAGGATGGTAAAATTACGGCAGTTAATTATGGGTTATTAACTGGAATAGCTCTAGATCCTATCGAAAAAAAGCCTTTATATAGATTTTATCCTGGAAGTAAAATATTATCAGTTGGTAGTTTTGGCTGTAATTTTCGCTGTGGTTTTTGTCAGAATCATGAGATATCTATGGCTAAGTTAAATCAAGTGGAAACAAGGTTTGTTAGTCCAAGTGATTTGGTCGATACTGCGAAAGATTTAAAATCAGAAGGCAATATAGGTATTGCATTTACTTACAATGAGCCGTTAGTAGGTTATGAATATGTTAGTGATTGTGCAAAACTTTCTAAAGAAGAAGGACTTAAAAATGTAATAGTGACCAATGGATATATTTGTGATGAACCATTATCTAAGTTACTTCCATTTATTGATGCACTTAATATAGACTTGAAAGCTTTTAATAATCATTTTTACAAAAATATTAGTGGTGATTTAGAAAAGGTGAAACAGTCTATTAAACTTGCATCCGGGGCGTGTCATGTGGAAGTAACAACACTTATCGTTCCAGGAGAAAATGATGATGAAATAGAAATTAGAGAATTGGCTAAGTGGCTGGCATCCGTAAGTACTGATATTCCATTACATTTAACTAGATTCTTTCCAAGATATAAGATGGCAGAAAAGGAAGCTACGAAAGTTAAAACAGTATATGAATTAGCAGAGATAGCAAGGGAATATCTAAAACATGTATATGAGGGAAATTGTTAATCCTGCACTTGATATTTGATAGAACTTAGCGTAGAATGAGAACAAATACGGTTTTGGATAATTTAGGAGGATAAGTTATGAAGAAGTTGATTTTGGTAACATCACCACCTGCGTGCGGAAAAACTTATGTCTCAAAGCAATTAGCTAAGGCTTTAAATCATGTTGTATATTTAGACAAGGACACATTAATTTGTTTATCACATCAGATTTTTAAAGTTGCTAACCAAGAGATTAATAGGAGTTCTGAATTTTTTGAAGAGAATATTCGTGACCCAGAATATGAAGCTATCGTTGCCTTAGCCTTAGAAGCTCTTGATTATGATGATATTGTTTTAATTAATGCACCATTTACGAGAGAAATTCGTGATCAAAAATATATGGATGATTTAAAGACGAAATTAAAAACAAAGGATGCAAAACTTGTTGTTATTTGGGTTGAAACTACAATTAAAGTATGTAAACAAAGAATGATGCAAAGAAATTCTCCAAGGGATACATGGAAGATTGAGCATTGGGATCAATATATCGCAGGTTGTAATTTTGAAGTTCCAACTACATTAGATGATCCTAATGTTAGTGATGACTTATTGATTTTTAAAAATTCTTCAGATGCAGAATTTAATGAATCTATGCAACGTATTGTGTCTATCCTTGAAGAAGATTAGGTAATGTTGAAAATTATTACTATTGTATATAAAAGAAGGAACCTAACTTATTTGTACCAAGTTATCGTTCCTTCTTTTAATGCTTCCTCAAAAGTTGTTACATTTGGAGAGTGACCACCATAATAGTCATAGAAGCTTTTTGGGTAGAGCGGATTCTCATTTTTGGTAGCGTCTTTAACAGCAACACTATTAAGTTCACCATCTCTAACTTTTCTTGCAACGATGACGGTTCGATAATTATCTAATTCATAAGAGCAGGTTGATAGTGTAAGAATTTGATCGTCTTCATTTACATCGACGGGACAATTTATGATGGATCTGGTTCTTAACTGATATATAAAATTAAGGAAGTCAGAATCATCTTTAAACGTAGCTTTTAAATAATTGAAGAAATCATCTGCTTTATTCGATGCATCTGTTATAAAGATAGAGATAATCTTCCAGTCACCTAGTTCATAAATAGTATCAAAAGAAATAATGGAATGCTTTTGATAAAACTCCAGATTTTTATATTCAGGAAGGTAGTGGAACATATTATCTGTGGAAGTCATATTGTGCCCATGCAGGACAAGATTTTTTGTATTCTGTTCAACAGATGAATTCACATCGATAAAAATGCTTCCACATTTATCAAGTTCTTTCTTAATATTTCTAGTCAAATACAATTCAGGATCATTCTTATCTGATTGGAGTACTGGATAATTTATGTTTGTTCCTTCAATAGAAATCCAACCTTTCACATCTTCGTTTGTTTCTAATAACTTGGTGAATTTTAATAATCTGCCTTTTGAATCTCTATCTGTAGTATTTGTTACACTTGTATTAGAATCTTCAAGGCTAGTGTTGGGTGAAAGAGAGTTGTTAGTAGAGTTGTTATTAGTTTCATTCGTACTATCTTTTGATATAATGCTCAAATTATTAATGTTAGATGCTGTAATAGATAAAGTTTCATAATAGAGTTGCTGGGTTTTTTCTATTACTTTTTTGGAGTGATATGGTTGAATGATCTGTTCATTGATTAATATGATTACTGAAATGAAAAAAGTTAACATAGCAATGATCTGACCTACTGTAAGTAATTTCTTTTTTAAGTTCTGGTTAATCTTGTTCATAAATACCAACTCCTTTCTAAAACGCTATCTTGATTATACTATGTGTTATAAATGTAGTAAAGTAATTTGTGAAATATTTATAAATATAATCAACAATATTCGTGAAAAAATATAATAATCTTATTAGGATAAAAATGTAAAAATACATATTGACAAAATAAAATACAAATGATAGTATTTAGTTAAACGTTAAATGTGTACATTATGAACAATAAAACCTAATTCTATATAATATACGTCATAAAGATATTTAAGGTTTGAAATACCACACATACAGCTTTGAAGTTTGTAAGATTTTACATTAACGGTACGGGGTGTGGTATATTGTTTGTAATTAACTAGCTAATCTTTACATAGTTTAACGTTAAACCAACCAACAATATTAGGAGGATTAAAATGAAGAGATTAAAAATGGTTAAAAGATTATCTACACTTATGTTAGCAGTATGTTTATTACTAGCTATGGCTACACAGGTATCAGCTGCATCCACATATCTTTTACAGGATGGAGCGTTTCAAACAGGTGGATTTATTAACGCTGGTGAAGCAGTGGATGGTGTAGTTCAAGGACCAGGTAATTGGACGCAATTAAATATGGCAGATGCTGCCGTTGATGTTCCTTATCTACACGTAATAATGAAAGCTACAGGTGATACTGCAAAAGCACAAATAGCAGTTTCTGATACATACACTTTTAATATTTCTGATTTAGGTATCACTCTTACAGAAGAATATCAAGATGTAGTACTACCAGTTCAAGAAAAAGGCTTAACAATGATCTCTTGGATGAATTTTATGGGATTAGATGGTGGTTCTAGTGTATATTCTATTAAAGATGTATTTTTATCTGATGATGCGAATTCTACATTAGCTACAGAAGCTACAGTTTCAGAAGCTACAGCTGATACAACGGTAGATGAAACTGCAGAAGCAACTGCTACTCCTGAAGCTACTGATGTTCCTAAAACAGGCAGTTCTAATGGAACTACAGTTTTTGCTCTTATTACGTTAGCTGGTTCAGCGCTAGTATATGTAGGTTTAAAGAAATTGAAATAGAACCATATAATTAGGAAAGTATTATAATGCATTATCAGGCTATTTTAGTATATACTTTGATTTCTATCATGGATTATTGCTAAAATAGCCCCTTTTTTCCATATGACAAACCTATCTTTTAGTAGTATAATTTAAGGTATATGATAAGGTAACGATGTAAAAAGATAGAGTATTTTACTGGAAGGAAAAAGCATGATTATACAATCTAAGAATTTTAATATAAAGCACATTGCAGATTCAGGACAATGTTTTCGGATGAATCAGATGAATCAAGATACATATAATTTAGTTGCGTTTGGAAAATATATTGAACTTACCCAGCAAGGACCAGATACCATAGAGATTACTTGTAGTGAAGAAGATTATGAAACTATTTGGAAAGAATATTTTGATTTATCATATCAATATGATACTATCGTTACAAGTTTAATTAATGGAGAAGATATATTTTTAAGAGAAGCAGCGGCATATGGAAGTGGACTACGTATTCTAAAACAGGATTTATTTGAGATACTAATCAGTTTTATTATTTCACAAAGAAAAAATATACCAGCTATAAAAAGTTGTATTGAACAATTAAGTAAAAAATACGGAGATAAAATAAATCATAACAATCAGACTTTCTATACCTTTCCCACTCCAGAGCGTCTGTCTAATGCAAAACAATCCGAGCTACGAGAGATAGGGTTAGGTTACAGAGATGTATATATCTTAAAAACTTCGCAAGCAGTAGCAAATGGTGACATAGATTTATTAAAATTAAAATCTTGTAGCAATGAAGAGGCAATGAATCAATTAAAAAATTTACCTGGTGTTGGAATTAAAGTTGCAAACTGCGTAGCACTATATGGTTTGCATCAAATAGATGCATTTCCTATTGATGTCTGGATTGCAAGAATATTAAACGACATTTATAATAATCAATTTGAACTTGAACAATATAACGGATATGCTGGAATCGTTCAGCAATATATGTTTTACTATATTCGAAATAAGAAATGATTTATTTCTATAAGTGCATCACACTACATTGTGTGATGCACTTTTTTGATGTTGTCATCACACGGATACTAGAAATTCCAAGATTTCGATAAGTATACATCTAAAATGAATTATTTAGCAATTCTGGTAAATAATAAATAAGTAAATGTATAAGGGATTTGAATTTGTTAGTAAAGTAGGAGACGTAAAAATGAGTAAATATAAAATAGGTTTGGATGTTGGTTCAACCACTGTAAAATTAGCTGTATTATATAATGAAAACGTACTAATTTATAGTGAATATAAGAGACATTTATCTGATGTTAAAAGAACAATTATTGAATTAATTCAGAATTGTTATGATAATCTCGGAGACATAAAATGCACTATGAACATATCTGGATCTAGTGGATTATCCGTCTCGAAGTGGTTAGGAATAAATTTTGTACAAGAAGTGATTGCATGTTCAAAGTCAGTTGAAACAATTATACCAGAAACAGATGTAGTAATTGAATTAGGCGGTGAAGATGCAAAAATAACATATTTTCGTGGTGGAATCGAACAACGTATGAACGGAAGCTGTGCTGGTGGTACAGGTGCTTTTATTGATCAAATGGCTACATTACTAAATACAGATGCTTCAGGTTTAAATGAATATGCCAAAGACTATAAAGTAATATATCCTATCGCTTCAAGGTGTGGGGTATTTGCAAAAACAGATATTCAACCATTGATTAATGACGGTGCCAGAAAAGAAGATATAGCGGCCTCAATATTTCAGGCAGTTGTAAATCAAACCATTGGTGGTTTAGCATGTGGGAAACCAATACGTGGAAAAATTGCTTTTTTGGGTGGACCACTTTACTTTCTATCAGAATTAAGAAATCGTTTTATCGATACGTTACATTTATCCGAAGATAATGCTGTATCACCAATTCATTCTCAATTGTATGTAGCAATCGGCGCAGCACTTCTATCCAGTGAAGAAAAAGAAATTTCTTTAGGAGATATAAAAGAAAAAGCTGACGATTTACTTCATAAAAAAGAAGATGCCTTGAATCGTTTGGTTCCTTTATTTAAAGATGAGCTAGATTATAAGGAATTTATAAAGGAACATCAATACGCTAGTTTAAAAAGAGAAGAGTTATCGAATTACTCTGGTAATGTATTTTTGGGAATTGATGCAGGTTCAACTACAACTAAGATTGCATTAATCGGTGAGAATGCGGAGTTATTATATACCTATTATGGAAGCAATGAAGGTGATCCGTTAAAGAAGATAGTCGCTATCATGAAGGATTTATATCAAAAGCTACCTACCAATGTATCAATTGCTAAAAGTACGGTTACAGGTTATGGGGAAGCATTAATTAAGGCAGCACTTCATATAGATCTTGGAGAAATTGAAACAATCGCGCATTATAAAGCTGCAGATTTCTTTTTACCCGGTGTTGATTTTATATTAGACATCGGCGGACAAGATATGAAATGTCTGCGGATTAAAAATGGTGCAATAGATAGTATATTATTAAATGAAGCATGTTCATCAGGATGTGGGTCTTTCATAGAAGGGTTTGCTACATCTTTAAATCTGTCTGTAAATGAATTCGCAAAAGCTGCACTTTTTTCGTCGTCACCTGTGGATCTAGGTTCAAAATGCACCGTATTTATGAATTCTAGAGTGAAACAAGCTCAAAAAGAAGGTGCAGATATCGCAGATTTGTCTGCTGGTTTATCTTATTCTGTAATAAAAAATGCATTATACAAGGTCATTAAAATTAAGAGTGAAAAAGATCTCGGAGAAAAGATTATCGTTCAAGGTGGTACATTTTATAACGATGCAGTGCTAAGAAGTTTTGAATTAATATCTGGAAGAAAAGCTGTAAGACCAGATATAGCAGGTCTCATGGGGGCCTTTGGAGCAGCTTTAATTGCGAAAGAAAGATTCCATGAAGAATTACATTATAAAAAGAGTGAATCTTTAGAAAATATAGAGATAAAAAACAATGAAATAAAAAACAAAGAACTATTTGAAATAGACAATTTGCGTAATAGTAATATAGAAACAAGTTATTTATATAAAACTTCAAGTATATTACCATATGAAGAACTAGAAAATTTCACTATGAAATCATCCTTTCGCAGGTGTTCAAATTGTGGAAACCATTGTTTATTAACAATAAATGAATTTTCCAATGGAGAATCTTACACAGCTGGGAATCGTTGCGAAAAAGGTCTTGGAATTCAAAAGAAAACGGAGAGTAAAGTACCAAACTTGGTTGAATACAAATATAAACGAACGTTTGCATACAAACCTTTAAAGTTAGAAGATGCAAATCGGGGTGTCATTGGTATTCCAAGAGTATTAAATATGTTTGAAAATTACCCATTTTGGTTTACCTTATTAACAGAACTTGGATTTCGGGTAATCGTATCATCACCATCAAGTAAAAAGCTCTATGAATCAGGTCTTGAAACAATTCCATCGGAATCAGCCTGTTATCCAGCAAAACTTTGTCATGGACATGTTATGGATTTAATGAATAAAGGGATAAAAACAATTTTTTATCCATCCGTAGCATATGAAAAGAAAGAATTTCAAGATGCGAACAATCATTTTAATTGTCCAATTGTTACTTCCTATCCTGAAGTTATTAAGCATAATATGGATGATATAAAGGTAAAACAAATAACCTATTTATCCCCTTTTGTCTCTTTAAATAATTATAAAGCTCTAGTAAAAAGAGTGGTAGAAGAATTTAGAGATTATCATGTTACTATTGATGAGGCAAAGCGAGCCGTAGATAAAGCGGCAAAAGAAAGAGAACAATATAAAAAAGATATTCAGCAAAAGGGTGAAGAGGCGATTGCTTATATCAGAGAACATCATATGAAAGGGATTGTCTTATGTGGTAAACCATATCATATAGATCCTGAAATTAATCATGGTATTCCTGACTTAATCGCGTCCTATGATATGGCTATTTTAACAGAAGATAGTATATCTCACTTAAGTCCCCTTAATTATAAACTTCGAGTAGTAGATCAATGGATGTACAATTCAAGATTATATCGCGCAGCATCTTTTGTAAAAAAGGTCGCTGGTCTTGATTTAATCCAATTAAACTCCTTTGGTTGTGGTCTTGATGCTGTAACGACAGATCAAATTGCTGAGATTTTAGCATCTGGTGGTAAAATGTATACTATGCTTAAAATCGATGAAGGTAATAATCTTGGTGCAGCAAAAATTAGAATTCGTTCTCTAAAAGCGGCTATGGAAGAGAGAGAAAGAGTTAATTATAAATACGAGATAATAGATAATTCTTATTACACTCCAAAATTTACAAAACAAATGAAGAAACAACATACCATATTAGCACCGCAGATGGCACCAATACATTTTGAATTAGTAAAAGAAGCTGCCAAAGCCTGTGGTTACCAACTAGAAGTTTTACCAGCAATGGATCAAAAAGCAGTGGATGAAGGTTTGAAACTTGTTAATAATGATGCTTGTTTCCCTGCTGTCATTATGGTTGGACAAATTGTGAGTGCATTAAAATCAGGACAATATGATGTGAATAATACATCTGTTATAATCTCACAAACAGGTGGCGGATGTAGAGCTACCAATTATATTGGGTTTTTAAAAATGGGGTTAAAACAGGCAGGATTTGAACAAGTGCCTATAATATCTATGAATTTTGTTGGTCTCGAGAAACAACCAGGTTTCAAATTATCGTTAGGGTTAATTAATCGAAGTATTATGGCTCTTGTATATGGAGATTTGTTTATGCGTGTGCTTTACCGAACAAGACCTTATGAAATGATAGAAGGTAGTGCGAATGGGTTGTATGAAAAATGGAATGACATTGCAATTAAGAACATTCGAACTGCAAATAAACGAGAATTTAATAAAAATATACGTGAAATAATTAATGAATTTGATCATTTAGATGTAATAGATATGAAAAAACCAAAGGTTGCAGTGGTAGGAGAAATTCTTTTAAAATATCATCCGACAGCAAATAATGATATCGTTAATATACTAGAACAAAGTGGTGCAGAAGCAGTAGTGCCTGATTTATTGGATTTCTTCTTTTATTCCTCTTATAACTCAAGATTTAAATACAAATATCTTGCAGGTAAAAGGTTGATTCGAGACTTTTGTAACATTGCAACAGTATATATGAAACAGTATAGAAAAGTAATGATGGATGCCCTAGATGAAAGCGCTCATTTTACAAGACCTTCAACAATTGATGAGTTGGCAGAAATGGCTTCTAGTGTAGTCTCATTAGGTAATCAAACAGGTGAGGGGTGGCTTGTCACAGCTGAAATGATTGAATTCATTAAAAGTGGTACTAGTAATATTATATGTGTTCAACCACTTGCATGCCTACCAAATCATGTGACTGGAAAAGGAATGTTTAAACCCCTAAAAGAAAAATATCCAAAAGCCAATATAGTGCCTATAGATTATGACCCTGGAATCTCACATGTAAATCAATTAAATCGTATTAAGTTGATGTTATCCGTTGCTGTAAAAAATTTAAAAGATGAAAATGAAAGTTAATATTCTTAACTTGGAAGCTGTTATGTATCATTACATTTGGTTTTTTAATCTACGAAAATTCCGTAGTATAAAATTGAAGGTAAAATATGTAACAGCTTTAAGCTTTATTTTTCTAAAACATAATTCGAATAAAATACTATATATTACGTTTTTAATACATTTCATTTAGTGTAAGAGTATAGAATCTTTTCTTTCCATGCTATTCTTATTGTTGTATAATACTAGGTGTGTTTAATGCATAAAAAATAAAAGATGCATTAATTCATATAGAATAAAAGCAAAATTGTACACATACATAAGGAGATACTATGAGCATCGTATTAGCTGTAGCAGATATATCAAGAGTAGTAGTAAAAAGTGATGGGTTAGTACTTGATAACGAAACAGGGGAGATGAAATCTACTGATAATGAGATGATGTTAAATCTCAATGAAGACTGCATTGTTGGTTTTTTTGGTGCGAAAGAATGCTTAGAATTGGTTTTAAATGAATATAAAAGATTAGCAACTGAGTCTAATGTGAATATAAATACATTAAAACCAACAACTGTAATTTATGATTTGTGTGAGTTATCCAAGATTATAAATGAGAAGAATGCACCAATATCGGTTTTAGTTGCTGGTAGAGAAAATAATAGAATTGTGCTTTTCGGTTTTACTAGTAGTGATGGGTATGGAATAAATAATTTTACTCCTGATGATAGACATATAAAATATATTATTTTTGGTAGTGATACACAAAAAAATGCAGTATCATTTTCCAAATATATAAGCCCTGAAAAATCCTTTGAATTATCAATGAATGAATATATAAGATTTATTGCGAAAATAGACTCAAGTGTAAATGATCATATTTTTACTAGAAAGTTATCTGTTTCGTAAGTAATAGATAATTAAAAACTATATAGTTAATTAAATGATGCAGATGCTAAAATTCTTATTTATGCTGTGGGAGTGGCAATTTGCACATGTAGTGTGGGGAGGCAAAGATTTTGGTTACAATAGAGAGCGCATTCTATAATGGGAATCTGTGGTGCGTCTATGATTTAAAAGATGAAAAAGGAAATTATTATGAAGATTATCGACTGGATATGCGCAAAGTTAGCCAAAACAATCAATTCGTATGTCCCGAATGTGGTGAACATCTGATTCTTTGTGCTGGTCCTATAATGGAGCCTTATTTTAAGCATCATGAGAATTCAAATTGTGTAATTCATAGTGTCAAAGGTGGAGCTAGATATTTTCTGGGAAGAAGGTTGTTATATCAGTTAGCTAAGAAAAGTTTTCCGAATGCTTCGATTTTATTGAATCATAAACTAAGCGAAAAATATCGTTCTGGCATCTATATCGATAATGGAGATTCTATATTAAGTGTAGAATACCTTAGCAGTGATATGAAATTAGCTGAGTGGGAAGAAAAACATAATTATTTTTTAGAAAACAACATAATAGATGTATGGATATTAAGTAGTAAGAAATACAAATCGGAAAGTTTACAAACATTTGAATACTTAATTTCAACAAGCGCGTCTCCAATCGTTAAAATTTTAGATGAGAATAACGAAAAAATTAGTTTAAAAGCCAATCTTTATATAAGTGAATTAAAACGAAAGAAATTATTATATCAAGATTATCCATTAATCGATTTATCATTACTACCGGATGGTGAGTTTAATTGCGATTTTTATGAGAATTGTCTAAGAGAGATTGATGCTATTAATAATTTACTGAAAGAAGAACGTGTTAAAAAACTTATAAAAAAGGTAAATCACGTTGATGAAGAAATCAACTCAGAAAAAGAAGAACTCCTTAAGAAGGTAAATTACGTCAATAAAGAAATCAACGCAGAAAAAGGAGACTGTACAAACCAGGTAAATCTCGTTGATAATGAAGTCGACATAAATCAAGATGAATGCATAAAAAAAGATGAACGTATAAAAAAAGATGAACGTATAAAAATAGATGAACGTATAAATCAAGATGAACGTATAAAAAAAGATGAACGTATAATAAAAGATGAACCGATAAAAAAAGTAGAAAACATAAATAAAATAGGAATTATATACAATAAAGAACGAGTAGAAAAAGAGAAGGACTTACGTCTTTGGGAAGAAAAGAATAAAAAGAAAATTACTGATTCTTATGAACAAATAACTTTTGATAATTTTCTATATAGCAATAATAAATCTCAAATTGAGATTGACAATACCTTATTATCACTAAATTCAAACCAACAAAATCCTTTAAGAGATGGATGGGTTACATCTGTCCAAACTCATAAGCAAGGAGTTGTTTGTCGACAAAAACTTAGTGAATGTATTGAAATGAGTAGTAAAAAAATGAAAATGGTACATATTGGTGAAGTTTGGGAATTGCCAGAATTAATTGGAAAAGAGTATGAAATAAAAAGGGCAAATACGATTCGTTATTCATATCTAAAAAAAATGGACAAAGAGTTATGTAACATGGCAGAATACCATAAAGAGATTAAAATTAACAAAGTAATTGATTATCTTAGTAAAAATCTAACCGCAAACTCATGGATCTATGGGAAATATAAGTAATTTAGTAGAATTTATTGTGGTTATGGTGGTTATTACTATTTTTGGTTTAAATATACTAATAATTCAATCAAAAACTTATAAATAATGATTAAAAATTAGTATATATCAGTTTTGGTGGTCTACTTTACTTTTTTTGCATCATCATGTATAATTGTAGAAAATTGCAAAAAAAAGTCGGGGAGAAGAGAAATATGTTGAAAACTTTAACAAGAAAAATGTTAGCTGTTATTATTTTTATCGTTATTTTGTGTGCTGCATCCTTCGCTACAATTTCGTATTATGAAATTCAGCGATCTGTAACAAATCAAATGGAGCGTGATGGCACAACATTAATTATTAATTTAAAACGCGAGATAATAAAAAATCATATATCTGATTTAAAAGGATTACAAGATATATTTAAAGAAATTAAGAATGATAGCAATGGTAATTTAGTTTATATTTCTCTGTCTGATGAAAATTCTACTGTAATCGTTTCCGACAATAGTGAAATAAAAGAAGGAAATGGAAGTGATGTTGATGCAGTGTCATCTGCAACATCAAAAGGTGATGTTTCCACTGTTGTTAGTGAACAGAAGACAATGGGTCAAATGTTAACCATAGCTTCTGGAGAAAAAGTTTTCAATATTTCAACCGATTTTTCATATAGCGAAGAATTATCAGGTGCTTTAAATCTTGGTATATCACTAAGTAGTATGTATGACCAAATAAAGCAAAGCATGATCGAAACAATTCTTCTTTCCCTATTTATTATACTTATTGCTGGGGTTATAGGTATAGTAATGGCTCAAAAAATTATTATTAAACCAATAAAAACGATGTCCAAAAAATTGAAAGTATTTGCAGATGGCGATTTTACAGTAGACTTTGAATATAAAACCAATGATGAAATTGGTGATATGAGTACAGCAATGAATCATATGAAAGAATCGCTTAGAGAAATGGTTCGTGAAATTAAAGAAAATGGGTATCAAGTATCTAGAAACTCACAAAAATTAACAACTGTAATTGAAGAAACATCTACAACTGCGGAAGGAATTTCAAAAGCATCCGAAGAACTTGCCATGGGTTCCAATGATTTAGCAAATAATTCTCAAGATGGACTCGAACGACTTAATACTCTTGCGGATGAGATTAATACAATCTTCCAAAGAGCAGATATTATGAAAGAAAGTATTGAACAAACAAGACTAGCAAATGAAACCGGTACAAGTTGTATACAAGAACTTAAAGATGCTATTAATGAAAATGTTCTTGTTACTAATAAAGTAAAAGAACAAGTTGATATGTTGGGCTCGAAATCAGAAACCATTACACAAATTACAACCGTAATCAAAAACATAGCGAAACAAACAAATTTACTTGCTCTAAATGCAATGATTGAAAGTGCAAGAGCTGGTGAAAATGGAAAAGGTTTTGCAGTTGTAGCAGGTGAAATTGGTGAATTAGCTGAGCAAACTTCAAAATCAATTATAGGAATTGAGAATATCATTGGAGAAGTGAGTCTAGCTATTGCAACAACACAAGAATTTATGGACCAAGGTTCCAATGTTATTAATAAAACAACAGATGTCTCTAGTGAAACAGGGAAAGCATTTGTACAAATTGAGCTAACAGTTGCGAAAATAATAAGTGAAATTGGTGTTATAATTGATGGGATTACTCGTGTCAATAACGATAAGAATGAAGTTGTTGAAGCAATTGAGAGTATATCATCCATTGCACAACAAACAACTTCAGCGACAGAAGAGATTTCTTCGACCTTAGAGCAACAGTTAGTTAGTATGGAATATGTTTCTGAATCAGCAAGAGAATTACAATCAATTGCAGTTGAATTAGAACATTTAATAGGACAATTTAAATTATAAATGAAAAACACCAAATTAATAAATTTTTAGGTTCAGCTTAGAAATATATAATTTGGTGTTTTTTTGTATTAATATATTTGAATATAATATAATAAAGTTAAATGAAGCATTAAATTTAATAAATTAATATTAAATATATAATACATAGATAAGGATAAATATTTTGTGTATTATTAATACAAGAAAAAGGAGTAGAAAAGTGGATTCGAATTATATATTAGAAACAAAAGATTTAGTATTTCAAGATATGATATTTTATCAAGATATAAAGATTCAAAACCAAAAAGCTAATTTTATTATTGGCAAAAGTGGATCTGGTAAATCTACATTACTTCGTTTGTTTAATGGAACCTTAACTCCAAGTGGTGGAATAATTTTTTATCAAGGAGTTGACATAACTTTAATTGATACCATAGAGTTAAGACAAGAGATCTTACTAATTAGCCAAAGTGTTTACTTATTTGACATGAGTATCAGAGACAATTTTAAGCAGTTTTATGAATACAGAAATCTACCGCTTATAAGTGAAAAAGAAATGAAAGATATACTTAATATGTGTTGTATTGATTTTTCATTAGATAAGGATTGTACGACAATGTCCGGTGGAGAAAAACAAAGAGTATATATAGCAATCTATTTATCATTTCTACCAAAAATTGTTATGCTTGATGAACCAACATCTGCACTTGATAAAGAAAATAGTCATAGGGTTATTCAGAATGTAATCAATTTCTGCAAAGAGAAAGGGATTACAATGATTGTTATTAGCCATGATCCATTATTGAGTGAAAACTTTTCGGAGCAAACAATAAGGATAGAAAGGAGAACTGAATAGTGGAAGGAGCAGTAAAATTAAATCTCATACAGTTTAGCTTAGTGTATCTATTATTGCTAATTATTCTATTCATTATGAAACGATCAAAAATTAATAGGACTAAGTTATTAATGGTTGCAAGCTTTCGTATGACTATACAATTAGTGCTTGCTGGGTTTATATTAACCTATATTTTTAAGAATCCACATCCGATTTTTGTAATCCTTTATATCATTGCAATGATAGCATTTTCCATAAGAAGAGTTTTATCTAAGAATAAAGAACTAAATAAAAAATTTAAAATTTCAGTTGCATTGTCTTTAAGTTTATCAGGACTATTTATTTTAATATATTTTGTTACTATTGTAGTTGGAAAAAGTATATTTAACCCACAGTATACAATACCGTTAGCTGGAATGATAATGGGTAATGCCATGACAGGAGTTACATTAGGTTTAAAAACCTTTACAGAGAATCTCAAAAGTCAAAGAAACAAAATTGATGCTTTATTGAATTTAGGGGTTACACCTAAAAAGATATTATTACCTTTTGTAAATAATTCACTAGAGACTGCATTATTACCAACGATGAATAATATGTTAGGAATGGGAATAGTGTCATTACCAGGTATGATGACAGGACAGATTCTATCTGGAACATTACCTACAACAGCAATTATGTATCAAATAGCAATTATGATAGCTATTTGTACTTCGGTTTGTTTAACTGTGTTTTGCTCATTGCATTTTGGCTATAAAACACTTTACAACAAAAGAAATCAAATATTGTTTTAAGTTATATAGTTTATGTGAAATGTATTATTTATGTCGTATATAAGAGATTTCTAAGAGTACTATTCTATAGATAATTGAATAGTACTTTTTTAATTTAATTAATTAAATATGTAAATTAATATTGACATTATATATCAGAGTGATATAATCTAATGAAAATATATCAGTCTGATATAGTTAGGAGATGAATAATGATAAAAAATAAAACTAGATATGCAATATTAGGTGCCTTAAGTTTAATGCAGGGTTCAGGATATGATATAAAAAAATTCTGTGATAATAGTATTTCACATTTTTGGAATGAAAATTATGGACATATTTATCCGGTATTAGCTCAATTAGAAAAAGAAGGATGCATTGAACAAGTGAATCAGAATTCAGATAATAGGAGAAAAGTTTATCAATCAACACAAAAGGGAAAAGAAGAATTTACTTCATGGTTAATGACACCAATAGATTATCAACCAGCAAGATCTGAGCTTTTACTTAAACTGTTCTATGGTAATTTTGCACCAAAAGATAAGATCTTACTTATGCTTAATGAAGTTCGTGAGTCAAAGATGAAACAACTCGATGAATTTAAAAGAATTGAAGATTCCTATATAGATGATGAAAAAGCACAAGAATCCGAGGTTTATGTCTATTGGGTAGCACCATTAAGGTATGGTATTATTGCAACGGAGGCATTTATCAAATGGTGTGATGAGACAATAGATCGGATTGAAAATAAATAAAATAGTTTCAAATTTACTGAATGGTTATAAATATGAATGAATTTTGAATCAGGAAAGGGTGTTTCTATGGGAAAAGTATTATTTATTAACGGGAATGTATTTGGTCATATAAATCCAACACTTCCGCTTGTGAAAGAGTTAATAACAAGAGGAGAGGAAGTTATTTATATTTCAACAGATGAATACAAAGATAGGATTGAAGATATGGGTGCAATATTTATATCTTATGGTGAAGAGTTTAATTCATTTCTAAAAGAGTATCGCCCTACTGGAAATCATCCATTTTTTACTTTAATTGAGTTCTTACTTAGGATGCTAGAGTGCACAGTTCCAATTATTTTAAACAAAGTCGATGGTATAAAGATTGATTATATTATTCATGATTCTATGTTTGGCGGTGGGAAATATGTAGCAAAGAAACTACAGTTGCCTGCAATATGTTCATGTACAACATTTGCTACCAATACGCTACCAGTACCACCTTTTATGCTTGAACCTGGTTTTCATCCACAATTAGATTATATTTATGAAAAGCTTGAACAGTTAAAAATACAATGGAGTGACAGTACAATTGATATAAATAACTTATTCTTTGAAACGGAAGAATTAAATTTAGTTTATACTTCTAGGTTGTTTCAACCTGAAGCTGAAAAGTTTAGTGAGACATATAAGTTTGTTGGACCATCCATAAAAGAAGAAGAGAAAACGTATGATTTTTCATTTCCTAACTTAGAAAATAAAAAAATAATTTATATTTCATTGGGTACCATTAATAATAATTATCTAACTTTTTATAAAAATTGTATTAAAGCATTTCAAGAAACAGATTATAATGTAATCATGTCTGTAGGAAATAAAATTAATATAGATGAGCTTGGGACAATACCTGATAATTTTATAGTTAAGAATTTTGTACCACAAGTAGCTGTACTAAAAAAAGCAGATGCTTTCATAAGTCATGGTGGTTTAAATAGTGTTAGTGAAGCTCTTTTTCATCAAGTACCTGTTGTGGCTATACCATTAATGAATGACCAACCTGCAGTAACAAAACAACTAACTTCTTTGGGTGCAGGTATTGGATTAAAAATGGATGATATAACACCTAATATATTGCAGGATTCAGTTAATCAATTAATTAATCTAGCAGAATACAAGTTAGCATGTAAACAAATAGGAGATTCATTTATGGAAGCAGGTGGACAAAAAGAAGCAGCGAATTGTATACTAACTTATATTACAAGGAATCAATTCAAATAATAGTGAATTAAAGTATATATTGCATTATGTTTCAAGGTGACATATAATAATTGAAATTAGATTCAATTTGACATTTAGGAGGAAACTACTGTGAAGCGAATATTAATTCTTACTACTGGTGGAACCATTATTAGTATGAAATCGGAATATGGGCTAGCACCAAGTAATGATGATGTTGCGCATTTATTATTTGAAAAGATGATAAGTCTTATGGGTGATTATGATATTACCATTATGCCAATTTTTAATAAGGACAGTAGTAACATTGTTCCAGTGGATTGGTATGCAGTAGAATCCACCATACGAAGTCATATCAATGATTATGATGGTATTGTTATTTTACATGGTACAGATACCATGTCATATAGTGCTGCTATGCTATCATATCTATTTATTGGTATTCATAAACCAATTGTACTTACTGGTTCTCAGATTCCTATTGTGTTTGAAAATAGTGATGGAGCAAGTAATTTAAAAGATGCAATTATTACAGCTGCGGATAATAGATTATCAGGAGTATTTGTTGTATTTCATGATAAAATAATAAAAGGAACGAGAGCCTTTAAGCGTAGTTCTATTAATAAGGATGCTTATATTAGCTGTAATTATCCATATGTTGGTGTGATTAAAGATAGAAGAATATACTTAACAGAAGAATATAAAGAGATTATAACAAAAGAACAAAACGAAAACTCTGAACTTTTAGTTTGTAAAAACAATCAAACTACTATTCCTAAGATTTTTCTGCTTAAAATAGTCCCTGGTATTGATGCTGGAATCATTGATTATATCAAAGATGCTAATTATCAAGGTGTAATCATAGAAGGTTATGGTCTTGGTGGTATGCCAGTTGCCAATAAAGAGTTAATGAGTAAGATAGAAAATCTAATAAAATCAGGGATACCATGCATTATGGCGACTCAATGTGTTTATGATGGTGTCAATTTAGATACATATGAGGTTGGGGTATCTGCTAATAAGATAGGAATTATTTCTGCATATGATATGACATCAGAAGCAATTTATACAAAATTAATTTGGATTTTAAGTTGTACAAATCAGTATTCTGACATTGTAAAAGGACTTCAAACAAATTTTTGTGGTGAGATATCGGTAAAATAATATCAACTATAGATTAGTCTAAATATATAAAATCTTATATTAGTAAAGTTTTTTGACTTAAAAAAAATCTCTTGGATTTATAATAATCCAAGAGATTTTTAATAAATGTAGTATTGTGATTTTTAATAAATGTAGTATTGTGATTTTTAATAAATGTAGTATTGTGATTTTTAATAAATGTAGTATGTTTTGAGGATTTTTTGATAAATGTATGTTAGGATTTGTTTGTACGTGCTTTCATTAAGAATACCGATAAGTTCTTACTAAGCGGCTACCTAATCTACTTAATAATTCATTTGTTATGGTTCCTGATTTTATAGCAATTTCTTCTGAAGTCATTTTAATATTCCCATCTTGCCCGATGATAGTTACGACATCGTTTTGCTCTACATCTGAAATATCAGTTATATCAATAACGAATTGATCCATACAGATTCTACCAACAATTGGAGCCTTTTCACCATTTACAATAACGTAACCATTATCAAAAGATAAGCTTCTTGGAATACCGTCTGCATAACCCATGGATACGATGGCTATCTTCATGTTATCAGTGGCAATATATTGTCTGCCATAACTGATTGCTTCCCCTTGTTGAATCGATTTGGTTAACACAATTCTAGCTTTTACTGACAAAACTGGTTTTAAATCTAAGGACAATTTCGTTTCAACATCATTACTTAAGACACCATACATAGCAATTCCGATTCTAGCATAATCGCACTGTAACTCAGGATAATTTAGAACACCATAACTACTTTGTATGTGTATTTTTCCAGGGTTATACCCCATGGAGCGAAGTGAATCGATTGTTTTATAAAAGCAGTGTATCTGATGATTCGTAAATAATATATCGTCTTGGTGTAATGAATCTGATACACAAAGATGTGTGAACATACCTTTTATTTTTAAATTTTGTAGATGAAAGATCTGTGACAAAGTGCTGATCCTGTCATAATCAATACCTAAACGGTGCATTCCAGTATCAATTTTTATATGAACATTTACTTTGTAACCAAAATTATTTAAGGATACCGCATAATCATAATCTAAAACGGTTTGAATCAAATGATATTTAACTAAGAATTTAAAATCCTTAGGATTGGTATAACCTAACACTAGTATATTTCCTTTAATCCCATTTTTTCGAAGGCGAATACCTTCATAAACAGTGGCAACTGCAAAATCTTTCACATCTATCTTATTTAATTCTTTTGAGATAGCAATATCTCCATGGCCATATGCATTCGCTTTTACAACAGCCATTAGTGTGCATTGATTCGGTAAAACAGATTTTAATGTATTAATATTATGTTTAAGATTATCTAAATTTATTTCTATCCAAGCTCTGCTATCAGGGTTTATCCTAGTACGTTTCCACATGTTAGTTATCTTTAAGCATAGATACCCGATGAGAAATGAGATTAAACTTACGGATATAAAATGTATTACACTATTATTGATAAATAAATTCTCTCGATTTATAACTTTAGCGAAGCCCCTTACATAAATAATTACAAAAGGATGGACAATGTAAATAACCATTGATAGTAGTCTCAATCCTTTATTTGGCTTAATCTTTATGCTAAGTAACATCATAAAGAGATAATACATAGTTGGTACAAGGAACAGATACATACTATCATGTCTGTTCTCAAAGTGGAAATGTAAGTATAAACCTTCTGCGATAAATAGTACCATCGATAGTATTAATCCAATTAAGGCTTTTATTAAAATTTTATTAGTATCTGTTTTCTTTACCTGATTCTCTACAATATGTTTCTTTGCTATTACACCTAAGCATAAAAATACAGGTGCAAAAAAGAAGCCATTTCGTGTATAATCAAATAATTGGAATAAAACATTATAAATAAATTTTAATGAGGGGGTGCCATTAACTACAAAGAAATAATTATCACCTAACAAACCGACTAGATATAAAAAACTTGTAATCAACAGTACTATATATATTCCTACTTTTTTTGATAGAAGATATATGATGTAAACTCCTAATACTACGGCTGGTAAGTACCATAAGTGATAGAAAGTCCCATTAAAAATAATATCTTTTAGTAATTTTATAAGTGTAAAATTCTTATGAAAGTAACCAGTATATATGTTAATTGGGATATAAAGAATAATTGCGACTCCGTAAAGCAGTAATGTCTTTTTAATAAAATTATGAAACGAGATATTATTATTTTCCTTTGTAAAGAACTTTGAAGCAACAAAGTAACCGGTAACCATAATAAAAAACGGTACCGCAACACGAGCAATTACTCTTGTTAATAAAAAATCAGATGTATCATTGATAGAAGATAAAGGAGAAGTATGGATGGCTACGATTAAAAATGCTGCAATCATTCGAAAATAATCTATGCTTCCATATTCACCTTGTTTTGTTTCATTTATTTTAATGGTATCTTTCATAAGTTTTTACACCTGACTTTCTTACTACTTGATTCAATAGGGTTATAATAATTCCATCCACATTATTACCAGATATTTGATATGGTCTTTTTTCTTCGGCTAAAATAGTGCTAAAACTCATTAAATCGGATTCTTTTACATAAAAGATTTCATATTCGTACTTATCAGTTTTATATTTAAGATGATCATCTTTGAAGCTAAAATTTTTAAGAAAATGAACATATTCTTCTAACGTAAATCCAAAGTTTTGTATAATCTCAGAATGTGGATAGGAAACATAACGAAAATGCCATGGTTCATGACCAATTCCTGTAAGCTCTTCTTTTCCTGCTGGATATCGTTCTATAAACCCGAATCTACCTGCATGGAAACGAAACTCTCCACAAATTCCATCATACGGAAAGTTCGGACATATAAAATCAATCACATCGTTTTGTTCTGCTAAATCAATTGCTAAACCAGTTTGATGTTCACTGTGACCAGGTAGAGCTACGTATTTCTGTGTAAAATCCATTCCATTTTCTTTTATGGAATCAGTGAAGATCTGTTTTTGCTCCTGCATTGATCGATAGCCACTAATAGGAATAATGCTATCTCCAGAATTAATATACTTTATTAACTGGTTCAGCTTAAAATAAGTTTCTATTTCTAGATATATATCTTTATGGTTTAAAACACCTGGTACGAAATGATTGTATTTATGAATTACCTTTGTATTTAATGGATTATCTTTATTGACTAAAATTAAATTACCATGATATATATTGCTTTTATTTAAACCATTTTTACCTTGAATGCTAGAATTAAGATAAAAGGTTTTTAATCTATTTGTTTTTTTAGTAAGAATTTTTTGATTCATAGATAAATCCACCTTTCTCCCTAATTATTCATTCTGTAGAGTCAAAGTTAATAACCTGTCCAATATATCTTCAAATGACATACCAATACCCTTAAGCATATTTGGATAACGGCTGTGTGAAGTAAAACCAGGGATGGTATTGACTTCATTGAAAACTATTTCACCAGTAGGGGTTAAGAACATATCCACTCTAGCAAAGCCCTTGCATTTTAACGCTTTATATATAGTAATCGCTGTTTTCTTTACCTTATTAGCAGTTTCTGCATCGATTCTCGCTGGCATATGAATATAAGAGCTTTTTAACGTATACTTTTCTGTATAATCGAAAAAACCATTGGATAATTCAATTTCATCCACTTCTCCAACGACGAATTCATTGTTTCCTAACACGGCACAACCAACTTCAAATCCTTCTATATTTTCTTCGATTATAATGGTGTCATCATATAAAGCAGCGTCTTTAACTGCAACAACAAGATTATCAGGAGTATCGACTTTTGTAATACCAATGGATGACCCTGATTTCATAGGTTTTACAAATAGCGGATATTTTAAGGTTTGAGATTTTGTTATAATATCTGTAATTGAATCATCTATGTGAAATACATAAGATTTAGGAACTTTTACACCAGCTAAGCTCACTAATTTATGTGCTACATCTTTATCCATACATATTGCAGAACTAAGCGTATCGCAACCTACTAGTGGAATTCCCGCCATTTCAATTAAACCTTGTAGGGTTCCATCTTCACCATTTTTACCATGCATAACTGGAAATGCAGCATCGATAGGAATCTTTACAATTTTGTTATCGTGAACTTCGACAATGCCATGATCTTCTCGATTAGGTGATATCATTGCAGGAATACAGGATGGATCTGCTTGCCAAATATTATCTTTAATGTGTTCAATACTACCACTATAACGATACCACTGACCTTGTCTTGTAATTCCTATTAAAATAGTTTCATATTGTTCTTTATTTATATAATTGATTACTGCATATGCAGATTGAAGAGAAACATCATATTCTGTTGAGCAACCTCCAAAAATAATTGCGATTTTCTTCTTTTTCATAAGTTATTCTCCTTAAATTAATAATTCTAAACTTGATTCTGTAAATAACTGCATAAATTTATCTTTACAATTTTATCAAGTATCTTATTGGTATCTTACCAGTAGAATTTTAATTTAAGTGTATGAAACTATTAAGATTGTCTTATGGAATTATTGTTATTTCATGATGATAAAAGTTTAGATTAAGGTAATAAATTAAGAAATAATACCATTATTTTTATTTTTGTTACGCTCAATTATATATAAATTCTTTCACAACACAGTAATATGTGGGGATTGAAGTTATTTATAGATAAAAACAACACCATTATAAGTAAGGGAACTTTCCGTTAGAAATGTAATCTTATCTTAAGAAAAATTAACTTGCAATTAAGAATAAAATATGTTATATTCCAATTTAATACAAAGAAAGGAGGAACTACCCATGCTTATACGAAATCAACAACGTTATAATACTAACTATAATTGGATTATATTTTATATGAAATTGGCAGAGAAGAATGGCATGCGTAGTGTCCATTCCTATTGAAATTGTAATTTATGAACATTAATAATATTTTAATGTGATTAATCATACAATATTAGAAGATAGAGCCAGTTTTAGGCTCTTTTTTTATTTTGGAGGAATAATATGGCTAAATTAAGAGAAACAGTATGTATACATTATATATCTACAGGAAAATGTGAAAAAGGAAGAGAAGCTTGTCAAAAAGGGTATTGTCAGACCTGTGATAAATATTATCCTAGAGCAAAAGTAAGACATCTTAATGTGAAAAAACAAAAATTAGAAAAGATACGAAAAAACGAGAAGTATTAAATTACTATCTAATAAGTCTTAAGAAGCGTAATAAACATGTATGGATATAATTGAATACACCAAGAAATGTGAAATATATAATGAAAATATGGAATATAGAAATTAGGAGATTTTATGAAGATTATCAATGGAAATTTTAATGAAGCAATCATTTATACAGATACATTAGAAGATGTTGCAAGTAAGCAAATTCAAGCGTTATGTGATCAAGAATTTGTGAAACACTCAAAGATACGTATTATGCCGGATGTACATGCAGGAGCCGGATGTACGATTGGTACAACTATGACTATTCATGATTGTGTTGTTCCTAACCTTGTTGGAGTAGACATCGGATGTGGTATGGAAACCATAAAAATTAAGAATAAGAATATAGAGTTACAGAAATTAGATAAGCTGATTTATGAAAAAATACCTTCGGGATATAACATAAGAGAAAATTTACATAAAGTAAATGATGAAATTGATTTATCAGAATTGCGATGTAAAGTGGATGCAAAGATTAATGTTGATAGAGCAACAAAGTCATTAGGTACCCTTGGAGGTGGTAATCATTTTATTGAAGCGAATAAAGATAGTAATGGTGTAATCTATCTAGTAGTTCACTCTGGGTCAAGGCATTTAGGCTTAGAAGTTGCAGGGTATTATCAAAATCTAGCATTCCAGTCTTTAAATGGCAATACTAAGGATGATATAGACAATTTAATTAGAGATTACAAAGAAGCAGGTAGAGATAAAGAAATTCAAAAGGCTATCGATAATTTAAAAAATGAAATTAAAACAGATGTACCAAAAGAATTAGCATATCTAACTGGTACTTATATGGAAGATTATATCCATGACATGAAGATAGTTCAACGATTTGCCATGTTAAATAGAAAAGCTATGATGGATGAAATAATAAAAGGTATGAAATTAAAAGTGGAAGAGGAGTTTACAACAATTCATAATTATATAGATACAGAGAATAGGATACTTCGAAAAGGTGCTGTATCTGCAAGACTTAATGAGAAATTAATTATTCCAATAAATATGCGTGATGGATCTCTAATTTGTATTGGTAAAGGAAATGATGATTGGAATCAATCTGCTCCTCATGGAGCAGGGAGATTATTAAGTAGAACCGTTGCAAAAAATACCTTCACAGTATCGGAATTTAAAAAACAAATGAAAGATATCTATACTACTTCTGTGAATGCAGAAACTCTTGACGAATGTCCGATGGCATATAAAAACATGGATGATATCATTAAAAATATAGGACCTACTGCTGATATTTTGGATGTAATTAAACCTATTTATAACTTTAAAGCAGGGCAAGAATAAAAGCCTGATTCGTTTTTGAACATAAAGGTTAAGATTTTGTGCATGTCCATTAAATTTTATGGAATATAATTACCTAAAAGATATAAACTTAAAATAAGTATAAATCTCTAGGAAGATAGAAGTGAAAAATAAACTAATAGGTATTGTTTTAAGTTTGATTGTTCTTATTTTTACCGCCATTCCATATTATGAAGGTTTACTTAAAAAAATGGAATCTGAAAGTCTATTTCAGCAAAATATAAGGAATTTAGATGAGACAAATGACCAATATCAGGAAGAAACAAAAAATTCTGATGGTAATTCTGGTGTGTCAGCGACAGAAGTCGATAGTTTAAAATTATTGGCTAAGTCAGCGGCATTAATGGATGCAGAGAGTGGGCGGGTTCTTTTCGAAAAAGATGGTTATAATGAGATGCCAATGGCTAGTACCACAAAAATCATGACTTGTATTGTTGCACTTGAGAACGCTAAGTTAGATGATGTGGTTACCATATCGAAATACGCTTCTACTATGCCAGATGTTCAACTGAATGTATCAGCAGGTGAACAGTACATATTAAATGATTTATTGTATTCATTAATGTTAGAATCACATAATGATGTAGCTGTAGCGATAGCAGAGCATGTTGGCGGCTCTGTGGAAGGTTTTGCAAAAATGATGAATAAAAAAGCCAAGGAACTAGGTTGTAAACATACCAATTTTGTAACACCAAATGGCCTTGATGCTGATGGTCATTATACAACAGCAGCTGAATTAGCTAAAATAGCAAGTTATGCAATTAAGAATAAGGATTTTATTAATATTACTAATACAGCATCTCATTCTTTCCGTGAACTAAAAAAAGGTCGTACCTTTACTGTTAGTAATAAAGATCGTTTTTTGTATATGTATGATGGTGCAATTGGTATTAAAACTGGATTTACTGGTAAAGCAGGGTATTGTTTTGTTGGTGCAGTTAAGAAAAATGGTAAGACATTAGTTTCTGCAGTACTAGGCTGTGGGTGGCCACCACATAAGAGTTACAAATGGAGTGATACAATAACGCTAATGAATTATGGTATGAAGAACTTTGAGAAACGCCAAATTTTTGATTCCAATAAAGAATTTGATCCAGTTCAAGTCATTGATGGAAAAATAAATCAAGTCGGATTACATTATGACGGAGACATCTCATTACTAATTGGTAAAAATGAAGTCGTAAAAGTAGTATATAAAATCCCTGCTGCAATTCCTGCACCTGTTGAAGCAGATACCGTTGTAGGTAGTGCAAAATACTATGTAGGCGACCAATTAATTGAAGAAGTACCTATTTTAACTACTAGTAGTATTGAAAGAATTGACTTTAAAGACGTGATTAATAAAATATTACATGTATGGATGATGGATAAATAGGAGTATCATGTAATTAACTTATAGAATTTAATTCAAATTTCGTTATTTAAAAAAGCTTAAGCTATAAAGTATTCTCTACTATAGCTTAAGCTTTTATTTTACGAAAATTACTATGATACAGATTCTATAGTACAATTTATAAATTCATTTGCATACTTTATAGCACTTTCTGTAGTATCAAAAAATCTATCTTCACCTAAATTTGTTACAAAACCTGCATTTTTAAGTAATTTTATAGGTTGTTCATTTAATTCAGAATAAAGGAGTAAGATATCTTTTTCTCTACATCTTTTTTCAATTCTTTTTAGTGCATTGAATGCAGTTGCATCCATGTGTGGAACCGAATTCATCTTGAATATAATGACACTGGAATCACTATTTATTTCATTCATAACATCAAGGAATGTATTGGTTGCACCAAAAAATAATGGACCATTTATTTCATATAAGAATATTTTGGAATTAAGATGCTCTCTTAAATTAGGTGTAGTAGTTGCATCATCATCCTCGTCAGAATTATCATTAAAAATCTCCTGATAATTCATACTTACATCAGATATCCTTGTACTATCAGACATTCTTCTTATGAAAAGGAACATAGCAATAACCATACCGATTTTGATTGCAACAACTAAATCAAATAGTATTGTAAAAAGGAAAGTCACTAGTAATACAGAGATATCACTTTTTGTTGATTTTAATAAATCTTTAAAGGAACGCCATTCACTCATATTATAAGAAACTACAACTAAAATTGCAGCCAATGTGGTCATTGGTATTAATTTAGCAAGTGGCATAAATATTAACATTATTAAAAGAAGAGTAAGAGCATGTACAATTCCGGCGATTGGCGTACGACCACCGTTTTTTACATTAGCTGCAGTTCTTGCAGCTATAAGTTCCATATTGGAGTTATGTTTCTTACCAATCATACCATCAGCAACAACTGCTGAAAGAAGAGATTCGATACTAGCTAAAAATGCAATTGTAATCGCTGGATGAATTAACTTTTTTAATACTGAAATAGAAATATGTAAATCAGATAATTTTATAAAGCTAATTGAATTTGAAATTTCACCAAAACGACTTCCAATCGTTTCGACTGGTAAATTGAATAATTTTACAACAAGAGTAGCAATAATCAATGCTACTAAAGAACCAGGGATTGTTTTATTTATCTTTGGCCAAAAAATGATAATTAATAGTGAACCAATTCCAACTAAGGTGGTAGCAAGATGAATCGTTGAAAAATGAGATATATAGGATTGCCATTTTGGAATAAATTCAGAAGGGACTTCTTTTATCGATAACCCTAAGAAATCTTTAATCTGTGTTGATAATAATACAACCGCAATACCACTAGTAAAGCCAGTTGTAATAGGATATGGAACAAATTTTATAATACTACCAAATCTCATAAAACCAAAAAATATCATAAAAACCCCAGCCATAATCGTTGCAATGGTTAATCCTTCAATACCATACTGTGCCACTATGCCATAAACAATAACTACAAAAGCACCAGTAGGGCCACCAATTTGAACCCTGCTTCCACCTAAGAAAGAGATAAAAAATCCTGCAATTA